>JBPPMG010000156.1:0-2148 GCA_051305935.1 Thermoanaerobaculia bacterium
CCCGAGCCCGAGCCCGGCCGTTGACCTTCATCTCCTACTACAACGCCGAGCGTTCCAGCACCGACTTCAATCCCTTTCCCTTCGCCGCCGCCAGCAACGCCATGATCGCGAATACCTTTTTGTTCGCTTCCCTCGCGAGGTCGTGGCGGAACTGCTCCATCACCCCGGGGCTGACCTCGGCTCCGATGTCGGCGGGAAGGCAATGCATGTAGAGGGCCTTGCCTTCTTTCGTCAGGCCCATTCGGCGCTCGTCGCAGATCCAGTCCGTGTTCAGGCGGTTCCGGTCGAGAGCACGTTTCTCGATGCTCTTCATCGCATCCGCGTCGCGCTTCCTGTTCGCCTCGACCCGCTCGAGCATCAAGTCGTGCGGACCCCAGCTCTTCGGGTAGACGACGTCTGCGCCTTCGAACGCGGCGTCCATGTCGTGCATCACCGTGAACGTCCCGCCCGACGTCGCGGCGTTCGCCTTCGCCGCATCGAGACAGGGCTGCATCAGTTGATACCCCTCCGGATGCGCCAGTCGCACGTTCATCCCGAAGCGGGTGAAGAGGGTGATGATCCCCTGGGCGACCGAGAGCGGCTTCGCGTAGCTCGGCGAGTAGGCCCAGCTCATCGTCACGGTCTTTCCCGCGAGCCCTTCCGGGAACTTCTCCCGCAGCCAGAGCAGGTCGGCGAGCGTCTGCGTCGGGTGGTCGATGTCGCACTGCAGGTTCACCACCGGCACGACGCGATCGTCGCCCGTCGCGACGAGGTAATCGTCGATCCCTTTCTTCGCGTCGCGCATGAAGCTGTTGCCCTCGCCGAGGATCAGGTCGTGGCGGATACCGAGGGCGTGGGAATTCATGCCTAACATCGCGCCGGTCTCGACCGACGTCTCGCCGTGGCTGACCTGGGTCGAGGAGCCGTCGACGATGACGGGCTGCCCGCCGAGGCGCGCGGCGGCGCCGGCCCACGAAGACTTCGTGCGGGTCGACTGGTCGAAGAAGAGCGCCCAGAAGAGTTGCTGCGGGAAAAGCGCTGGGACGCGCCCTTCGCGATCGAGCTCCTGCAGCGTCTCGGCGAGCGTGCAGAGCGCTTCGATCTCGGAGGTCGTCCAGTCCTGCGTGAGAAGCATGCTCCGGCCGTGGAGACTGTCGAGGATCGTCGTGTCGAGGCGGCTGAGGTGCTGCGAGGCCTTGCTGGTCATGAGTAATGTCCCCTTTTTCGAGGTCGTTAGCCCGGAGATTCTATTGGAAAACGATCCATGGCCGAGGTCATCTTCGGCACGGTTGTGCGGCTTCGGTTCGTAGGGGCGACGCGGTGCGTCGCCCGTCGGTTTCTATCTTCCAACTCGATCGAGAACGGGCGACCCAGCGGGTCGCCCCTACGCAAGCATGTTCATGTAATTGATCTTCGACGGATCGAGCACGCTCCGCCGCAGCAGATCCATGATGAAACACCAGGTGAGGTCGACGTCCCCGTTCCACGTCCCTTGAATCGAGTGTTCCGGTTCTGCGATATCGAGCTCGACGTCGAAGCCGTCGCCCTGGAAGCGCGCGCGACCGCCATCGACATCGAGGCGAAGCTCCTTCCCCTTCACGCGGCCGAGCGCAAGCCCGTCGTGCAGGAAGAATCCGTCGCGCTCCTTCCATTTGCGCCACGACGCCTCGCTGCCGAAGAAGAGCGGCTTGAACTGGTACGGCCCTCCCTCCTCGGGGCAGAAGACGTCGCAGTTCCCGCACTCGTTGCAGAAATCGGCGAAGGTCGCGATCTGCTCCTCGCGCTCGAGCACGATCTCGTCCGCGCGTTCGACCACCGGCTGTTCCGGCGAGCCGCGCAGGATCATCACCGGGATCCTCGCGCGCCCGGTGACGAACGAGAAGTTCGCGTCGTTCGGGCAGACGGGAATGCACTTGTCGCAGGTGAGGCAGTCGAACGTCTCCAGGCGGCTGTCGACGCGCGGCGGGAGCTTCGAGTTCTTCGCGCGCGAGTAGCGCGGGTCGGCGGTCGCACGATCGGCGTAGAGCTCCGTGTTGCGAAGCCGGGCGGCTATGGGCGCCTCGCGAGCTACCACGAGCGGCTCGGCGTGGCGATGCGCGCGTGCGGCGCGAAGAACATCGACGAGTACATCGTGAGGGTGAATCCCCTCGCGTCGAGCACGGTGGATTC
>JBPPMG010000193.1:0-4563 GCA_051305935.1 Thermoanaerobaculia bacterium
CTCTGGAAGGGAGCTCTCCGCGTCGTGCGCGACTCTGCCTCGAACCGCACCGTCCTCGTCGACACGAACGGTCACATCATCGAGCGGGATGCGAACGGTGAGCTCCAGCGCGGCCGCAGGATGAACGTCGACGCGTTCGGCTTGATGACCGAAATGGTCGCTGAACCCGAGCCGGGAATGGAAGCAGAACCGGTTCTCCGCGACCCCGAGGGACGCGTCGTCCCGATGCCGCGCGTGAGGGTCACCGAGCCTCTCGTCGTCAATCGGCAGCCTGTCGACCCCGACACGTTGATGAACCTCGTCGACGAGTATCGCCACCACATGCCGCGCACGCCGCGCGTGAACGAGTAGGAGCGAGACGGCCATGAAGAATCCGAAGAACCTCTCGACCCTGCTCGTCGTCCTCGCCGCGATCTCGCTGATCGCGCTTGGACTCGCCCTCCCCGCCGCCGCTCAGAACGCGACCGATTGGAACTCCTGCTGGTGCGGCGGATGGGGCACCACACCCGTCAACATCACCTGCTACGAGGGAACCGGACACACCGGCGGCTGCACCTCCGAGATCAACAACTGGAAGAACCACGCGAACGTTTTCAATCTCGTCGCGCCGCAGTCGGGCGTCACCCTCGGCAATCCGAGCAACGGCATCAACGAGGTGAACTCCCCCATCACCAGCGCGCAGGCGTCGAGCCGCTACGGCTACTCCCTCGATTCGACGACCTACGGCGTCGCGCTCATGGAGCCTCAGGCCAACTTCGGCAACTTCAACGAGTGCGAATCGATCGGTTCGCCTAACGGCCAGCCGACTGGACGCGGTTGCGGCCTCTACACCCAGGCCGACGTCCTCATCAATGCCAACTTCCAGTCGGCGTGGACGACTTCGCGCACGGCCTACGACGGCAAGGCGGTCGTTCAGACGACCGTCCTTCACGAGGTCGGCCACATCCTCGGCGACCACCATGTGTTCCAGCATTTCTCCACGATGAACTACATGAACGACGACTCCGGGTGGTTCGTCACGCGCATCGACGCGAGGAACCTGCGCGCGCACTACCCGGGCGTCGCGACCGCGATCAGCGATCTCGCCGTCTACCCGTTCAAGTACGGCGCAAGCCAGTACGGCGAGACCTACGCCACCTTCACACCGACCTCGGTCGCCGCCGGCGGCAACGTCTCGCTCTCGAACATCCGTGTCGAGAACGTCGGCGGTCAGGCGTCGATCGCCAACATGACGGTCACCTTCTATCTCTCCAGCGACACCAATATCACCTCGGCCGACACCGTCATCGGCACGCTGAGCTGGCCGTCGTTCTCCACCTGGTGGGAGTCGTCGAGCGCGATCTCGCTGACGATCCCGACTGGGGTCGCCACGGGCACCTACTACATCGGCGGCATCGTCTCGGCGGCCGGCGTCACGAACAGCGTCGCAATCAACGACAGCTTCCTCGTCCGCACGCGCTCGGGCTCGGCGGGGACGCCGCGCGCGATCAGCGTCACTGGCGGCGGCTGCACGCTGCCGGCCACGACGACACTCTCGTCACCCGCCGCGGGCGCAACCGCCGTCGCGACCTCGCCTTCGCTCTCCTGGAGCGCCGTGTCCGGTGCGACGTCGTATGACGTCTACCTATCCACTGCCTCGAACCCCGCGTTCCTTAAGAACGTGACGACGACTTCGACGAGCGTCGGGCCCCTAACGGCCGGCGCGGTCTACTACTGGACAGTCACCGCGAAGAACGCCTGCGGCGCCGGCCCGGCCTCGGCGACGCGCTCGTTCACCACGGCCACGACCTCCACGGTCACGACGATCAACGACGGCCAGACGCTCACGAATCTCTCCGGAGCTACCGGATCGTGGACGCACTACAAGATCGCCGTTCCCGCCGGGCAGTCGAGCCTCGCGCTCAACATGTCGGGCGGTACCGGCGACGCCGACGTCTACGTCAAGTTCGGAGCGCAGCCGACCAGCACCGTCTACGACTATCGCCCTTACAAGTCGGGCAACGCCGAGACCGTGAGCGTCACGAACCCGGCGTCGGGCGACTGGTACATCAGCATCAACGGCTACTCGGCCTACTCGGGCGTTTCTCTCGTCGCCGACTACGCCGGCACGACCTGCACGAACCCCGGCACGACGACGCTGTCGTCCCCCTCCGCGAGTGCGACCGGCGTGTCGACCTCGCCGACGCTGTCGTGGGGCGCGGTGAGTGGCGCAACGTCGTACGACCTCTACCTGTCGACCGCGTCGTCGCCCGCGTTCCTCAAGAACGTGACGTCGACCTCGACGACCGCCGGCCCGCTCACCGCGGGCACGGTTTACTACTGGAGGGTCATCGCGAAGAACGCGTGCGGATCGGGCACCACCTCGGCGACCCGTTCGTTCACGACGGCGACGACGCCTTCCGGCCCGACTGCCCTAACGAGCGGCGTGCCCGTCACGAATCTCTCCGGCGCGACCGGATCGTGGACGCACTACAAGATCACGGTTCCCGCCGGCCAGGCGAGCCTCGCCATCGCCACCTCGGGCGGCACCGGCGATCTCGACATGTACGTGAAGTTAGGCGCACAGCCGACCAGCAGCGTCTACGACTACCGGCCGTACCTCGGTGGAAACGCCGAACCGGTCAGCGTCACCAATCCCGCTGCGGGAGACTGGTACATCAGCCTCTACGGCTATGCGGCATACTCAGGGGCGTCGCTCACCGCGACCTACAGCGCGGCCGCGGGATGCACGAACTACACCGGATCACTCGCTTCCGGCGGCACGGCGTACGCGCCGAGCTCGAGCGGCTACGTCAGCAGCGTATCCGGCTCCCACACCGGAAAACTCACCGGACCCGCGGGAACCGACTTCGACCTGTATCTCGAGAAGCTGAGTGGATCGACCTGGTCGAGCGTCAAGAGCGGAACCGGGTCGACGTCGACCGAGAACGTCACCTACAGTGGAACGTCGGGGACGTATCGCTGGCGCGTGAAGTCGTACAGCGGAAGCGGCAGCTACGCTCTTTGCACCACGAAGCCGTAGTCAGCTTCACGACCTGAATCGAAACGGCCAGCCGCGCGAAAGCAAGGCTGGCCGTTTCGTTCGTCAGGACTAAGGTGCCCCGCACCGCACCGCGTCTAGTCGGTTCGCTTGAGCACGACGATGGTGATGTCATCCTGCTGCGCCTGCTGCGCGCCGAACTCCTGGACCGCGTCGGCGATGGCTGCGACGATCTCCGCCGCGGACTCGGCGCGATGCCGGCGCGCGACATCGATCAGCCGCCGGTCTCCGAACTCCTCCTCGTGCGGGTCGATCGCTTCGGTAACTCCATCGGAGTAGATCACGATCAGATCGTCGGGAAGCAGCTTGACCGAATCCTGCTGATAGGTGAATCCGTCGACCATCCCGAGGACGAGTCCATTGGTGCGCAGACCTCGCCTCTCGTTCCCGGACAGGAGGAAGGGAGGATTGTGGCCGGCGTTGCAGAAGGTGAGCGTGTTGGTCGCCGGATCGAGCACAGAGAAGAAGAACGTCACGAATTTCTCGGTCGGCGTGCTCCGGCAGAGGAACGAATTCGCGCGCGAGATCGCCTCGGTCGCCGGCAGGTCCATCGACACCAGCAGCCGGATCGTCGCCTGCACGTTCGCCATCAGCAGCGACGCAGGAAGGCCCTTTCCAGACACGTCGCCCAGGCAGACCGCCCAACGCCCGTCGTTCATCGGGACGAAGTCGTAGTAGTCGCCGCCAACCTCCTGCGCCGCGAGGCTCTTGCCGGCGACGTCGTACCCGGCGATGGCGAGCTCCTTCGTCGGCAGGAGATGATCCTGGATCTGGGCCGCCAGGTGAAGCTGCTCCCGCATGCGCAGCAACGCGCGCTCTTCCTCGTAGAGACGCGCATTCTCCACGATCTGCGCCGAATGCGACGCGATGATCGCGAGAAGCCGCTCGTCGTTCGAATCGAAGACGGCTCCATCCTTCTTGTTGAACACGGTGAGGATCCCGTTGAGCTCGGACTTGATCAGGAGCGGCACGCTGAGAAGCGTCGTCACGTCGGGATCCCACTCGACGCCATGGAATCGCTCGTCGAGTCGCGGGTCGTTCACGACCAGCGGGTGCTTGTTGAGGTCCATCCAACCGAGAAGCGATTCGGTGATCCTGAACGGACGATGTGTGGAGGAACTGACGTTTGCTCGCACGAGCGTCGCCGTCGGCAGCTTGCGTTCGGGGTCGACCAGGGTGATCACTCCCTGCTGCGCGTTCACCGCCTTGAGGGAGCGATTGATGATCGTCCGCATGATCTCGCCGGAGTCGAGCGACGCGCCGATCGCGCGCGAAAGATCGAGCAGGGTCGAAAGCTCCTGCACCGCACGGCGTAACTGCTCGTTCTCCCGCTGAAGGAGCGCGAGCGGATCTTTCTGCGCTTCCATTCCCGGCACCTCGAGGATCGTGGACGGATCAAACGGTAGAGGAATGCGTGTGCGATTGCAAACGCGTAGCGGGTTGTTAGTTGTTGGTTGCTAGTTGTTAGACGGGCGCGGAGCTACCCGATGTGGCGCAGGCACTCCTGCCTGCGCGTCGCCGAA
>JBPPMG010000513.1:0-6294 GCA_051305935.1 Thermoanaerobaculia bacterium
TGGTTGCGGTGGTCGGGCTCGGCATCGCGGGGCTTTTCGAGTACAACTTCGGCGACGCCGAGGTGTTGATGAACATGCTCGACGTGCTCGCGGTGGCGTTTGCCGCGGCGGCGGTGGCGCGGCCGACGGGGGATTGCGCGATTGCGTGATTGCGCGATTGCTCGATTTAGAGGCGAAGCGATGCTGACGGGGCAATCGAGCAATCGCGCAATCGCGCAATCGAGCAATCGGGTGGGCGGAGGCAGGATTCCCCCCGGCCAGTCCGCTGTTCTGGTGCCTGGCCGTAACTTTCCGTACACATGCGCGTCCCAATGACAGAGAAGGCGATGACCGACCTGACGGACCAGGAGCTGATGGGGCTCGTGCAGGGCGGTGATTACTCGCCTGCGGCGGTGCTGTTCGACCGCTACAGCACGCGGATCTACAACTTTGCATACCGCTTTCTCAGAAACAGCGAGGCGGCGGAGGATGCGACGCAGGAAGTGTTCGTGAAGATGATGAAGCACGCACACCAGTTCAATGGAGAGGCGAAGCTCTCGACGTGGCTTTTTTCGATCACGGCGAACCTCTGCCGCGACTATCTGCGCAAGTCCGACAACAAGGCGAAAGACGACGAGGAAGCGCTTCTGACGATTGCGGCCCCTGCCGAGTATTCGCCCGAGCACGTTCTCGAGACCCGCGAAACGGAGAAGCTCGTACGCGATGCCCTCCAGAAACTCACCCCCGAACAGCGCGAGGCGATTCTGCTGTCGCGCTACCAGGGGCTCTCGTACGCGGAGATCGCGCAGATCTCCGGTTGCAGCGAGGGCGCGGTGAAAACGCGCGTGTTCCGCGCGATGGAAACGCTCAAGAAGATCCTCACGGATCCCATGGATGGAGATGGACGATGTCTGACTGCACACTAATCCGCGAACAGATGCCGCTGCTCGTGACCGAAGCGCTCGCCGCCGGCGAGCGTGAGAAGGCACACCAGCACATCGAATCGTGTGCCTCGTGCGAAGCCGAGTGGACGGCGACCCGCGATACCTGGAAGCTGCTTGCCGAAGCGCCCGACCGGCCCGTGCCGTCGCGCGTCCGCGGCCGCTTCCTCGACGAGGTCGAGCGGATGGGTAGCGTCGCGCCGCGTCGCAACGTCGTCGTGCCGTTCACGCGCCGTCCCGCCGTCCGCTGGCTCGCGCAGGCAGCGGCGATCGCCGTGGTCGCCGGCGGCGCCTACTTCGCCGGCTCCTCGCGCAACGTCGCCGCGCCGGCCTCGGGCGACCTCACCTCGGCCGCGCCAGCCGCGCAGTTCCGCATCGCCGAGAACACCTCCCTCGCGGCCGACCAGCTCTTTCCCGAGATCGCCGGCAACCCGGCAATCTCGAATGTCCGCTTCATCGAGGACGCCGAGAAGCCGGGCGAGGTCGGGATGATGTTCGACTTCACCCAGAAGGTGACCGTCCAGGGCAAGCCGACCGACCGCAGCCTCGTGAACCTGGCAGCCTACGTGCTGGGCGACACCGAGCATCCCACGAGCTCGCGCTCGAACACGATGCAGTGGGTGCGCGACACCTATTCGAACAGCGAGACGACCGATCCGCAGATCGTCGCGGCGCTGGCCAGCGTTCTTCGCAGCGACGCGCACGAAGGCGTCCGCCTCAAGGCGGTCGAGACCCTGCGGTCGCTGTCGCCGGCGAGCCTCGGCCCCGCCGCGTCCACGGCGCGGAAGGCCCTGATCGGCGCGCTCCAGAACGATCCGAATCCCGACGTGCGCATCAAGGCGATCGAAGCGCTGACGAACTTCGCGACCGGGCCGAACGGCTTCGGTCCGGCGGAGGTCGAGACGTTGCGCCAGAAGGCCTCGCAGAATGACGAGAACCCGTACGTCCGCGTGAAGGCGGCCGAAGCCCTGAGCCAGATGAACCTGTGATGCGACTAGCCTGGAACAGCGCGGGCGCCGCGGCGTTCGCCATCGCGATTTTCGCGTCGGCGCCGATCGGTGCGGCCGACGCGAACAAGCTGCCGAAGTCGTTCAGCGACAAGTCGACGCGCACGGTCGACGTGCGCACCGGGGGAGTCCTCTGGATCGACAACGCGATCGGCTCGATCGTCGTCACCGGCGGCGGCGACAAGGTCGTCATCGAGACGACACGCGTGCTGCGCGCGGCCGACGACGCGACGCTCGACTCGCTCCGGAAGGGGGCCGCGGTCAACTTCGGCGGCACTCCGGAGAATCGTGTCGTCAAGTCGACGGGGCTCGCGAATTCCGCGCGCGCATTTGCCCGGATCGATTACGTCGTGAAGGTGCCGCAGAACACGACGCTCAACGTGATCTCCGGCGTCGCCGAGAAGGTTCGCATCTCCGGCATGAACGCGAAGCTCTACGTGCGGAACTGGCGCGGCAACGTCGAGATCAACGACGCGAAGGGCGTCGTCCAGGTCGACACGGTCAACGCGAACATCGTCGCGAGCTTCTCGCAGCGCCCTGTGACCGGAAGCCAGTTCACCTCGGTGAACGGGAACATCGAGATCCGCCTGCCTCAGGCGTCAAAGTTCGAGTGGTACGCGGAAACGATGAAGGGCGACATCCTCGCCGGGTTCACAGTGAACGGTCGTGCCGTGGACAAGCCGGGGCAGCGCACTTTCCAGGCTTCGGTCAACGGCGGAGGCGCCGCCTCGGTCCGCGCATCGACGATCACGGGACGCATCTACCTGCTTCCGTACGAGAACGCGCGCGCTCTGGCCGCATCGGTCCTGCCGCAGGCGCCGGCGCCGGCTCCGCCGCGGCCCGCCGTCGCGGAGAAGGACGATCTGGCCGGGGTCTACCAGAGCGTGGTCCGGACGCTGCTGATCGAGCCGCCGAGCGCCCGCTCCTTCGTCGTGAAGAAATCGAGCGTCGCGGGGAACTACGAATACGTCGCGCACCTCGGCGAGAATGTCTTCGTCGGGGAGATTCAGGGATACGCCAGGATCAGCGCCGCAGGCGGCGAGGTCGTCCTCGGGCGAGTCACCGGCGACTGCACCGTTCGCTCGCAGGGCGGCCCGGTGAACCTCGGCGAGATCTCGGGCACGCTCGAAGCGCGCACGCTCGCAGGGGGCGTCAGCGTGCGCTCGGCGAAGAAGGGCGGTCGCGTCGTTACGGGTGGCGGCTCCGTGAACGTGAGGTACGCGGGCGGGCCTCTCACCGTGGAGTCGGGCGGCGGCGACGTCGCTGTCTCGGACGCTTCGAATCGCGTGTCCGTCTTCACCCGGTCGGGCGACATCCGCGTGAGGCTCGATCACCGTGGCGTGCAGGAAGCCTCGGAGCTGAAGACCTCGCGCGGAAACGTGACTCTCGAGATCGGGAAGGGCGCGAAGGTCAATATCGACGCGACGATCCTGATGGACGCGGACGCTGCGAATCGCGTCGAGTCGGATTTTCCCGGGCTGACCGTCGTGCGTGAGCGGGTCGGAGACCGGATGCGCGTTCGTGCCACCGGGAAGGTCAACGGCGGCGGTCCGGTGATGACGATCGTGGCCGACAGCGGGAACATCCAGTTGCGCCGCGCTCCCGATTCTCCCGTCGGCCCCATCCAGCGCTGATCGCGCGAATCCTCCTGTAGAATGCGGGCGCCAATCCGGCCGACTCGTCGGCCCATTTCTGGAGGAAACATGCGCAGCAAGCTCTTCATTGGAATCCTTTTCGCAATCACCCTGATCGGATGTGCCTCTCCTGCCGAGACCGAGACCGCCGCACCCGCGGCTATCGCGGATTCGGCGCCGGCCGCAACCGAAGCGTCATCGGCCACGCCGGCCACCGAGACTGCCATGGCGAAGGAGGAGACGAAGCCCGACTCCTACTACGTCGACAAGGTCGTCGAGCTCGAGACCGACCTCGGCACCATCGCCATCCGCTTCTATCCCGACGTTGCCCCGAACCACGTCAGGAACTTCATCGATCGCTCCGAAGGGGGCGACTACGACGGGACGAAGTTCCACCGGATCATCCCCGGATTCGTCATCCAGGGAGGCGACCCGAACACCCGCTCGGACGACAGCACGAAGTGGGGACAGGGCGGGTCGGGCCCGGGCGTGAAGGCCGAGTTCAGCTCGGTGCACCACGCGCGCGGCATCCTCTCGATGGCACGCTCGCAGGATCCCGATAGCGCGCGCAGCCAGTTCTTCATCTGCGTCGACGACGCGGGCGCGCTCGACAACCAGTACTCGGTGTTCGGCAAGGTGACCAGCGGCATGGACGTGGTCGACAAGATCGTGGCGGGCCCGAAGGGCGGACCGCGCAACGACCAGGCGATGAAGCCGGTCGCGATCAAGAAGGCGATCGTTCGCGCCGCGAAGGACAACGAAAAGGGCCCGGCGCCCAAATAGCAGGCCCTGATGATGCATCGCTACCGATGAGAGAGAGCCTGCCTCCCGAAGCGGCCGACGATCTCGACCTCTGGCTCGGACGCCCTGACTGGGCGTCCGAGCGCATCGCCGGCGACGCGTCGGCGCGCGCCTACTTCCGCGTCGCTGTACCCGGCGAGGGAACGCGCGTTCTCGCGTTCTACCCGCCCGAGATCCGCGCCGACATCGCGCGCGTTGCCCGGGCGCACGACGCACTTGCAGGACACCTGCCGGTTCCGAAGATTCTCGCGCGATCGGAGCGGTCCATTCTGCAGGAGGATGTGGGCGACCTCAGTCTCACGATGCTGCTCGCCCGCGACCGTGAGGCGGCGATCGCGCGCTACCGTGAGGCGGTGGATCATCTCGGCAGGCTTCAAGGCGCTCGCGAAGCCGAGGCGATCAATCCCGCGTTCGACGCGGAGAAGTTCGGCGCCGAGCTCGAGATGACGCTGCAGTTCTACGTGATGAAGCTCGCGGGCGTCACGAGCGAAGTGGCGATTCTCGCGCTGAGGCAGGCGTTCACGCGTCTCTCGCGCAAACTGACACAGCATCCGTACGTGCTATGTCATCGTGATTATCATGGTCAGAATATTCACGTAAATAAAAATCATCTTATCGTCATCGATTATCAGGATCTCCGCATGGGGCCCGACACCTACGATCTAGCCTCGCTACTTCGCGACCGCGGTGTCTGGAGGACGATCGGGCCGGACGAGGAGCGGCGCCTCCTCGAGCGCTGGAGGGAGATCCTTGGCGCGGACGAAGCGGCATTGGGGCGGCGGTACCTGGAGAGCCTCCTGCAGCGATCGATGAAGGCGGTCGGAACATTTGCGCGGATGGCGGTGGTTTACGGTCGCGGCCACTACCTCGAGTACGTGGGGCCGACGCTGGAAACGACGCGCGACTGTGTCGAGAGGCTCGGCGAGTGGCCCGAGATCCGCGAGCACTTCCCCTGGCAGTTCACACCCGCATAGACTGAAGCGCCACCCATCGACGGGAGGCGCGCGACGCGAAGGAGACGACGTTGGCTCACACAATTACGCTGCTGCACGGCGACGGAATCGGCCCCGAGGTTACCGGGGCGGTGGTGTCGATCATCGAGTCGGCTGGAGTGAAGGTCGATTGGGACAGCCAGCTGATCGGCGCCGAGGCGATCGCGGTGCATGGCGATCCGCTCCCGGACGAGGTTCTCGATTCGATCATCAGAAACAAGGTGGCGCTCAAGGGGCCGGTGACCACGCCGATCGGCAAGGGTTTCCAGTCGGTGAACGTGCGCCTGCGCAAGGCGCTCGATCTCTACGCGAATCTCCGCCCGGTCAAGAGCCTTCCGAACGTCCCGAGCCGCTTCGAGAACATCGATCTCGTCATCGTTCGGGAAAACACCGAAGGGCTTTACAGCGGCATCGAGCACGAGATCATCCCGGGCGTCGTCGAGTCGATCAAGATCATCACCGAGAAGGCGTCGATGCGGATCGCCAAGTTCGCCTTCGAGTACGCGCAGACCCACGGGCGCAGCCTGGTGACAGCCGTTCACAAGGCGAACATCATGAAGCTCTCCGACGGGCTCTTCCTGCGCTGCTGCCAGGACGTCGCGAAGGAGTACCCGGCGATCCGCACGAACGACAAGATCATCGACAACCTCTGCATGCAGCTCGTCACGAATCCGAACCAGTTTCAGGTGCTCGTCCTCGAGAATCTCTACGGAGACATCGTGTCCGATCTCGCGGCGGGCCTGGTAGGCGGCCTCGGCGTGGTTGCGGGCGCGAACCACGGCGAGAAGGGCTCGGTCTTCGAGGCGGTGCACGGCTCGGCCCCCGATAGCGCGGGGCAGACCACAGCGAATCCCACGGCGCTGCAGCAGTCGGCAGTGCTGAGGCAGCAGCCCATCGGCGAGACCGATCCCGCGACGCGGGTGGACGCGGCGCTCGTCAA
>JBPPMG010000238.1:0-7948 GCA_051305935.1 Thermoanaerobaculia bacterium
GGCGCAGACAGGAGTGTCTGCGCCACACGCGGTCGCCTCGCGCTGACCCGGCCTCTGAATCCGAAATTCGAAATTCGAAATTCGAAATCCTCTACAATCCGCAGCGTGATTCCGTGCGAGAAACACCCGTTCGAGATCGCGTCCGACGAAGGGCTGCCGATCCGCGGAGTGATCGAGATTCCCGAGAAACCGGTCGCGCTCGTCGTGACGATTCACGGGTTCAAGGGGTTCAAGGACTGGGGCTTCTTCCCGTGGACGAGCGAGTCGTTCGCCGACTCGCACATCGCGTCGTGTCGCTTCGACATGTCGCGCTGCGGCATCACCGAGGGCTCGGAGACGTTTGATCGCCTCGACCTCTTCGCGGACGATACCTACTCGGTGGAGCTCGCGGACCTTGCGCGCGTGGTCGCGCACGCGCGGGCGTTTGACGGGCTCGGCGCGCTGCCGCTCTTCCTGTTCGGGCACTCACGCGGAGGAGCCGTCGCGATCCTCGGCGCCCGCGAGGTTCCGGAGGTCACGGGTGTGATCACCTGGAGCGCCATCTCGGAGCTGCGCCGCTGGGACGAGGCGACGATTGCCCAGTGGAGGCGTGACGGATTTCTCGAGGTGGAGAACGCCCGGACGAAGCAGACGATGCGGATCTCGACGAAGCTGCTCGACGATCTGGACGCGCACCGCGACCGGCTCGACCTGAACACGGTGCTCGGCGAGCTCAAGCTTCCGATGCTCGTGCTGCACGGCGCGGCTGACGAATCGGTGCCGGTGGAAGAAGCGACCGTCATCCACGAAGCGTCGCACAACGCCTCGATGGTCGTGATCGAGACGGCGACGCACACGTACGGCGCGATTCATCCGCTCGTTCACGTGCCGCGCGACCTGCGTCTCGCGATGGCGGTCACGCGGCAATTCGTCCACAGCTGGCTCCCGTCGAACGACGACGACTGATCGCGGAAGCCTCTAGTGGCGGAGGCGTCCCGCCTCCGCGCTACGGCCGGAGGCCGTAGCCACGACTAGACCTCTTCAGGAGCGGGCGTGGTCTCGGGCCCGTGCGGCCCGCCCGGACGTCGTCTTCGCCGTCTCCGCCGCCGCGTCGGACCCGTCGGCGCGGCCTCCGCGCTCTGTGACTCGTCGCGCGGCGCGTCGAGCTTCGCCTCGTCGATCAGCCACACCCACTGCGTCTCGATCTGGTCGGAAGGCTGCTCCCGCTCCACGCGGCCGCGGCGCGCATGATGGTGCTTGTCGCGCTCCTTCCCCGGCCGGTTCGTCAGCCCCTTCGGATCCAGCTTCTTCTGGCGGATCAGGATCTCCTCGGAGAGCTTCCGGTTCACGGAGATCAGGTCGGCGAGGAGCCCGATGAGGCCGGTCTGGAAACCGGAGATCAGGAGGACGGCGGCGAGGATCAGCGACTGGATGTGCCCGGCCGAGCCTTCCGTGAAGTAGAACCAGAGGAAGCGCGCGCCGATCGCTGCGCCGGCGAGGAAGAGGAGCCCGCCGATCAGCGAGAAGGTCTTCAGCGGCTTGTAGAGCGCGTAGACGCGGAAGATCGTGACGATCGACTTGCGCACGTAGCTCGCGACGCCGCGGTAGAGGCGTGACGGGCGCGTCGGCGCGTTCGTGCCGACGACGACCGACTGCAGCCCGAAGTTGCGGTTGCCCGCCTGGATGATCGTCTCGAGCGTGTAGGTAAACGGGTTGAAGACGTTGATCTGGTAAGCCGCGTCGCGCGAGAAGGCGCGCATGCCGCTCGTCGCATCGGGCACGGCGACACCTGAGGCGAGCCCGACGGCCTTGCTCCCGATCTTCTGGAGCAGCTTCTTCACCGGGCCCATATGCGGCGAGTTCTGCACGTCACGGTCGCCGATGACGACCTCCGCAGAGCCGTCGACGATCGGCTTCACCACCTTGGCGATGTCGGCTCCGACGTACTGATTGTCCGCGTCGGTGTTGACGATGACGTCGGCACCGAGGCGCAGCGACGCGTCGATCCCAGCGACGAACGCGGTGGCGAGACCGCGATTGCTGACGAGCCGGACGATGTGATCGGCGCCCGCGCTGCGCGCCGCGGCGACGGTGCCGTCGGTCGAGCCGTCGTCGATGACGAGCGTCTCGATCCTGCTGAAGCCATCGATCCGTTTCGGGAGATCGGCGAGCGTGCGGGCGATGGTCGCTTCTTCGTTGTAGGCGGGAATCTGGATGACGAGCTTCAACTGCTCCTCGTGCGATGTTTCGTTGGCGCGTCGAATCCTTTCGTCGCGCTCCGGGCCTGTCGATTAAAGTATCACACCCAGATGAGCCATGCCGCGATCAGCCCGGGCTGCACCGTCATCATGCCGATGGACCGCCCGGGCCCGGACGCGCAGCGCGCCGTGGCGGCGGTTCTGGCCCAGGGCCCTCGGTTGCTCGAGCTGATCGTCGTGGCGGCAACGCGCATCGAGCTGCCGAGCGATCCCCGGGTGCGCCTGCTCGTCGTCGAGGTCCGCAACCCCGCCGTGAGGCGCAACGCGGCCGCGGCCGAAGCGAGAGGGGAGTACCTCGCCTTCATCGACGACGACGCGTTCGCGCGCGAGGACTGGCTCGCAAGGGCCGCGGCGTTTCTCGACGACAACCCTGGCGTGCTCGCCGTCGGCGGCCCCGACCCGGCACCCGCCGACTCGAGCTTCGCGGAGCTCGTCTCCGACACGCTCCTCAGGACGCGGTGGATCGGCAGTGGCGTCGCCGCGCACGAGTCGCGGCGAGGGATCTTTCACCTGACGTCGCCCCACGACGTCGCGCTCGTGAATCTCGTCGTGCGCCGTCAAGCGTTCGAGGCGGTGGGAGGGTTCGACGCGGACATCGGCTACATCGGCGAGGACACCGCTCTCGTGGAGCTATTGATGGCCGAGGGGCGCGTCGTCTATCACGACACGGCCGTGGTCTTTCACCGGCGTCGCGCGTTTCCCGGCGCGTACATCCGCCAGCGATGGCGCTACCGGGTGAAAACCGGGCAGCTTCTCGTGTCGGCAGGACGGCGTTACCGGAATCCGAAAGTGATTGGCTTCCTTCTCGCGGGACTGCTCTTCGTCTCGGCAGCATTCCTGGCGCCAAGGGTCGCGATGGGGATGCTCGCGGCATATGTCGCGATTACCTTCACGCTGGGTTGCGCGGTGACGCGGCTGCGACCCGCCGCCTGGCCTCTCATCCCGTTCGCGTTCATGGTTCACCACGCGACCTATTTTTTCGGGATCTGCTGGGGGCTTGTGACGGCGAGGCGGTGAGGAGCGCGGCGTGCCCGCGCCCGGTCGTTTCCTGCGCCGCGATGCGGCGCGAATGGCAATCACGGATTGCCCATCCCCCGGCTGAAGCCGGGGGCTACCGATCCCTCGTCGCTACGCGACGAAGCCTCCCGACCCGCGCCCCCCGTGCAGCCTCCGCAAATCACCTGCCTGCTTTGGCCTTTGGCCTTTGGCCTCTGGCCTGCTTATCGCCTTTCGCCTCTCGCCTTTCGTCTCCCCTCCGATGGAACACCTTCGCGCGACCTCCGGTTCACTCAGCCAACACGCGATGAAGTTCTCCGACAAGGCGCAGTACCTCCGCTATCTCGTCTCCCGACGCGGGATGAAGCCGATCTACGTGATCCTCGGCCTCACCTACGACTGCAACTCGTTCTGCCGCACCTGCTTCAACTGGGAGCAGCTCCGGAAGGACAAGGAGCACGAGCTGTCGACCGAGGAGCTTCTGAAGACGATCGACTCCCTCGACGACCTGCTCTTCGTCGTGATGAGCGGAGGCGAGCCGTTCATGCGGCGCGACCTGCCGGAGATCTGCGAAGCGCTGTCGACAAGGAAGGGCGCGAAGCAGATCACGATCCCGACGGGAGCCGTGGCGCCCGATGCGATCGCGCGGCAGGCGGAGCAGATCCTCGAGAAGTGTCCCGGGACGCAGGTCGTGATCAACATCTCGATCGACCACGTCGGCGAGAAGCACGACTGGATCCGCGGTGTCCCCGGCTGCTACGAGAAGGCAAAGGCGACCTACGCGAAGCTCGCCGCGCTCAAACCTCGCTTCCCGAACTTCACCCTTAATGTGCACACGTGCTTGTGCACCTTCAATGTCGACGATCTCGAAGAGCTGACGGCGGTCGTCAGGCGCGACTTCCCCGAGATCTCGTTCCACTCGTTCGAGATGCTTCGCGGCGACCAGCCCGACAAGAACATCCAGCCGATCACGACGGAGCGCTATCGCGAAGTGCTGCCGCGCCTCGAGCGTTACTGGCAGACATTCCCGAAGTACGACGGTTTTCTGAAGTTCGTGAAGATCTACTCGCGCCAGGTCGAGCTGCGCGTCCTGGAGGAGGAGACCCAGGTGACGCCCTGCTTTGCGGGGACGATCTCCGGCGTCATCGACGCGCGCGGCGAAGTGCGGATGTGCGAGCTGCGCGAGGCGGTAGGCAACGTTCGCGACGTCGGGTACGACTTCGCGAAGCTCTGGTTCTCGCCCGAAGCCGACAGGCAGCGCGCCTCGATCGCCGCGAAGGAGTGCCATTGCACGCACTCCTGCTTCATGTCGTCCTCGCTCGTCTTCCAGCCGAAGACGTGGGGCAAGTACCTCGCTTCGACGGTGACGAGTTTTCTCGATGCGTAGCTGAGGTTGTGTGGCGCAGGCACTCCTGCCTGCGCGTCGCCGAAGGCGACCGTGACGAAACGCATTCACGTGCGGCGCTTCGCGCCGCCGCGAAAGCTTCGCTCTCGCACTCCACATCGCTTCGCGCCGCCGCGAAAGCTTCGCTTTCGCACTCCACATCGATGACCCCTCCTGCATTACTCTCTCCTCATGACGAAACACATTCTTCTGGCCGGATCGACCGGGCTCATCGGACGACAGGTAGCACTCGGGCTGGCGGCCGATTCGACAATCGCGGGAACGGTCGCCGTGCCCGTCCGCCGCGATCCCGGCTTCACCGACGCGAGGATCGTTCCGGTCGTCGCCGATCTCGCCGACTCCGACTCTGATGCCGCGCTCGAGTCCCGCATCAGAGACGTGTCCGGCGGCGGCATCGACACCTACGTCTGCTGCCTCGGGACGACGATGAAGGTCGCGGGATCGCCGACCGCATTCCTCGCCGTCGATCGCGAGCTCGTGCTCCGCCTCGCGCGAATCGCGAAGAACCTCGGCGCGAAACACGCGATCCTCGTCTCGTCCGTGGGAGCCAGCGAGGCTTCGAAGAGCTTCTACCTGCGCGTGAAAGGGGAGGTCGAGCACCGTCTCTTCGATCTCGTCTTCCAGCGGATCGACATCGCCCGTCCCGGCCTGCTCCTCGGTGCTCGCAGCGAGAAGCGCCTCGGCGAGCGGATCGCGCAGCTCGCCGCGCCGCTCTACAACCCGCTGCTCGGCGGAAAGCTCCGCAAGTACCGCGCAATCGAAGCGGCCACCGTTGCACGTGCCATCGTTGCCATGAGCCGCCAGCGCGATCTCGGGCGGTTCGTGCACGAGTGGGAGAGCCTCACCGCTCTGGGCAATCGCTGACGGTCCGGGGCGATCCGCGAACACCGAAATGTAGAATGTCGAATGAAGATTGAGTATTGAAGAATTGAGTACCGAGCCCTGCCTTTCATTATTCATTCTTCATTCTACATTCGACATTCGACATTTCGGTGTTCGCCTCGTTTCCATCGAGTTTGCGGGACTGCCAGGACGAATCGCATGAAGCTCGCCGTCGTCGGCCCCGTCTACCCCTTCCGCGCCGGCATCGCGTACTGCACGACGCGGCTGGCGGAGGAGCTTGGGAAGTCTCACGACGTCGCGATCCACTCGTTCAGCCGGCAGTTCCCGCGCCTCTTCTATCCCGGGGGGAACGATCGCGATCCGACGCTCGTGTCGAAGACGCCGCGCGGGGCACGCTTCTCGATCGACGTCGTCAACCCGCTGACCTGGATTCGCGAAGGGCTGCGGCTGCGGCGCGAGCGTCCCGACGCGGTGATCTTCACCTGGTGGGTCTGGGTCTGGGCGTTGCCGTACCTCGTGATGCGCGCGTTCCTGCCGAAAGCGACGCGTGTCGTCTACCAGTGCCACAACATCACCGACAAGGAGCCATCATCGTGGAAGAGCTGGCTGACGACGCGCGCCCTCGGTTCCGCCGATCTGCTCGTGATCCACGCCAGGAGCGAAGCGGACGAGGCGAGACGGCGGTTAGGCGAGAGTGTCACGCCGGAGATCGCCGAGGTCTTCTTGCCGGTGCACGAGCTGGGCGGAGAGATTCCGAGCCGCGTGGCTGCGCGGGAGACGTTGGGAATCGGGCTCGACCGTCGCGTCGCGCTCTTCTTCGGGCACGTGCGCCCATTCAAGGCGCTCGACGTCGTCCTCGACGCCTGGCCGCAGCTCGGCAGCAACGTCCTCCTGCTGGTCGCGGGTGAAGCCTGGTACGGCGGCGAGGCGGAATACCGGGAGCAGGCGAGGCGGCTGGGCCTCGACGATGCGCGCGTGCGATTCGATTTTCGGTTCATCCCCGACTCGGAGATCGCGACCTGGTTCGCCTCGGCCGACGTCGTGCTTGCGCCGTACCGCCACGAGGCGCAGAGCGGCGTCGTGCTCACGGCGTTTCATTTCGCCCGCCCCGTCATCGCCACGCGCGTCGGTGGCATGCCCGAGATCGTTACCGACGGCGGGAACGGACTCCTGATCGATCCCGAGAGCCCCGCCGCGCTCGCCTCCGCGATCGACCGTTTCGTCACCTCGTGCGATCGCGAGGCGATGGAGCGTGCCGCGGCCGCGACGGCCGCGCGATATTCGTGGGAGGAGTTTGCGGCACGGTTGATGCGGGCGCTGCACTCGTAGCGGCGCATTCCGATGCGCCGCGGTCCTTTCCTCCGCGCAACTCAGAGGACTCTCCGTTGCGTACCCGACGGCGCTCCGCGCCGGGCCGGACATCGGAGTGTCCGGCTACGAATGCGGCCCGGTCCATCACCTCGCACTCACCTTTCGATGTACTCTCGCCGTCGTAGAGGAGGATCGCTCCATGGCGTATCTCAACTTCACCGACAAAACCGTCGTCGTCGTAGGCGGCACGAGCGGCATCAACCGCGGAATCGCCGAGGCGTTCGCCGCGCATGGCGCACGCGTCGCAGTGGCGAGCCGCAAGCAGGAGAAAGTCGACGACACGGTCGCGGCGCTGAAGGCTCTCGGTCCGGATGCGATGGGATTCGTCGCCGACGTGCGTGACGCCGATGCGGTCGATCGCGGTCTCGCGTCGGTGCAGGAGCGCTTCGGCGAGTTCGACGTCGTCGTCTCCGGCGCCGCGGGAAACTTCCCGTCGCTTGCCGTCGACCTCTCGTCGAACGGCTTCCGCTCGGTGATGGAGATCGATCTGCTCGGCACCTTCCACGTCATGTCCGCGTCGTTCCCGCGCCTGCGCAAGCCGGGCGCGTCGATCATCAACATCTCCGCGCCGCAGGCCTTCATGCCGTCGAAGGCGCAGATCCACGTGAGCGCCGCGAAGGCTGGCGTCGACATGATCACGAGGACCCTCGCGCTCGAATGGGGTCGCGCCGGCGTGCGCGTGAACTCCGTGGTTCCCGGCCCGATCGACGGCACCGAAGGCATGGCGCGTCTCGCTCCGACCGAGGAGATCCGTGCGATGACGGCGAAGGGCGTGCCGCTTGGACGAATGGGAACCCCGGCCGACGTCGCCAACGCCTGCCTCTTCCTCGCCTCCGACCTCGCGTCCTACGTGACCGGCGCCATCCTCCCCGTCGACGGCGGCTGGACGCAGAACGGCTGCGGAGGCATGAGCGAATTCCTCGGCGGGATGATGGAAAGATCAAAGAAGCGGGGGTGAGCGGTCGAGGCTTCCCGTGCGGGCGATGGAACGAAAGGCCGGGCACGGGATCGGGCTCGGGATCGGGCTCGGGAAGAGCGTCGGATGTTCGCGATGCTCGGCACTACCGCCCGCCTGGCCTCCCGATCGCGAGCCCGA
>JBPPMG010000243.1:0-34695 GCA_051305935.1 Thermoanaerobaculia bacterium
CCGGCTTTTCGGCCGGTCACCGGGGGCTAAGATCGGTCGCCGCTACGCGGCGATGCGGGCGCGAGCATCGTCGTTGACGTCGGCGGTCGTTGTCAGGAATGCGCCGTTTGGCGACGGCGTGGGAGACGGCGTGGGCCTGGCAGTCAAGAGCACTTGCTGCGTTCGCTCCGGGCTGCCTACTTCTCGCCTGTCGCCTCTGGCCTATCGCCTGTCTCCGCCAGCCCGTCTCTCAGGCCGCGGAGGTAGTGCTGGCGCATGAGGCGCTCGAAGATGTAGGGACGCGCGAAGGGGCGGAAGCGCTCGCCGAGGCGGGCGAGGAATCGGAGCCGGCCCATCTCGCCGTCGCCGACAACTCCCTGCTCGCGCAGTTCGACGACGCCGAGGAAGTGGCCGAGCTCGGGGTGCTTCTCGAAGAAGATCGCGCCAGAGCGGCCGACGGTGTATTGGCGTCGCGAGAACGAGTCGACGGTCGTCGGGTGGTAGTGCCGCGTCACCGCCTGCGCGTTGTAGTGGATCTTCAACCCTTTCGCATCCAGGCGAAACGCGAGCTCGATGTCTTCCCACGCCGCGGCCGGGAAGGATGTGTCGAACGGGTGCGCGGCAATCAGTTCGCGGTCGATCGAGATGTTGGAGGTGTAGAAGAAGTTGAACGGCACGACCGCACCGTGCTCGATCAGCTTGTAGCCGAACTGGAGGC
The DNA here is from genome assembly GCA_051305935.1 of Thermoanaerobaculia bacterium. Taxonomy (GTDB): domain Bacteria; phylum Acidobacteriota; class Thermoanaerobaculia; order Gp7-AA8; family Gp7-AA8; genus JACPDH01. The sequence continues at coordinate 698 of JBPPMG010000243.1, forward strand.
CGTAGTCGTTGATGTAATCCATGAAAGGCGTGACCCGATCGTCGCCCGGCCAGCCCGTGTAGCCGAGACAGGCGACCATCGGGTCGTCGTCGCTCTCGAGATGGATGCGCGCGTGCTCGGCGAGAAACCGAGGCTCGGGGACCGTGTCGTCGCCGATGAAGACGATGTAGCGTCCCGTCGCGAGCTTGACGCCGCGGTTGCGCGCCTTGCCCGGGCCGGAGTTGGCCTGCGACTCGAACCGGATCGGGTAGCTCCAGCGCTTCGCGGCCAGATGCGACGCGACGCGCGCCGCGGTGTCGTCCTTCGAGCCGTCGTCGACGACGATGACCTCGAAGCCGGGAGCGCCGGTCTGCTTCCCGAGCGCGTCGAGCACCCGCTCGAGCATCGTGATGCGGTCGTAGGTCGGAATGACGACGGAGAGGTAGGTCATCGGGATCGAATTCGCGCCGCTATGCGGTCGTCCCGCCGTCAACGCAGAGAGTCTGTCCGGTGATTCCGCTCGATTCGGCGCCGAGGAAAAAGGCGACGGCGGCTGCAACCTCCTCGGGGGTCACCATGCGCCGCATCGGGACCGCCTTGAGCATCTCCTTCTTCGCCTCGGGGTCCATTCCCGCGGTCATGTCGGTGGCGACGAGCCCCGGGGCGACGCAGTTGACGCGGATGCCGCTGCGGCCGCTCTCGCGCGCGACGGCGCGGGTGAGCGCGATGAGCCCTGCCTTCGACGCGGCGTAGTTCGCCTGTCCGACGACAGCATGGAGTGCGGAGAGCGAGGAGACGTTCACGATCGCGCCCGAGCGCTGGCGCATCATCGGACCGAGAACGGCCTGCGTCATATGAAACGCGCCGTCGAGGTTCGTGCGAAGCACGTCGGACCAGTCGCTGGCAGACATGTTGTAGACGAGCGTGTCTCGGCGGATGCCGGCGTTGTTGACGAGCGCGTCGACGCGCGAGAAGCGGGCGACGGTTTCGGCGACGATCGCGGCGCACCGCGACGCGTCGGCGACGTCGCCCTCGAGCGCGAGCAGGCGCGCGGGATCGAGCCCGGCCGCCGCGGCCTCGGTCGCAAGATTCGCCGCCGCGTCGCCCGAAGCACGGTACGTGAACGCGACCGAAAAGCCGTCGCGCAGGAGGCGCAGGACGATCGCGCGCCCGATGCCGCGGGCGCCGCCGGTGACGATTGCGACGCGCGGCGGGGTCTCGGCAGGAATCGATGGGTTCGTCATGGCAACGCTTCGTTCTCTTCCTTCGTCGCGGCGGCGACGCGAGCGGAATTGTACTTGGATTCGCCGGTGCCGGGCGGCGATCGGCGCCGGGGCGTGGTGGTACAATCCGCCCTCTCGAAATCAGCAACGGAGGCGCGCAGCGATGGATACCTTTTTCCCGGAAATCGAGATCAGCGACGAGCAGGCCGAGGCGATGGCGCGCGGGTTGTTCGCTGTCGCACGCGCCGAGGGCGGCGTACACGAGAAGGAGAAGGCGCTGCTCATGAGCTTCTACGCGGAGGGCGCGGGAGGAATCCGCAGCCTCTCGGAGCTCGAGGGTGCGCCCGATGCTACGCCGGAAGAGATCGCCGGCGCGCTGACGTCGAAGGCTCTCGGCAGCATCTTCATCAAGACGTGCATCCTGATGGCGTGGGCCGACAACAGCTTCGACGGCAAGGAGCGCGAGCTCGTCGCGCAATACGCGAAGGCGCTCGGAATCAACGACGCGGAAGTCGCGGAGCTCGAGGGCGCGGTGAAGTCGTACCTCATCAGCTCGCTCGTGACGCTCGCGAACACCGACGCGGTCGTCGAAGTGGCAAGAAAGCTCGGCTAGTAACGAATCCGTTCGCTCATTTGACTTGCTCGTGACAGCGTGCGCCGCGTGCTGCGCCTAGAGTGGTCTCTTCCAGATTATCGAATGGAGGCGACGATGAGACTCGGGAGATGGCTCACGATCATGGCGATCACGGTGACGACGGCAATGTCAGTGTCAGCCGAGACCAACGCGGAGCTGCGCGACCAGGTGTGGAAGGCCGAAACCGCATTCGCGAAGACGATGGCCGACCGCGATCACGCGAAGTTCACGTCGTTCCTCGCAGACGAGGCGATCTTCTTCGGGTCGAAGGGCGTGATGCGCGGGAAGAGCGAGGTCGCCGACGGGTGGAAGCGATTCTTCGAAGGCTCCGCCGCGCCGTTCTCCTGGGGGCCGGAGAAGGTCGAGGTGCTCGACTCGGGGACGCTCGCCATGAGCAGCGGTCCCGTCAACGATCCCGCGTCGGGCAAACGTGTCGGTACATTCAACTCCGTCTGGCGCCGGCAAGCGGATGGCGTGTGGAAGATCGTGCTCGACAACGGCTGCCCGCAGTGCGAGTGCGGCGAGAAGTAGTCACTCAGTAATGCGGAATGCGGAACGCGGAATGCGGAATGCGGATTTGAAGTCCGTGTTCCTTCCGCTGGGCGAGCATCCCTCTTTTCTTCATTCCTCATTCCGCATTCGACATTCTTCATTTCGGTGTTCGTGAAGCGACGAAAGCCGAAGTCGAGATTCCCGGATCTCCAGGCGCGGACCCACAGAACGAATCCCCCAAACGGCGCGCGGCCCCGGCTAGTGGCCGGGGCCGCGCTGAACACCACTGGATGGGACTCGGAAACGATCGATACTGCGGCATCAGCGGACTTCGTCGTGGTGAGGCGGTGCTTCTCGGTGTGCTTTGGTTCCCTTGCGGGAGGCAGGAGGAAACGTGAAAGCGTTTCGCCTGCCCATCCAGTAATTCTTGAGCCGCGCGAAGTATAGCCGAAGCCGGCACTCGATTGTGAAAAAAATCACGAAATCGGCAGAATGGGAAAACCGTCGCACGCTCGACGCCGAAGTTACTGAACAGGCGTGGGTTGGGCTCGGACCAGGCGCGGGTTCGGTCGCAGTGGATGCTCGATCGAAACGTGGCCTGCGAGCGTCTCGGCGGGCTGTCCGTTGACGAGGAGTTGCACCCTCCGGATCGCCGGCACGTTCGAGTTCAGCGTCTGGACGATTGAATAGACCAGCATCAGTTCGGCCTGCGACCCGGTCTTCCATCCTGCAGCGAGAAGTGGCCCGCCGAGGTCGACGATCGCCGTCCCGTCGGGGAGCAGGTAGGTTGCGCGAATCTCGATCCCCTCGGGCACCGAACGCGGATCGGTGCCCGGAGGAGCAGGCGCGAGCAGTGCGGCGAGCAGCGGTCGCATCACGGCGCTGTCGCCCTCGGGCAGCAGGACGTTCTCGATTCGTGGTGCCAGCAGCAGGCCGTCGTCCTCATAGAACAGCATGACCGGTTTGCTGGTGAGTGTCTGGGGCGCGGCCGGCGTGGCGGTGCTGGTCGCCTGGACCGGACCTTCGCGTCCGCAACCCGCGAGGAGAAGAAGCAAGAGCGCGCCGGGCGCGACTCCTCGAAGTCTCATCGGCTCGTCCCGACACTCGTCGTTGTGGGCGGAGGCGGTGTTGCCGGCGCGGGAGCGGGAACTGGCGCAGGCACCGCGGGGGGAGTGGCCGCAGGCATGCCGAGCCGCGATTCATGCTGAATCTTGAAGCGCTCGACGGCGTCGACGATCGCGGTTACGAGCGTGTCCTGGTGCGCGTCGCTCCGGAGTCTCGCTTCCTCGTCGGCATTCGAAATGAACCCGACTTCCACGAGAGCGGCAGGCATCGTCGCGCCGATGAGCACGCGGAACGGCGCCTGCTTCACGCCGCGGTTTTCGGTGTTCGTGGCCTTGCTCAATTCGCCCTGGATCGTCTCGGCGAGCTCGCTCGATTCCTTGAGGTACTCCTGTTGCGCTAGATCCCAGAGGATGAACTTCAAGTCGCCCGTGGGCACCGCGGGCTCGGGGGCGGCTTCGACTTCGTTCTCGCGCTCTGCGACCTGCCTTGCGAGCTCGTCCGAGGCGTCGAGTGAGAGGAAGTAGGTCTCGGTCCCCTGTGCCCCCTTGCGAAGCGAGGAGTTGAGATGGATCGAGAGGAACAGGTCGGCCTGGTACTCGTTCGCGATGGCCGTACGTTGCGTGAGCGGGATCGCCTTGTCGGAATCGCGCGTCAGGACGACGCGGGTCCTGAGCCGTTTCGAGAGGCTGGCCGCGAGCTTTTTCGCGATCGAGAGGGAGAGCATCTTCTCCTCGGTGCCGTTCGGACCGATCGCGCCGGTGTCCTCGCCACCGTGACCCGGGTCGATCACGATCGTGCGAATCCCCGGGAGGTGCTGCTGAGGGAGGTTGATCGTGCCTGGCGTTCCCGGTACGACCGCGGCACCTCTGCGAAGATCGAGCACCACGCGAAACGGGTCGTCGAGCCGATAGGCGCTGCCGATGACGTCGGCGCCGGTGAGCTGGAACTCGACCTCGCTGGGACGGAAGACGGCGCGTGCGAGGTGGGGGTTCTGGTACGTCTGCTCGGCGAACGGCGCGCCGATCGGATTGCCGAACTTCACGATGTAGTTCTGCTGGCGCCGGTTGATCGTGAACTCGGACTTGCCGGAGAGCTGCAGCACGATCTTGGTGATGTCATCGAGGTCGATGACCGAAATGCTGGCGGTCAGTAGCTCGCGCACACGCGGCGCAACGGTGAAGATGCGATTCTGCGGATCCCACTGCAGGTCGAGCTCGCCCGCCGTCGCGACAAAGCCGCGGAAGAACTGCCACGGGACGAAGGCGCGTCCCTCGATCACGGCGGGAAGCGCCGGCATCGCGATCAGCTCGTCGCGCACGACGCCGTACTGGTTGTCGGGGGCGAAGGCGCCGAGCTTGCCGAGGAGCGTGACTTTGAAACCGGCGCCATCGGGCTCGATCGTGCCGCCCAGCGCCGTCACGAAGTCGTCCGCGGCGACGTAGAGCTGCGAGTTCAGCTCGAGCGTGGAGACGGATGCCTCGCCCTGAGACGATTTCAGAAGCGCCGGCTGCGGCGTCTGCGCATAGAGCAGCCCCGCGACCGCGATTGCGGCGACGACGACCGTCGCCATGGCTCGTCTCATTCGTCGACCTCCGTTCTCATTCACCCAGCTAACGCCGCGTCGCGCCGCGCTCATCCCGACGACTGGAGTTTCAGTGTTTTTGCGAATCGCGCACCGTCGCCGCCCGCCTCGCCGCCTCGAGTCTCGCCTCGTCTTCGGCGACCGGCTCGTCCTCGTCCTCGTCTTCGACGTCGGCGGTGGAGACGTACTTCGCCCGGCCGCGCTGGTACTCCTCGCCCGCCGTCACCAGCCGGTTGAGAAGCTTGTAGTGCCTGTACTCCTGCGTCATCCGAACGATGTCGGGGTAGAACCATCCGCCGAAGGCGAGAAGGAACGCGAACGCTCTCTCGAAGATCGGGATGAATGGGATCGCGAGGATCGCTGCGCCGATGACGAGGCCCAGCAGGGCGAAGGTGACACGCGCGCCGACGTCGCCTCCCCGAAAGACGCCGTAGCCGGTTCTCTCCCGCTTGTTCTGCTCGGCCGCCGCCATGATGTACTGCGGCATCACCGTCTGCGTCACTTCCCTTTCGAGATCGCGCCAGTAGCTCTTCGAGCCCATGCCGTCGAGGTAACTCGTCTTCACCCGCGCGAGTTTTTCTGCCGCGCACGCCATCAGTCCCTCGCGAACGGTCTCTTCGGTGAAGCTCCGCCTCCGATGCTCGCAGTCCTGCAGCACGGAGAAGATGACGTTCGCAAAGTCGAACGATGAACCGCTCGGGTCGTACATGGTGGTGCGCCGTGCGGACCGGGAGAGTGTCCCGTGCCGCGCGCTTCAGTCTCCTCACTTCGTGGCGGTGCTCAGTTGTCGCCTTTCGCGGCTTCCTTGTAACGGATCACGCCGAGCTGCTCGAGCAGCTTGTTGCCGTCGATGATCACGTTCGCCCCTCCGGGTAACTGCGGTATCTGCCTGATCTCTTTCTTCTGGAGCGCGTCGATGAGCTGCAGTGTCACGTACGCGTCGCCCGCGCTGCTATTGAGCGCGGCGCGCTCGCGGCGAATTCCTTCCGCGACTGCCTTCTTCTCGGCGATCGTCGCCTGCGCTTCCTGCTGCCGGCGGACGAGGTACGCGTCGGCCGCCCGTTTCGCGCGCTCGAGCTCGCCCTGCGACGTGGTGAGCTTCTCCGTCATCTCGGCGACCTTCTGCTGCAGCGCCGCCTTATTCGCTTCCTGCGTCGCGAGGATCTCCGCCTCGAGCTTCTCCGCGTTCTTCTCCGCTTCCTTGCGCTGGTTGATCAGCTTCTGGTACTCGGCTTTGAACGCGAAATTGCCGAGGATCACCTGCTCGACGATGATGCCGGAAGGCGCCAGATGCGTGGCAAGAAGCGTCGTCGCGTCGTCGGCCGCGCCGAACCGGAGGTCGGGGTTGTAGAACTCCTCCGAATCGAGGCGGTTGAGTACGTCGCGAACGTACGATCGCGCCATCGGACGGACGAGCCGCTCGCGGATCTTGTCGGTGTCCGGCCCGACGAGCCGCCACAGGTAGTCGACCTTCGTCGGGTCGATTCTCCACCGTACCGTCACGTCGGTTTCGATGTCGTTCCCGTCGCGCGTCTTGAAGCGGAGGTCGTCCTTGACCTGGCGGTCGCGGTCACCAGCATCCGCGACCATCGTCAGGTTCTGCGTGGATACGTCGAACGTGCGCCACTCGTTGAGAAACGGCACGAAGAAGTAGGTGGCACCTGGCTGCGCGAGCTCCATATGCCTGGTGATCTTGTTGAAGCGCGCGCCGACCTCGGTCGCCTCCGTGGTGTGCGGCGTGCACGAGGGCGTCGTCGAGGCGGCGAGCAGCAGGGCGGCGAGCGGCAGCAGTCGTTTCATCGTTCGCCTCCTCCTCACTTCATCAACTTTCCGACGTCGGTCGGGTCTTCGGTTATGTAGATCGGCCCCTTGATCGCGTTCAGCAACGCGAGCCCCTTACGCAGGCGGAGCAGCTTGTCCGAGCCCGCTCCCTCCATCGCGCGATTGATCGCCTCGGTGCCGGCGGCCTCCGCGCTCTTGACGAGCAGGTCGGCCTCGGCGCGCTTCTGGCGTTCGTAGAGATCGCGAGTGGCGCTCACTTCGGTGATCTTTGCCTCGAATTCGGCTCCACGCACGCTGATCTGATTCCGCCCTTCGGCGGCGACCTGCTTGAGCCGCGTGTCGACCTCGGCCTGTTTCGCCAGCGCCTGGTTCGTCAACACCGACTGATCCTGGATCTTCTTCTGCTCGGTCAGCGCCTGGAAGGTATCGGGGTAGTCGTACTGGCGGACCAGGATGTCCATCAGCTCGAGCCCGTTGTCCTTGAAGATGGCGGCGAGCCGCGTTCGCATCTCTTCCACTTTTCCGAGGCGCGACGTCAGGTAGAACTCCTCGGCGCGAAGCTCGCCAAGGAACTGCTTGACAGTGGCGTCGGTGAAGCGGATCACGACGCTGTCTTCGTACGTGTTTCCGAAGCCAAACTTCGAGACGACGAGGTACGGATCCTTGATCCGGTAGATCACCGTCATGTCGACGAACACCGGGTAGCCGTCGACGGTCGGAACATTCACCGCGGGCATCGTCCGGTGATCGGGCGACCGCTCGCTCTCGCTGTTCGTGAACTCCATGATCTGCACGTCGCGCGGGAAGGTACGGATCGTTTCGTACCCGCTGATCTGCCGGCGGTAGCCCGACTCGACAACACTCTTCTGCAGTCCCTTGCCCGAGCCGAAGGCGATCTGCCGCAGGCCGATCTCTTCGGGAGGAACGTAGGAGATGAAGCAGCTCCGGACGAAGATGAGCGGGACGAGCACGGCGACGAAGGCGCAGCCGAGCTTGCCCAGTTTCGCCGGGAAATTACTGAAAGACGGGACCTTGACGCGGAATCTCGGAGTCTCGTTCTCGCTCATCAGAGTTCTTCCTCGACTCCGGGCGGAGCCACGCGTCTATTATAGGGGCTGGCGCGGCAGTCGCGTTTGGCGCGAGGCCGGCCGCGGAGGTTGAAATCGATGAATCGACGAGGCTTGCGGCTGCTGTTTTCGATCGTGCTCGGGCTGTTCCTGGCCGGCTGCTCGGCTCCTTCAGAAGATGCCTCGACCGGTCCCGGGAAAGCACCGGTCAGCGTTCGCGGCTGGATCGCCGACGTCGAGCTCCCGCAGAACGACATGTTGATGGTGACCGACCCGCTCGTGGCCGTTCAGAAAAAATACGCGATGTTCCGCGACACGGCCATCTCCGTCGAAGACGTGGACTATGTGTCGGGAGGCATGGCGGAGACCGGCGCGTTCATCATGCTCGACGTGCCGCCCGGCGATTCGATCATCAATTTCCAGCCGCCCGGGCTGCCTGACGCGCAGCTCAAGCTCCGCCAGATCCCGGGCAACGGCGACGTTCTCCTCCCCGGCCTGCTGATCCGCGGGACGACCGTGGTCCTCAAGAACCCGGAAGACGCGATGGTGCGCCTGCCGGGAAGGGGGACGGAACGGAAAAGGCTCGACGTCCTCGCGTTCGTGGGCGATCAGGCGATTGCGGTGTGGGAAGTTCCTCTCGGAGAGCTGGGAGACCGGCGCGAATACCCGACTCCGACGACGAAGCCCTCGACGCAGATTCCGACGGTGAAGTGAGCGCGATGGACAAGGTGAGTCTCGCCGGGAAGCTCGCGACGTTCTCGACGCACTGGGACCCGAAGATCGTCGCGGAGCTGAACGGTCAGCACGTGAAGGTCGTGAAGTTCCTCGGCGAGTTCGTCTGGCACCATCACGAAAACGAGGACGAGATGTTCCTCGTGCTGCAGGGGAAGTTCGTGATGGAGTTTCGCGACCGGCGCGTGCCGCTCGGCGAAGGTGAGTTCATCGTGGTTCCGCGCGGCATCGAGCACCGTCCCGTCGCAGACGAAGAGGTCTCGGTCCTCCTCTTCGAGCCCGCATCGACTCTGAACACCGGCAATGCCGGCGGGGAGCGAACGGTCGCGGAGCCGGAGAGAATCTAGAGGCAGGCCAGAGGCCAAAGGTCATAGGTCAGAGCAGGCGAGAGGCGATAAGCAGGCCGCGATCGTTGCTTACTTATCGCTTATCGCTTATCGCTTATCGCGACACGCCTTCGGCGGGCTACCTGCTGGAAATTAGCGCGCCGGCAACACCTCGCCGACGCATTCTCCGAAGCCGATGCGAACGAAGCCTTCGCGCTCGCACCAGCCGCGGAGGATGACCTCGTCGAAGTCCTCGAGGAACTTGCGCTGCTCGCCCGAGAGGAGGGAGAGCGGTTCGCTGCCGCGCCACGTCAGCTCGAGCATGCATCCGCGCGAGTCCTTCGACACGCCCGAGACCGTACCGCTGCCGATGAGGTCGCCCGGCTCGAGGTTGCAGCCGCCGCTCGCGTGGTGCGCGAGCATCTGGGCGAAGCTCCAGTAGACGTCGAGCAACGATCCGCGGCTCACGACCGACGGGGGCATGTCGGACTCCCGCATCCTGCGCGAACAGATCGCGACCTCGAGCGTGACCGCGAACCCGCCGGCGGCGCGGTCGTCTGCCCCTTCGAGATAGGCGAGCGGGGCGGGATCGCCTTCCGCCCGCGGCGGAAGCGGAGCGCGGAACGGTACCAGCGCGTCGAGGGTGACGACCCACGGCGAGATCGACGAGGCGAAGTTCTTCGAGAGGAACGGTCCGAGCGGCTGGTACTCCCACGCCTGGATGTCGCGCGCAGACCAGTCGTTGAGCAGACAGAGGCCGAAGATGCGGTCGTCGGCCGCATCGATGGGAACCGATTGCCCGAGGGCGTTGCGTCCCGCGACGAAGCATCCGACCTCGAGCTCGTAGTCGAGGCGCTTCGACGGGCCGAAGAGCGGCGCCGGGCGCTGCTCCTCCTTCGTCTGTCCCGACGGCCGGCGCACCGGGGTTCCACTCACGACGATCGAGGACGCGCGGCCGTGGTAACCGATCGGCACCCACTTGTAGTTAGGCAGGAGCGGACTGTCGGGGCGGAACATGCTGCCGACGTTCGTAGCATGGTGAACCGAGGCGTAGAAGTCGGTGTAGTCGCCGATCGCGGCCGGCAGCAGCATCTCGGTGTCGCGCAGCGCGACCAGATGCCGCTCGACCTGCGTTCGCTGCTCGCTTCCGTGCTGCAGGAGCGCGCTCGCGCGATGACGCAGGGCGCGGGCAGCCGGCCTGCCGAGCGCCATGAGCGCGTTGAGCGAGCCGGTGGACGCGGCCTCCGCTGCGGTCGCCGCTTCGCCGGCAAAAAGCTCGGGCGCCGACGCGGTGACGTCGAGGATCCGATCGCCGATCGCGATGCCGACGTGCCGCTTCGCTCCGCGCAGGAAGACGCCGAACGGGAGGTTCTGGATCGGGAAGTCGGACGCTCCGCCGTTTGCGCCGTCGACGAAGGAGCGGAGGGCCGGGTCGTGGGTGTGGTCGAGGTGGTTCATCATGAGAGGCATCTCAATTCTCAGTTTTCAATTCGAGCCAGCTCTGCGAGCTCGCTGACCGGCTCGGCGAACGAGCACGAACCGAAGGAGTGCGCCAGCTTCTCACGGCTCGACGCGATCTCGGCGGTCGTGAGCGTGTGATCGCGCCAGGCGATCGAATCGGCCTCGAAACGCAGCGACGAGGGATCACTCTCGGCAAGGAGCTCCTCGGCGAGCGCGACGGGATAGCCGTTGTGAACGAGCGCTGCGGCGAGGAAGACGTTGAGAAAGCCATTCATCGTCCCTACGGGGCTCTCCGGCTCGTAGGTGAGCGGCCTCACGCAGCGGAGGGGATGGTGGAGCCCTGCGGTCGCCTTGAACGCGACGCCGCGCTCGTTGCAGCGCGCGATGAAGCGCGCGATCTGTGCAGCGGGAGGGAAGGCATCCTCGGTGACGCCTCCCGTGCGGATCTTCGCGCGGCGGCCCGCCGTCGCGATCGCCTCGACCAGCGAGTCGGGATCGTCGGCGAGTGGAAGCTCGAAGTAGGTCTCGATCCCGGGAGGAATGAGCGCGGACGCAGCGGCGATCCCGGCGCTGGTGGCCACTTTCATCTCCAGCGCGTCGACGACCAGGCGTCCGCGGTGGTGCTCGTTGAAGACCTCGATCGTCTCGAGCTCAGCGCGGAGCTCGGAACGCGGAAGGGCGCTGATCGCCCACGCGTCGCCCTCGTCGGAGACGATGCTGCCGGCCGCGCTCTCGAGCTCGCGGAGCCGCGCGACCGGCACGATGAGCCGCCCGAGCATCCATCGCTCCGCGCTCGCGCGATAGAGCGCGTAGTTCGTGACCGCCGTCTCCATCGGCAGCCCCGCAGGCGGGAAGAGGCCGGCGTAGTCGATCAGCCCGCGGAGGAGCTGGCTGAGGGCGGTCGTCACGAGCAGGCCTCGGGCCGCCGAATCGAGAATTTAGAATTGAGAATTGAAAGATCGGTACGGCCCGGATTGCTCCAGTCACCGCACGCGATGGTGGCTTTCAATCGTGCAATCGCGCAATCGCGCGATCGAGAAGTCCGCTCAGCTGTCATCGCTCAATTCTCAATTCTCAATTCAGCTGCCGTCTACGGTCGAGAGAAGTTCTTGCGCAATCCGTCCCAGCAGCGAAAGTACTCCTGCTGCAGATGTTCTGTTTCGGCAGCGAAGCGCGTCGGCTCGAGGACGAAGCGCGTCTCGAACATGAAGGCGAGCGTGTCGCTGTAGCGCTGCGGCTCGAGGGCGGCGGAGCTTGCCGCAGCGAACGTGTCGGCGTCGGGGCCGTGGCCCGACATGCAGTTGTGAAGGCTCGCGCCGCCGGGGACGAAGCCCTCTTCCTTCGCGTCGTACTTGCCGAGGATGAGTCCCATGTACTCGCTCATCACGTTGCGGTGGAAGTAAGGAGGGCGGAAGGTGTGCTCGGCGACCATCCATCGCGGAGGAAAGATGACGAAGTCGATGTTGGCGAGACCCGCGGTGTCGGTCGGGGAGGTGAGCACGGTGAAGATCGACGGATCGGGATGGTCGAACGACACGGTGTTCATCGTGTTGAAGCGCGAGAGGTCGTATTTGTACGGCGCGTAGTTCCCGTGCCAGGCGACGACGTCGAGCGGTGAGTGGCCGATCGGCGCGCGGAAGAGAGCTCCGTGGTACTTCGCGACGAGCTCGAAGTCGCCCTCGAGCTCCTCGAACGCGGCGACGGGCGTGAGGAAGTCGCGCGAATTCGCGAGGCCGTTTGCTCCGATCGGCCCGAGGTCCGGAGGCCGGAACGAGGCGCCGAAGTTCTCGCAGACGTAGCCGCGCGCGGCCGGGTCGAGCAGCTCGACGCGAAAGCGGATGCCGCGCGGAATCACGGCGATCTCGCCAGGGACGACCTCGAGCACGCCGAGCTCGGTCGCGATGCGGAGCCGTCCGGTCTCGGGGACGAGCAGCAACTCGCCGTCAGCGTCGTAGAAGAAGCGACCATTCATCGAGCGGTTCGCTCGGTAGACGTGCGCCGCCATTCCGGTGAACGTGTTGATGTCGCCGTTGCCGCAGATCGTGACGAGCCCGTCGACGAAGTCGGTCGGCGCCGCGGGGATCGCGATCGGATCCCATCGAAGCTGGTTGGGAGACGGTGGGACCTCGTCGAACGGCGTGCCGCGAACGAGCCCCGCGGCCATCGGCTCGAACGGGCCGTGTTTGACCGCGGGGCGGATTCGATAGAGCCACGAGCGCCGGTTCGTCGCGCGCGGCATCGTGAACGCCGTGCCGCTCAGTTGCTCCGCGTAGAGCCCCAGCGGCGCCTTCTGCGGCGCATTCTGGCCCACGGGCAAGGCGCCCGGCACCGACTCGGTGGCGAACTCGTTGGCGAAGCCGGTGAGGTAGGTTAGGGAGCGCATGGAGTTGTTGGCTCTTGGTTCTTAATCTCTGGTTGTTAGTTGTTAGTTGTTAGTTGTTAGACAGGCATGGGTCGTCGTGCGTTCGTGGTGCATGGCGGAACGGCTCGGTTTCCGGCAATTCACGTTCGAATCTCGGTCAGACAGGAGCAGCCTCCCACACCGGTCTAACAACTAACAACTAACAACTAACAACCTACAGGTTTCCCCGCCGCTCCTGCTCCTGCTCGATCGAGACGAAGAGTGCTTTGAAGTTCCCTTTGCCGAAACCGCGGCTTCCCTTGCGCTGGATGATCTCGTAGAAGACGGTGGGGCGATCCTCGACCGGCTTCGTGAAGATCTGGAGGAGGTAGCCTTCTTCATCGCGGTCGACGAGAATGCCGAGCTTCTTCAATGTGTCCAGCGATTCGGGGATCGCGCCGACGCGGGCCGCGAGCTCGTCGTAATAACTGTCGGGCACGCGGAGGAACTCGACGCCGCGCTCGTGCAGCTTCGCTACCGTGTCGATGACGTCGCCGCAGAGCAGGGCAACATGCTGGACGCCCGCCCCGCGATACGCCTCGATGTACTCCTGGATCTGGCTCTTTCTCTTCCCGTCGGCTGGCTCGTTGATCGGGAACTTCACGACCTGCTTGTCGTCCGACATGACGATCGACATCAGCGCGCTGTACTCCGTCGAGATGTCGGTGTCGTCGAAGGTGATGTAGCGCGAGAAGCCCATGACCTTCTCGTACCAGTCGGCCCAGTGGTTCATGCGGCCGAGCTCGACATTGCCGACCATGTGGTCGACGACGAGCAGGCCGGTTGGCGTCTCTTCGATCGGCGCCGGCGTGAAACCGGGGAGGAAGGCGCCGGAGAATCCCTTCTGCGAAATGAACGAGTGGATCGTGTCGCCGTATACCTGGATCGCGGAGCGGCGAATCGTGCCGTGCTCGTCGGTGACGTCGTGGGGCTCGACCGCGGGCGTCGCGCCACGCCGGACGGCTTCGTGGAACGCGAAATCGGCATCCTCGACCTCGAGGGCGATGTCGCGAACTCCGTCGCCGTGGCGGCGAATGTGCTCGGCGGCCGGATGGTCGGGCGTGAGTGGAGTCGTGAGGACGAAGCGGATCTTTCCCTGCGCAAGCACGTACGACGCCGCTTCGCGCTGCCCGGTCTCGAGCCCGCGATAGGCGAGCTGAGAGAAGCCGAACGCCTTTCGGTAGTAGAACGAAGCCTGCTTCGCGTTGCCGACCCAGAACTCGACGTGATGGACTCGCTTGAGCTTCAGCGGGTTCTGCGTGACGGCGGCCTCTGTCGGGGCCCCCTGCGTGACGGTCATGTCCGTACCTCCGGAACGAGAGAGAATCGTGGGCGCAGTGTAGTGAAAAGCAGGCGAAAGGCCAAAGGCGGAGGAGGACATTGCGGATTTCGGATTTCGGAATGCGGATTTGGCTTCGCCAGACTGCACGATTGACGCGTGATCATTTCACGCGCAAAGACCGCCTCCGAACATCTCGACGTCCATGCTTCGAGCCTGAATCGATCAGCCGGGCGAAGCCAAATCCGCATTCCGCATTCCGAAATCCGCAATCTGATCTCAGTCCCGAAAGATCTTCCTCGTGTACACCTCGGCGCCGCGGATCTTCACTTTGATTCGCACGGCGTGGTCCCCGCGGTGCTGCACCGGCTTGACCAGCACGATCTCGTAGTGCCCAGAGATTGCGCGGTGCAGCTTCTTCACCGCGCTCCGCGCGAACTGGTGGGTCTTCACGTAGAAACCGCCCGTATCCTCCGCGATCATCTCGAGCCCGCCCTCGAGCGTGTGCCAGTCGGCGTCGCTCACATCGAGGACGAAGACCGACGTGCGCGCCGTCTCGAGCGCGAGACGGGCCTCCGCGTAGCCGGGGTAGTGTATGGCTCCCCTGCCCGCGTAGACGCCGATGCCGTAGCCGAGGAAGACCAGCGTCTTGCGCCCGTCGACGTCCTGAAGCGCTTCTCCCAGTCGTCGAAGCCCCATCTCCACCGTCGCCGCGTCGGCAGCCTCGTTCTCGTCGAGTGCCGCGGCGAGCGACGGGTAGAGCCCGAGGTCGCGCCAGGAGACCTCGGCGATCTCCTTCGTCCTCTCGATCGCCGTGTCGAGGTCTTCGACGTTGCTGGTGAAGTCCTGCCAGAGCTTGAGCTTCGAGTCGAACGAGACGACGGCGACCAGATCCTCGGGCTCGAGGGTGCGGATGAACTCCTTCGCGTGGGTCGCCATGCGCATGTGGCCGCGGATGCGTTTCCGCTGGAAATCCGTCTGGAAGAAGAGGACGATCCGCCGGCCACGCTCCGAATCTGCGAGCACGGTGACCCGCGGCCCGGAATCCTCGAACGTTCGCTTCGGCGGCTCGGGCTGGTTCTCGTCCTCGGCGACCCACTCGACGGCCTCGACCGTCGCGGGCAGATCGTCGATGAACACCTCGAGGTCGGCCGGCGTGACGCCTTCCAGCGGTGCGCCGCTGGCGTCGAGGATGTGCGCGTCGATCACGACGCGCTGAACGACGATCGTCTCCTCGGCACGCTGATCCTGCGCGGAGACCGGATGACCGATGCCGATCGCGAGCAGCGCTGCGAAGATCGTGTTACGGGGAGTCACGATCCATTGTAAAAACAAACCGTACGTCGGAAGATGCTCGCGCACCGCCGAGGCGGTTCCGTAACGGAGGATTCACATGGGGAGACGCTCGCTTTCGCTCGTTCTGTTCGCATTCGCTCTCGTGTCGCTCGGTGCGGGGGCACAGCAGTTCGAGAGGTACTTCGACGGCCGGACCATGCGTGTCGACTACTTCCACACCGGCGGCAAGGGGCTGGAGATCGTCGCGCTCGACCAGCTCGTGAACGACGGCGCCTGGCCGGGATCGAAGACGCGCCTCGTCGACGAGACGGAGTACGGCGAGTTCATGTTCGAGGTCGTCGACGTCGCTGGCGGAACCATTATCTATTCACGCGGTTTCTCGTCGATCTTCGGTGAGTGGGTGACGACTCCGGAGTCGAAGGAGAGCCACCGCACCTTTCACGAGTCGCTGCGCTTCCCGTGGCCGAAGGGGGCGGTGAAGGTCGTCCTCAGGAAGCGCGGTGAGGACCGGCAGTCGTTCGTCGACGTCTGGTCGACGACGATCGACCCGAACTCGCGCTTCGTGAACGCCGCGGCGCTGACGTTGAAGCCGAAGGTCTGGGCAGTACACGAGAGCGGTCCGCCGGCGACGAAGGTCGATCTCGCGCTGATCGCGGAGGGCTACACGGCGGACGACATGAAGAAGTTCCGCGCCGACGCGAAACGGCTGACCGACGCGCTCTTCAGCGTCGAGCCGTTCAAGTCGCGGAAGGGCGACTTCAACGTGTGGGCAATCGAAAGTGTCTCGGGCGAGAGCGGAGTCCATCAGCCGCGGTCGAGCGAGCCGCGCCGCACCCCGGTCTCCGCGGTCTACAACGCGTTCGACTCGGAACGCTACATCCTTACCTTCGACAACAAGGCGATGCGCGACGTCGCGTCGGCCGCGCCCTACGAGTTCGTCGAGATCCTAGTCAACGAAGCGCAGTACGGCGGCGGCGGAATCTACAACTTCCAGGCGACGACCTGTGTCGACTCCGGCTTCACCGAATACGTCTTCGTCCACGAGTTCGGACACCACTTCGCGGCGCTCGCCGACGAGTACTACACCTCGGATGTCGCGTACGAGACCGGGAAGGCCGAACACAAGGAACCGTGGGAGCCTAACATCACGGCGATGCACGACCCGGCGAAACTGAAGTGGAGGGATCTCGTCGCCGACGGCACTCCGCTCCCGACTCCGTGGCCGAAGCAGGAATTCGAGCAGCGGTCGGCGGAGGTACAGAAGAAGCGCCGCGAGCTGCGCGAGAAGGGCGTGCCCGAAACCGAGATCGACGATCTCTTCCGGAAGGAGCGCGTCTGGAACACGAGACTGCTGGGCACGGGGCCTCACGCCGGCAAGGTCGGCGCGTTCGAGGGTGCCGGCTACGAGCCCAGAGGGCTCTACCGCCCTCAGGCAGACTGCATGATGTTCACCCGCGACGACGTCGGATTCTGCAAGGTGTGCAGCCGCGCGATCGAGATGGTGATCGATCAGTACTCGAAGTAGGCAGGAATGAAGCAGGCCAAAGGCCAAAGGCCATAGGTCAAAGCAGGCAGAGGGCTTGCCGTCCTGCTCGAGGCGCGGTGAGCAGGCCGTGACCCGCCGAAACTCCGCGCCGGTGTGGACGAGCGGCAGGTCCGCCTCCGCACTCCACACGCGGCCTGCTTTGACCTTTGACCTTTGGCCTCTGGCCTGTTTTTCGCCTATTTCGGCCAGAGCCAGCCGAACACGCCCGCGGTGACGAGCGCGTATGCGAGCCCGTCGAACACGTTCTTGATCGTCGAGCTCCACGGCTGGGCCTTCCAGATCGAATCGGACATCTGGCCCACGCCGTAGGCGAGGAACGCGGTCGTTCCGACGTGACGGAACACGGCGAGGTAGTGCGTGCCG
Source organism: Thermoanaerobaculia bacterium (assembly GCA_051305935.1). Taxonomy (GTDB): domain Bacteria; phylum Acidobacteriota; class Thermoanaerobaculia; order Gp7-AA8; family Gp7-AA8; genus JACPDH01. Next base: position 17,926 of record JBPPMG010000243.1, read on the forward strand.
GACGCGAGGAAGCGGCTCGCCAGATAGGCCGATACGAAGGAGACGAGGAGCGAGTACAGGAACCAGAGTGTGAGGTTCTTTCCCATCCCCATCCCGCCCTTGGGCATCACGTTCATGATGCCTACCGGCCCGCGGGCAATTTTCTCCATCATCTCGGGTGCGCCCATGTCCTTGGGGCTCGCACAATGAGGGAACATGTACGCGCCCTGACCCACGCCCGCCGAACGCATCGCGTCGAGGAGCCGGTCTTCTTCCGGGAGCTTCGCGTAGTCGTTCTTGTGAATCGGCAACACCATGTGAACGATCGAACTGACGATGAACACGGCGACGCCGGAGAGGAGAATCGGAAGCCAGAGTGCGGTCAGAGACACCATCGGAAACCTCCCTTGCTGGTTGTGGTTCGGTGAGGGGAGTGTCTCATGTGGAGCAGGCGAGAGGCGAGAGGCGAGGAGTGAGGTGCGGCGAGTTTCAAATGTCGAGGCACGAGACACGCAGAGCACGGTCAGCTTGAAGATTCGCAGCTGCAATCCCGGTTGAGGGACATCGGTCGCGGGTCCGGAAGGGACTCGAGAGGATTCACCATTTTTCAGGCTTGTTGCATGCCCGGACTTTCGGGCCGGTTGCCGGCCGGATAAAATGCGCGCAAAGGAGAACAACCCAATGCCGGAGGTCCGTCACGTCTCGCCACGTAACGGCGATGTCGTCGTGCTGGTCGGCACGATGAAAGGTGCGTTCGTTCTGCACTCCGGGAAAGGGCGCAACAAGTGGGAGCTGGGAGGCCCGTACTTTCCCGGAGAGTCCGTCTACGCCCTGGCGTATGACGGTCGCGCGGGCCGCCATCGGCTGTGGGCGGGATCGCTCAGCTGGCACTGGGGCGGCACGCTTCGCACGAGCGATGACTTCGGGAAGACGTGGACGAATCCCGAGTCGTCGAGCGTCAAGTTTCCGGAAGGGACCGACGCGGAGCTCAAGCAGATCTGGCAGATCACCCCGGGGCGCGACTCCGAGCCCGACACGCTTTACTGCGGGGTCGAACCGGCCGCGATCTTCGTGACGCGCGACGCCGGCGCAACGTGGAAGCTGGTCGAGGGGCTCTGGAACCATGAGCATCGGCCACGCTGGATGCCGGGGGCAGGAGGGCTGTGCCTGCACACGGTCCTTCCCGATCCGGAGAGCCGGGAACGGATGCGGATCGCGATCTCGGCCGCCGGAATGTACGCAACCGAAGACGGCGGCAAGACATGGCGCGCCTCGAACAAGGGGGTGCGTGCCGAGTTCCTCCCCGACAAGTACCCGGAGTTCGGACAGTGCGTGCACAAGGTAGTTCAGTCGCAGACACAGCCCGATCGAATGTATCTGCAGAACCACTGGGGACTCTACCGGAGCGACGACCGCGGCGAGAGCTGGGCCGACGTTGCGAACGGCGTGCCGAGCGACTTCGGTTTCGCGATGGGGATTCACCCGACCGATCCCGATACGGCGTGGATCGTGCCACTCGAGTCGGACGGCTTCCGGTGCACTCCCGAGGGAAAGCTCCGCGTCTACAGAACGCGCGACGGCGGACGGAAGTGGAAGCCGATGTCGAAGGGACTGCCGCAGAAGGGAGCGCTCGAGACCGTGCTGCGCGACGCGCTCGCGGTCGACTCGCTCGATCCCGCGGGAGTCTACTTCGGCACGCGAAGCGGGAAGCTCTTCGGGTCCCCTGACGAAGGGAAGAGCTGGGAGATGATCCTCGACGGGCTTCCCCCGATCGTCGCGGTCAAGACCGCGGTCGTCTCACTTCCTCGGAAGAAGGGAGGCTGACGACGATGCTGTTCGTCATTCCCGCGCCACTGCGCGAGCTCGCCGGGGATCGTGACGAGCTGCGCGTCGACGGCGTCGCGGGCTCGCTGGGTGACGCGCTCGCGCTGCTCTGGGCGAGCTGTCCGGGAGTGCGCGACCGTGTCCTGACCGAGAGGGGAGACGTGAGGCCGCACGTCAACATCTTCGTCGACGGCGAGAGCATCCGCTTCGCGAAAGGGCTGGCGACGCCGGTTCATCCGCGGAGCGAGATCGTGATTCTGCCCGCGGTGAGTGGAGGGTAGTCCTGTAGCGAAGGCCTCCGGCCTTCGCAGAAACGCGCTGATGGTTCGTGCAGCGCTGAGCCGCGCTGTCTCAGCGACTCGCGACCTGGGCGCCGGCGGCCGTGTCGCGGTGGATCGACGCAACGACCGGGCAAGGCCAGAGGCCTTACTTACAGTCAGCGCGTTCGGTCATTTGACGATCTGGTGGTCCTCGACGAAGTCGGTCAGCTGCTCGAGCATCTCTTCGGCAGCCTCCTCGGGAGGGTAGTCTCGGACGAAGTTGCGCAGCTTCGCGATGACCTGGCCGGAGGAGTCGCGGAAGATCATCTCGATCCCGAGCCCCTTCTGCCCGTCCTCCGAGTTCGACGCCCAGACGATCGCGTTTTGTGTCGTCAGCGTTCCCTTCGGCCCCGCGATGCCATCGAACTCTTCCTGCAGCGTGACCTCGAGCATCTTGCGTAGTTCGGGGCTGTCGTACCGGGTTAGGTTCCTGAAGCGTCCGACGAGGATCTTGTACTGCGACAGCTTCACCCCGCGCGCCACGGACGCCCAGTCGACGTCCGTACCTGCCCACATGTCGCTGTAATCGCGGATGATGCCGCGCTTGAAGCCGCGAGCGTAGGTCTCGTCCTTCACGAGGTTTCGCGAGCGGCGGCCGAACGGTCCCGACGACGGAATGCTGTCGTTCCCCGACGGTGCCTGTTCGGCAACGGTCGCCGTCGGCGGAGGCGTCGTGTCGACGGGAGGTTGCACCCTCGTGGGTGTCGTCGTGGTTTTCGGGGGCAATGTCGGCGTAACGGGAGGCGGGACCACAGGCACGACTGGAGCCGTCGCGGTCGTGGTCGTCGTGGGGGCGAGCTCGACGAGCGTGCTCGTGGTGTCGGTCGCCTGCGCAGTCGCGGTCGTCTCGGTGGCCGGCGTCACAGCGATGTCGAGCGTCGTTCCGCTGAGGGGAGCAGTCGTTTTGGCGGGCGCCGTCTCCGTCGTCGAAGCGGTCAGCTCGGCGGGTGCGTTCTGAAACTGCCGGTAGAGGAACCAGCCTCCCGCGGCGGCGAGGAGGAGCAGGAGCGCGCCGACGGCGCCTAACACGGCGAAGAGCGCGCTGGACGGCTTTTTCGGCGGCTGCGCGCCCGGCGTGGTCATCACCGTCTGCGCGCCCGGCGTCGTCTGGTAGTACTGCGCCCCGGGCTGGGGCGGAGGCGTCACGGCCCCGGGCGGCGCAGGCACCGCCATCGTCGGCGCAAAGGCGCCCGGCTGCGCGATCGGTGCGGGCGCCGGAGTGGGTGTCTGCATCATCGTCGGCAGCGCCGGGCCGCCGCTTCCGGGCGCGGTCGGTCCCATGTAGCTCGGAAGCGGCGTGACCGCCGTCGGGATGTCGTTGACTCCCTCCATCCGGCTCAGAACCTCGCCGAGAGAGCGCGCGAAGACACGCGCGTTCGCGAAGCGGAGCTCGCGCTTCTTCTCGAGCGCCTTGTGGAGAACATTTTCGAGGCCGGGCGCGTCGGGGAACGTGATCGGCCGCTCGACGAGCGGGTTCACCGTCTCGCGCGAGTGGACTACGAGATACTGCCCTGGAGTCGTCGCCTCGAACGGCGGGCGCCCCGCGAGCATCTCGTAGAGGACGATGCCGAAGGAGTAGAGGTCGGCGCGCCCGTCGATCTCCTCACCTTCCTCCATCATCCCAAGATGCTCGGGCGAGGCGTACTTCCACTTGCCGACGAACATGCCGGTCGCGGTCTGCTGGTTGTCGACCGCGTCGCTTTTCGCGATGCCGAGGTCGATGAGCTTGACGCGTTGCTGTCCCGACGCGTCGGTCGAGACCATGATGTTGTCGGGGCTGATGTCGCGATGCACGATGCCGGCGGAGTGGATCGCGTCGAGCCCATGGAGAGTCTGGATCGCGATGTCGATGACGGTGCGGATGCCGAGGCGTCCGTCGCGGCGGATGAGGGCTGCGAGATTCAGCCCGTCGATGTACTCCACGATCATGTAGAACGAGCCGTCGGGGAGCGACGAAAAATCGTGCAGTGTGGAGACATTCTGATGCTGGATGAGCGTGGCGAGCTTGGCCTCGCGGACGAAGCGGTCGTTCAGCGTCTGGTCGCCGTGAAGCTGCGGCCGCATCACCTTCACGACGCGGATCGTGTTGAGGTGCGTGTGGCGGACCTTGTAGACCTCGCCCATGCCGCCGCGCCCCAGTCGCTCGATGAGCTCGTACTTCCCGTCGAGGAGCTGCTGCTGGTAGGTGCGAAGAAACTCGGTGACCTGATCGCCGCAGTGCGGGCACGCCTTCGACGAGGGATCGATCTCGGACTTGCAGGAAATACAGTTGAATGCCATGGGTTTGAGGCGTCCATGATGCCAGAAATCGGAGAAAGGGGGGAACCGGCAGCGTGGCGCCGCGCAGTAACCTAGGCGATCGAGCTAAGGGGCGTCACTTCCGGAGTCGGGGACGGACCAGTCGTCCGAGAAGAAACTCAACTTCCGCTCGCGGAGATAGTCGATCCGGCTGTCGAGCAGGTCGGGGTAGGGGTACGCCAGGAAATGGGTTTGCGCCGAGCACTCGACCGCGCTGCCTCCTCGGCGAACGCATTCCGCCCAGCGCACCTTGCCGCGAATCTCGAGCTCGGTCGCGAAGCGATCGGCGGAGCTGTCGTACGTAGCGCCCCACACGATACCCGCGGCCAGCAGTACGCCAACGGAGATGGCGCCGTGCTTCGTGAGTCGTCTTCCTTCTGCCCCGCGGAGCACGATGAGCCAGGCGAAGAACAACCCGAGACCGAGGGGAATCATGTGCGTGACGTAGCGCGAGCTCAACGCGTAGCCGCTTCCGCCGCAGATTCTTCCCCACGCGGACGCCAGGCTGAAGACGAGCGAGTACGAAATCAGCGCGAGGGGTACGGCATATCGTGCCCATTGCCGCATCGAATCGGTGCTCTCCTCGCGCCGCACGCTCTGCGCCGAGGCGACGGCGAGGCATGAAAGAAGGCCGATGATCAGCAGGATCGCGACGAGAGGCGGGAAGTTCAGATCGGCTGCTCCCCAGTACTGGCTGACCTGCGTAACGATCCAGGCGAGATAGTCCCGGATGCCTCCCGTCGCCTTGTCTTCGCATTCGAGCGCGATGTTGCTCGAAATGAAACCGAACAGAAAGGTCAGCGACATGAGGACGACCGCGAGCGTCGTGAACGCCGTGAGTGCCGCAGTACTCCGCTTTCCTTTGAGTAATTCCGCGATGCCTCGAAACAGCAGGATGCCCGCCAGAACCGGCAGGAAGAGATTGGCAAAGCCGGTGTGGACCGCGACGAATGCGAACGGCGTCAGGATCAGGAGCTGTCTCTTGCGGGACTCGACCGAGAGAATGAGGCAGCCGAAGAGGATCAGGATGATCGGCAGCGCGCCATGGGTGGGGAAGGCGATGCTCGCGATCGCCAGCGACTGACTCAGTCGAAAGAACAGTGGCGGGATCAGCGCGTCCCATACCGTCAGCTCACCGTACAAGACGACCTTCAACCGGACCGCAACCAGCATCGCGACGAGGAGGAGGCAGACCGTTACGACGGAAAGGACCCTCGTGTCCCACCCTGACAGAGCGTTCGAGGCCGTGATGACGAGACCCCCGAGTCCCTGTCGGCACGGGCCGAACTGCTGGCGAAACACCGACCAGAGGCCCTCGCCTTTGAACGTCGGGTCGAAGTAGTCCCATTGATCCCAGAAGACGACGTCGACACTGTTGCTCCAGACCCGCTCGAGAAGAAGGGTGAAGAAGAAGAGTGCGCTCGCGGTGACCGCGACGACCGGGAGAGTGCGTGAACCCTTCCGAGGCTCGGGGCTGGGGGAGGTGGTCGACGTTGGTCGCACGTGGTTTCAGGTCTCGTTCGCGTCTCCGGAGTCAGCGGCGCGAATGGCGGGCAGTGTAGCGTCCGGCAGGAGTTTTCGGGAAACCGGGGCAAGTCGTAGCCTTCGCTGTCGCTCCAGGAGGAGATGGCTGCATCCCTCCTCGGATCGTTGATCCCCCGTAGTTTCTACGGGCACGCGACATAATTCTCCGAGTAGGAAGCACGCTGGGCGGCGCTGCCTCGGGAGTATAGATTCCATCTCATCAATCGCGTCAGTCGACTACGGCGACTTCTGCGAGAACGATGACTCCAATGACGATCGCTCAAACATCACCGCAACAGCCGGCACGGCGAGCACGAAGCTTGCGGCGTCCGGGCATCGACGAGCGGTCCTTCCACAATCCACACGACATACGCCGCGGTCAGTCGACTGTGGCGAGCGCTACGACCTGCGGCTCGGAATCCTCATCCAGCTCCCGCCCGATCCCTACAGCGATGAAAACGAGCCGTTTTGCCCCTTCCGACCCAACCTGCCAGGCCCACGATGTTTGGCTGGATGCGTTGGTTCCGATGCCGCGGGTCGCAATTTTTACGTCTGCCTGAGCGCATTGCGCCGGCTCTATCCCAAATTGTTCACGACGACTCTGCTGCAGAACGCGATAGCCGCGTGTCTGCAGCGTGGCGCTCGTTTCGTTTCCTCGAGGTAGTGCCCGGCTACGCCTTCGTCGCCGAACCCGCGCGCCTCGTATCCACGAGCCTCTCGCGCTGTTCGCGACGAGTCCAGGGCGAGAGCCCTGGCGCGATCGCCCCGACGACCATACGGCAGCGATGAAATTGGCCTCAACGCAAAGGGTGCGGCTCGCGCCGCACCCTTTATCGTGTTCAGGTTGTGTTAGGCGTCTATCTGCTACTCTCCGCGCGAATGTACATGCCGTCGCCGCTCGTGTTGTCGACGACGGAGGCATAGACGAAGATCGGGCTGGTCGCGGTGTAGGAGACGTAGACCTCGTCCGTTGCAAGCAGCAAGGGAAAGATCTCGCTCAGGCCAACCTGCTGGTGCGACAGCGCCGGAATGATCCGCGTGGCCGTTGCGAGCGTCGCACCGAGCGAGCTCTTTGCGATCATGGTGATCTCCGAGTCGACCGCGCCCGGATTGAAGAAGCCGACATTCGTGCGCAGGCCGGCGGCGGTGGACGCCGGTATGTTCGACAGCCCCGGCAGGAAGCCGCTGGTCTGGCGCTCCGACGCCTCGGAGGCGCGAATGATCTGACCGAAAGTTCCGCGTCCGACAGGGCGCTGGTCGTTATAGATGTTGGCGAGAACCGCGATCGGGCGACTCGCGCTGACGCGGAGCGAGCCGGTTCCCGGATCGCTGTTGAACTGCGATCTGACGATGTCGCGGTAGATCTTCTGCTCTCCCGGGGCGAGCATGACGTTCAGCGTGCTGGTGATCCCGGAGCCAGCGACCGAGCTGGACTGGTAGAAGTCGATTCGAGCCGTCGCCGAAAAGGCGGAGCTGTTCGTGAGGATCAGGTCGCTGCGGAACGAAGAGCCGTTGAGCCCCGTCGCCGCGCCCACGATAGGCACGGTATAGACGATCGGATCCTGTCCAACGGCGAGGCCGCGGGCGGTGGAAACGCCGCTGATGTTGCCGATGGCAGTTGCCACGCCAGTCGAGAGATCGATCGTGTAGAGGGTCGAGCCGCCGTTGACCTGCAGCGCCGCGAACGCTACGCCGGTCGCGCTGGAGACGTCAAAGCCGACCGAGTCGCCGGTCGACACGCCAAGCGATCCGATCGTGAAGAGCTGACCGGTGTTCGGCGAGGTCGGGAACGCATTGACGGAGCCCTGGCGGACCAACGTGTTGCGCGCCGAGTCGATCGCATACAGAGTCGTCGTCGAGGCGGTCGGGACGGAGTTGGTGTACGCGACGCCGACCACCGAGGGGTTCACTCCGAACGCGATGTCACCCGGGGCGTACGCGAGCGTCGAGTCTGTCGCGACTACGGTTCCCAGATCGGGATGAAGCCGTAAGTTCTGGTCTGTCTGAGAGACCACGCGCACGCGATCGACGGTCGGATTGAAGTCCACTCCGAACAGATTGCCGGAAAGAAGCGGTGAGAACGATCCCGCACCCGCGAGCGTCGCAGCGCCGGTCGACGTGTTGATGTTGTACAGGCGGCTCGCGTCGGTCAAGGCGTAGAGATCGCCGCTGGCCGGCCGGGAGTCGATCCCGACGACCGACTCGAGGTTGGAAAGCCCCGAGATCGCCACGGTGCTCAGCGGAGTCCCTGGAGTTAGATGATCGAACGAGACGAGCGAATTGCCCGGTCCGACGACCCAGATGAGCTCCGCGTGACTAAGTGGAGCAAGTAGCGCCGCCAGAGCGGCTGCGAAAATGAAACGCAGAATGTTCATATGTTCCCTTTCGGCTCCCGGTCCGCGGTCCACTGCGTTTGCGGGTTGCCCGGAGCTTCGACGCGAGTAGGTCATTGAGAGGACGGAGACCCGAGAGTCGGTCTCCACCCGGTTGACGCCGGGGACGCGTCGCCTCTCGCGATTGCTCGAGGGAAGGTTTTCCGGCAGGGGGAACGGGATCGAGGGCGCTGGTCGCGAGTGCTACTTCTTGATTCCCACTCTGCGTTCCGTGTCGTCGGCGAAGGCCCTGGCCTGCGCGGCGTACTGCTCATCGGTGGGCGTGAGTCGATCGAGCTCGGCGAGGAAGCGTTTGATGCTTCCGTATTCCTCGATCTTCCCGCGGAAGCTCACGACTGTGCCTTCGGATCGAGCCGACGCCTCCTCGGAAGGAGAAGCCTGCTCGGCGATAGCCGTTTCCAGGTCGATGACCATCTCGTCGCTGGTCGAAAGCCCTGGGTGATTCTCGGAAGCCCGCTGGCTGGCCTCTGCATACTGCCTGAACAGCTTCCCCAGAATTGCCTGATCTCGGTCGAGAAGTCTGGTTGCGATCATCAATGAGTTACTCCTTTGCGACCGACCCTGTCGCGGGCCGTCGTGCTCCTGCCGTGTAACCGGTTTTCGGCCTCGAATCCGCGCGTCTGCAGTCCAGCCGTGGCGCGTCGTCCGGCGGTGGCGCCAGACTCGCTCGAGTGGGCATCAGCGTAGTTGCGAGGTGGCCGCGCGGTAAGCGCACTTTCTACGCGGACGCATGGTCGCGAAGGGGGTAGTAACTACACTTCCGGCCGCTTGTCAGCGGACTAAGATCGGGATTAACGAGGCTCTGTTCTCGACTTGGAGGAAGACAAGCCATGAGTTTCCATCCGCGACGGTTCGCTTTTTGCTGCGCGCTCGCGCAGTTGCTCGTCATCAGTTCCCCGGCGTACGCGGCGACGCGAACGCCCGTGAAGAAAGCGGACGCGGCGCCGCTCAGCGCCGCCGCGGCGAACCTGGCTGTCGGCCATCCGAATGTCGATGTGTCGGGCCAGCGCGGGAACTCCGTACTTCGGGCCCAGATCCTGCTCGATCGCGCGCATTTTTCGCCCGGTGAGATCGACGGCGTCTACGGCGGCAACACGAAGAGCGCGATCGCCGGATTCAACCTCGCGAAGAAGCTCGAGGCGGGCGCTGGAATCAGCGCCGCAAGCTGGAGCGCGCTGAACCTCGACACCGCTCCGGTGATCGTCTCCTACACGATCACCGTTGAGGACCTCGCCGGTCCGTTCGCCGCGATTCCGACGGAGGTTGCCGACCAGGCCAAGCTCGCGGCCCTCGGGTACGAGACCCTGGTCGAGGCGCTCGGCGAGAAGTTCCACGCCAGCCCGAAACTGCTGGTCGCGCTCAATCCCGGTGTGACGTTCGATCGCGCGGGCACGATCATCCAGGTGCCTAACGTCGCGACGGAGCCTCGCGGAAATGTCGAGGGCCTGACGATCCGCGTGAGCAAGAGTCAAGGGTCGGTCGAAGCGGTCGATGCGTCGGGTGTCGTGCTGGCGCGCTACCCAGCCACGACCGGGAGCGCGCACGACCCGCTTCCCATCGGAAACTGGAAGATCAACGGCGTTGCCATGAACCCCACGTTCAACTACAACCCCGACCTCTTCTGGGATTCGGAGGCGGGAGACAAAGCGACGAAGCTCCCTCCGGGTCCGAATGGACCGGTCGGCACAGTGTGGATCGATCTCTCGAAGCCGCACTACGGAATTCACGGCACGGGCGCGCCGTCGAGAATCGGAAAGGGCACGTCACATGGCTGCATCCGCCTGACGAACTGGGATGCGAACGAGCTGGCGGCGATGGTGACGCCGGGCATGTCCGCGGTGCTGGTTGACTGAGGCCCCGATGGGCGCGCGCATTCTCAGGCAGATCTTCCTGCTGCTTGGTTTCACGGTTGCCGCCCTTCTCGGCTGGATGGCGAGGGGGTGGTATCTCGTCGAGGTGCCGATGCCGACCGCGGCGCCGCGCGCGAGGCCGCCGTCTGCAATCGCGAGGCCCGCGGTGACAGTCCCGGTCCCGAAAGCATCGACGCTCCCGCCGATCAAACCGGCAGAGCTTCCGGTTCCGGTGGAGGTGCTTGCGCCGATTGCCACCGTCACCGCGACGATGGCGCCGTCCGTGCAGTTGGATGAGCGCGCACCATCGACGCATGATCCCGAGGCGCCGCGCCCGCTCATCGTTCCGGTCGCCGGCGTGGCCCGTTCCTCCGTGCGCGACATGTTCGATGAAGGACGCGGTGATCACCGCCACGAAGCGATCGACATCATGGCTCCGCGCGGCACCCCGGTCCTCGCGGCTGACGACGGCGTGGTGGCAAAAATCTGGACCAGCAAGGCCGGAGGGTTGACGGTCTATGTGTTCGATCCCGACGAGCGCTTCTGCTACTACTACGCTCACCTCGATCGTTACGCGGCCGGCCTTCGCGAAGGGCAGCGCGTTCGTCGCGGCGATGTCATCGCGTATGTCGGAAGCACCGGCAACGCGGCACCAGATGCGCCGCATCTCCACTTCGCGCTGATCCGTCTCGATTCCGACAAGCGCTGGTGGAAAGGGACCTATGTGAATCCCTATCCGCTGCTCATGGAGACGAGAAAGCCATGAGCGCCTGAGGAGGACCGGGATCGGTGGGTGCGTCGCCGCGCCAGTCACGGTGCTGGCATGGCACGTCAGACATGTCGCCCTGAGCGAAGCGAAGGGCCTCTCAGGCTTCTACCGTCCAGATCTTCAGTCCTCTTCCTCATCGCGCGACGAGAGAAGCCTGAGAGGTCCTTCACTCCGCTTCGCTTCGCTCAGGACGACAACCTGCTCGATCGTCACCAGTGATGCGATCTCGCGCCCCTCTCGCCTAACGACCGTCCAGCGCGCGAGGGAAGAGAATGTTGTTCTCGAGATGGATGTGCTCGTGCAGGGCGGTCTCGAGCGCGGCCAGCCCGTGCCAGAGCGCGCGCCACGTGTTGCAGGCCTCCTCCGGCACCTGGTAGTCGTTCGTCAGCTCGCGGAGCTGGCGGAGCGCCGCGCCGGCCGACTCGTGCTCCTGCTCCATGACGGAGATCGGTCCTTCCGCCATCGTTCCCTGCCCCTGCCGCACCATCGGGAAGAGGACCTGCTCCTCTTTCATCATGTGGTCGTCGAGCTCGGCTTTGAGAGCGCCGTAGACGCGAACGACTTTCGTGAGCCGCTCTTCGTCCTTGTCGCGATGTGCCTCGAGTACCTTCCGCGTCATCGCCTCGAGCCTGGGAAGCTCCTCCCAGAGCGGCCGATGGTAGGCGTGGAGAATGTGGTCGATCAGGTGACCGAGCGGCGCGTCCGTCCACGACTCCGAGAAGCCGCTATTGATCGAGAGCTCCTCGAGAATTTCCGCGAGCACGGACGCGGGCTCGAGCCCCTTCTCTGTGCAGGCCTCGGCGAGAGGCCGCGCGCCGCCGCAGCAGAAATCGATTCCGTGGCGCGCGAAGACGCGGGTCGCGAGCGGATGTTCGGCTGCAATCGTGCCGACGGGAATGGTGGTGGTGATCGACATTGCGGTTCTCCTTGTTGTTCGAGAGTTGCTTCGTGCCCGCGCCGCCGCGAACGGCGACGCGGGCGAAACGGTGGTGGCCGGCTGCCATACGCCTCGCCGAGGCGCTCGTCGCCCAGCCCGACCACACCCGCATCGTCTTCGTCGACGTTCTGGTACGACCATCCGAAGCGCAGCCCCGCCACGAAGGCGGTCAGCGCGGCGACTCCTGCGAGGAAGATGGTGTCGCCGAAGATGCGCATCCAGCGGAGCGTCTCCATGACCGGTTGCTGCATGAAGACGTCGCTGCGCGCGAACCAGATTCCGTGGTCGACGCTCGCGATCGCCTGCAGGATGCCGATCGGCAGGATGCTGATCGCGACCATCAGCCCGAGGCCGACGTTCATCGCCCAGAAGGCGAAGCTGAGAAGGCCTTCCTTCCACTGCCGCTCGGGCGCGAGGCGCTTGAACACGAGGAGGATCAGGCCGAGCGAAAGCAGACCGTAGACGCCGAAGAGGGCGGTGTGCGCGTGCACCGGCGTGGTGTTGAGCCCCTGCAGGTAGTAGAGGGAGATCGGCGGATTGATGAGGAAGCCGAAGATGCCGGCGCCGACCAGGTTCCAGAACGCGACGCCGACGAAGAAGCGGATCGGCCAGCGGTACTTCTCCATCCACGCGGCGCGATCGACCATCTTCGACGTCTGCCACGCTTCGAATCCGATCAGCACGAGGGGGACGACCTCGAGCGCGCTGAAGCAGGCGCCGATCGCCATGATCGACACCGGCGTGCCGCTGAAGTAGAGGTGGTGGAACGTTCCCGGGATTCCGCCGAAGAGGAAGATCGCCGTCGCGAGCAGCGTCGCGCGCGTCGCGTTCTCGGGCTTCACGAGGCCGAGCTTCGAGAAGACGAAGGCGAGGCTCGCCGTCGCGAAGACTTCCATGAAGCCCTCGACCCAGAGGTGAACGACCCACCAGCGCCAGTACTCCATGACCGACAGGTGCGTGCGCGCGCCGTAGAAGAGGCCCGCGCCGTAGAAGAGGCCGATCGCCGCGGCGGAGCCGGCGAAGAGGAGGACGTTCTGGCGCATGCTGTCGCGCTTCTGGAGCGCTGGCCAGAGGGCGCGAAGCACGAGGCCGAGCCAGAGGAAGAGGCCGCCTAACAGTGCGACCTGCCAGACACGGCCGAGCTCCACGTACTCGTAGCCCTGCGTGCCGAACAGGAAAGAGAGGTCGAGGCTCGTGAACTTCTGGTGGATCGAGAACCAGACACCGGCGAGCGACCCGGAGACGACGACGAGGAGCGCGCCGAAGAGCACGTTCACGCCGAGGCGCTGGAACTTCGGCTCGCGCCCTCCGGCGGCAGGGGCGAGAAAGAGCCCCGCGGCGAGGAACGCGGTGGCGATCCAGAACACCGCGAGCTGCAGGTGCCAGGTGCGGCTGATGGCGTACGGCAGGTACTCGGCGAGCGGGAAGCCGAAGAACGAGTTGCCTTCGACGGTGTAGTGCGCGGTGATCGCGCCCATGATGACCTGCACGCCGAAGAGGAGGACGACGGTGTAGGCGTACTTCGCCACCGCCTTCATCGACGGGGTGAGCGCGAAGCCGTCGAGTGGATCGGTCGCGGGCGGAAGGTGCGCCTCGCCGTCACCGTGACGCGCTTCCTTCAGCCAGACGACGGCGCCGATGCCGGCGATGAGCAGCACAATGCTGACGATCGACCAGAGGATGTTCGCCGAGGTCGGCCGGTTGCCGACCAGCTCGTCAGGAGGCCAGTTGTTGGTGTAGCTGGAGGTGGCGCCGGGACGCTCGGTGACGCACGACCAGGAGGTCCAGAAGAAGAAGTTCGTCATCTGTGCGCGGCGCTCGTCGGAAGGAACCGCGTTGGTGTGGAGCGCATACGACTCGCGCAGCCCTTCGAGCTCGCCTGCGTCGGAGAAGAGCGCGTCGTAGTGGGCCGCGGTCTTCTCCATTGCGAGCGCGCGGTCGCGCGAGACGGTGAGCGTTCCCGTCTTCGGATCGAAGCTGTTGGAGCGCATCTCCTCGCGGACGACCGCCTCGAGCCCCGCGCGGTCGGCCGTGCCGAGATCCGCGGGAAGCGCGCCGAACCGTTCCATCGAGCGGATCTCGAGCAGTGCGAGCGCCTCGCGGTGCAGCCAGTCGGCCGACCAGTCGGGCGCCTGGTAAGCGCCGTGCCCCCAGATCGATCCGACCTGCTGGCCACCGATGCTCTGCCATACCTGCTGACCCGAGAGGATGTCGTCCTTCGTCATGAGCTCGCGGCCGTCCTCGGTGACCACGCGCTCGGGGATCGGCGGCGCCTTGCGATAGACCTCGCCGCCGAAAAATCCGAGGATTCCAAACGTCAGGAGAAGGACGGCACCGAGTCCGATCCAGTAGCGTCTGTTGCTCACTTCGTACCTCCGTGTGCGTGGGCGTGTCCGGCGCCGGCCTCGACCGGCGCGTGAACGGCCTTGATGAAGTGGACGTAGTCGACGTAGGCGGCGACGAAGGCGCGGCCCGCTTCGACACTCGAGTCCTTTGCGGCGGCGGCCTTCGTGACCTTCTCGTAGCGCGCGACGATCTCGGCGCGAATGTGGTTCGTGATCTTGTCGGCGAGCGCGGCGCCCTCGCCGGCGGCCAGCGCCTTGTCGATCATCACGACGAGCGGCTCGATCTGTCCGGCAGGCTTGATCCCGTCGAACGGCTCTCCCTCGCTTGCGCGATGAAGGCGAACGAGGTTCTCGAGGAAGAGCTGGTCGGCGACGCTCTTCGCGGCATCGCCGCTTGCGCGGACCGCGGTGACCTTCGTGAAGAGCTGGCGGATCTCCGCCTCGTCCTTCGGGGCGACCCATTTGAGCATCGGCGTCACGTCGCCCTTCGCGAGCGCGGCGCGAGCGTCGATGATCAGGGGTCCGTCTTCGGCGTCACAGTGAGCGAGTGCCGGCAGCGGCGCGATCAGGAATGCGATCGCGGCGAGTGCCAGCGCAAATGTCGATTTTGAAAGGTTACTCATGGAATTGACCTCCGGTTTGTGTGTGAGAACCTCGAACGGCATACATCCACGAGACTGGGGTAGAGCAATCTGCTGACCAAGTTCTATGTTGCTTTAAAACAACCATTTGCGTGGATATGCTGTCGAATCAACAACGAGCTGTTGTTATGAAATCGATCACACTGTTGTACGATGCATAACGATTCCTCGGCGACGAGTCGTGCAAAGTTGCTCGAGTCGCTGTTGCGTAAGCGGTCAGATGATCGTTTTGCAGATTCCTCGCTGCGCTTCGGAATGACGGTGGACATGGACGCTCTCGACACGATCCTCGACATTGCGGTCGACCTCACGGCCGCGCTCAGCACGACGGACCGGTACGAGCGCCTGCTGCGGGCGGTGCAGCGTGTGATTCCCTTCGACGCGGCGACGCTGTTGCGGCTGGATGGGGAAACGTTGACGCCAGTGGCGGCGTGGGGGCTCACCGAGGATGCGATGGGGCGTCAGTACCCGCTCCGGGAGAATCCGCGGCTCGAGATCATCTGCCGCTCGGACGCGCCGGTGCTCTTTCCGTCGGACACCGCGATGTCGGACCCGTTCGACGGGATGCTCGAGGGCGATCCACGCGCGCTGACGCGGGTACACGCCTGCCTCGGCTGTCCCTTGCGCGTCGAGGGGGAGCTTCTCGGCGTGCTGACGGCGGACGCGCTTGCGCCTAACGCGTTCGACGACATCGATCCGAGGTTTCTCCGGGCGCTCGGGGCGCTCTCGGGCGCGGCGATG
The DNA here is from genome assembly GCA_051305935.1 of Thermoanaerobaculia bacterium. GTDB lineage: Bacteria > Acidobacteriota > Thermoanaerobaculia > Gp7-AA8 > Gp7-AA8 > JACPDH01. The sequence goes on from JBPPMG010000243.1 coordinate 33,547, forward strand.
CGGACGAGCGACCTGATCGAGGTTCTCGAGAAGTCGGTCGAGCACCAGGGGCTCGTCGCGCGTGAGCTGATGCGTGTCGCGCGGCAGATGGAGGGGCCGGAGTTGATCGGCGTGAGCCGGCCGATCACGCGCCTTCGCGAGGAGATCGAGCTCGTCGCAAAGTCGGACTTCACCGTGCTGATCACGGGGGAGACGGGCGTCGGCAAGGAACTGGTCGCGCGGGCGGTGCACGAATCGTCGGCGCGCCGCGATCAGCCGATGATCTACGTGAACTGCTCGGCCCTGCCGGAGTCGCTCGCCGAGAGCGAGCTCTTCGGTCACATCCGCGGAGCATTCACCGGCGCGTCGAGCGACAGGCCGGGAAAATTCGAGGTGGCGAACGGAGGAACGCTCTTCCTCGACGAGATCGGCGAGCTGCCGCCGGGCGTTCAGCCGAAGCTGCTGCGCGTCCTTCAGCAGGGGGAGATTCAGCGAGTCGGCTCCGACAAGGCCAGAGCCGTCGACGTGCGGGTTCTCGCGGCGACGAACCGCGTGCTTTCCTCCGAGGTGGAGCGAGGCGCGTTCCGCGCCGACCTCTACCATCGGCTCGCGGTCTTTCCGATCAACGTCCCTCCGCTGCGCGATCGGATCGAGGACATCCCGATGCTCGCCGGCTACTTCTGCGACGCCGCCCGGCGCCGGTTAGGCATCGGGCCGGTGAGGATCACCCCCGATGCGGTCGCCGCGCTCCGCCGGTACTCCTGGCCCGGAAACGTCCGGGAGCTCGAGAACGTCGTGTCCCGCGTGACGCTGCGGACGTCGATCAAGGTGCCGAGAGGCGAGCCCGTCGTTCTCGATCAATCCAGCTTCGAGCCCGCGTTGCAGGAGTCGGGCGCTCCACCGTCGGCTGCGGCCCCGGGCGCCGCGCCGCTGCCGGCGCCGGGCCTGACGCTTCGCGACGCGGTCGACGAGTTTCAGCGCAACCTGATCGACTCTACGGTGAAGGAGCACGACGGAAACTGGGCCGCGGCCGCCCGCGCCCTGGGGCTGCACCGCAGCAACCTCCATCACCTCGCCTCGAGGCTGGGGCTGAAGGATGGGGTCAAAGGTGGGGACGAAGGTGGGGTCAGATCGGAAAAATGAAGTATTTGAAGGCGGCGCCGCCGCCCT
>JBPPMG010000253.1:0-2231 GCA_051305935.1 Thermoanaerobaculia bacterium
TCAGAGGACCAGCGCACGGTGATCCGGGACGGGGCCGCGGTTTGGTTTCTTCAACCGCGCCTGGTGGCGACGGAGGGGCGCTGCTTCGTAGCGCGATCCGGCCACGGCTGATGAAGCCAAGCCGTGGCCACGGACTCACTTCATCACGGTGACGGAGGGCTTCGGATCACCGTGCCATCGGAAGAGGTACGTTCTACCTTTCTTCACGTTCATCACGAGCGCCGGGCGGAAACAGGCGAGGGAGGTGCCCTTCCCGCGGCGGACGCTCGGGTAGACGATGCCGAGTGAACCGGCGGCGAGCAGCTCTTCCGCGAGCGCCTGGGAGGCGACGTAGCTGTCGGGTGCCAGGACCTCGGCGAACTCATCGTCTCCGCGGATGTCATGGAACTCCGCGCTGAAGTCGGCCAGGTAGTCGTCGTAGGTCAGCTCCTCCTCGGTCCAGCCGACTTCGGCGAGCTCGATCCATTTGTGAAAGGCGACCTCGGCCTGCGCGGTCGCGAGCTCGAACGCCGCGTACCAGACGCCGCGATCGGGACCGTTGAACCGGCTGCCGAGCGGTTGCGCGTGGCAGAAGGCGGCGTTGACGATCCGGAAGTACGGAACGCCGAACACCAGCTCATGGATGCCGATGCCGGGCAGCAGGCCGTTCTCCCCGAGGAGCCGGTCGTTCGTCGCGTGGTCGAGATCGAACATGTCCTGGAGATGCCCCTCATCGTCGGCGATCTCGGCGAGGACGCTCGCGCCGCCGTCGGAGTACTTCGAGGGGATGAAGCGGTGCGTGTCGTTCCGGCGGATCAGCCGGATCTGCGGTAGCGTCACAGCCCGCCCCGCCGGGCGTCGAGCAGCCGCCGGATGGTCTGCATGGCAGGGAGGCCGCCCGTGAGCATATATGCGAGCGGCGTCCGGCCGCCGAAGATGCGGTTGCTGTTGGGCAGCCCGACCCAGGCATCTGCCAGCCTCTTCGAGTAGAGGATGTTCAGCGCCTTGAAAATGCCGATGAGATAGGAGATGCGCAGCAGGCGGTCGGTGTCGAGCACTCGATCGGGGTTCTTCTTCAGCTCGTAGTACGGCCCGTTCGACATGCCGCCGAGAAGCACTCTCGCATCCTCGTCGCGGACCTTCCATCGCGCGACGATGTTGAAGAAGCCGCGCACGGCGGACCGGCTCAGCCGCTCCCGCTCCCCCTTCGACGTGAGGTCGACCAGGGGCGAGGGAGCGTAGCGCGTGGTGGGGTAGTCTGAGTAGAGGGGCACGAGGAACTCCGTTTCAGGATATTATACTCTCCGTATCAGGAATCGCAAGGGCCGTTCCCGGGGGCGTGACCGCGGTTTAGCTTCACCAACCGCGGCTGGTGAGGCCGGGGGGATGTTGCTTCCGGAGGGATGCTGGTCCGTGGCGAGACTCGGGCACGGCTGATGAGACCAAGCCGCGGCCACTGGGTGTCGCCTTCGGCGACCGGACCGGCGCAGCCGGTCCCTACAGGAACTCTTCGATCTTTGCGCGAATCTGGTCACGCACCCGGCGGAAGACGGCGAGGCGCACTCCCTCGCTTCCCGTGGCGGCGCTCGGGTCGTCGAAGCTCCAGTGGAGGCGCCGGGTGCCGCCGGGGAAGATGGGGCAGGCTTCGTTCGCGCTGTCGCAGACGGTGATGGCCCAGTCGAAGCGGCGGTCGCCGAGGGAGGCGATCGTCTTGGAGGTCTGGCCGGAGATGTCGATGCCGAGCTCCTTCATCGCCTCGATCGCGAGCGGGCGGACGTGCGTTTGTTCGGTGCCGGCGCTTTCGACTTCGAAGCGGTCATCCGCGAGGTGGCGGAGCAGACCCTCGGCCATCTGGCTGCGCGCGGAATTGTGGGTGCAGATGAAGAGGACGCTCTCTTTCGCCATCGTCAGGCTCCTGCCTCTTCGCGGATGCGGTCGGAGCGCTCGAGCGCGTTCGCGACCGCGGGGCGCTCGAGGCGTGTGAGATCGTTGCCCACGCCACAAAGCTCCTCGAGCGGGACCCGGCGCAGCGCCTTCGTCAGGATCTGGTCGGCGCGCACTTCAGGATCCCCGTCGAGTTCTGAGAAAAGCGCCGACAGAATCGCCTCGTTCGTGCCGCTCGCGGCCAGGCGGAACTCGACCCATCTTCCATCCTTCTTCTCCGCGACGAGCCCCGCCTTCTTCAGCTCCGAGATATGCTCGGAGACGGTCGATGCCGCGAGCTTCACGACCGCGCTGATCTGGCAGCCGCA
>JBPPMG010000275.1:0-2974 GCA_051305935.1 Thermoanaerobaculia bacterium
GTCCGAGATCGAGGTCCGGCGCTGGTTTCAAGAGCTTGGAGGGAAGAATCTCTCCGTCGACAGGAATCTCTCCTTCATCGGCGCGGGCGTCTATCCCCACTACCAGCCGGCCTGCATCGACCAACTGCTGCTGCGCGCCGAGTTCCTCACGGCGTACACGCCGTATCAGCCCGAAGTCTCGCAGGGAACGCTGCAGGCGATCTTCGAGTACCAGACGCATCAGTGCCTGCTGACCGGGCTCGACGTCGCGAACGCCTCCCTCTACGACGGCTCGACCGCGCTGGCCGAGGCGGCGATGCTCGCCGAGCGCGTCGCGAAGAAGCGGAACCGCTTCGTGATGGCGGGATCGATTCATCCGCAGTACCGCGACACGCTGCGCACTTACTCCCGGAACCTCGGGTGGGAAGTGATCGAGATCGGCTGGACCGAAGACGGCCGGATCGACCTCGAGGCGCTGCGCGAAGCGGTGAACGAGTCGACGTTCGGCGTCGCGATCCAGTCGCCGAACTTCTTCGGGATCGTCGAAGACTACGACGCGATCGCTGAAGCGACGGCGGTAGACGGCGTGATCCGGATCGCCGTGATCGCGGAGGCGACCTCCCTCGGCCTGCTCGCCCCTCCTGGAGAGCACGGATTCGACGTCGTGGTCGGTGAGGGGCAGGCATGGGGAATCCCGCCGCAGTTCGGCGGTCCTTACGTCGGCTTCATGGTCGTCCGCGACGCCCTCAAGCGCCACATGCCTGGACGCCTCGTCGGAGAGACCGTCGACGTCGATGGGCGCCGCGCGTACGTGCTCACGCTCGCGACGCGCGAGCAGCACATCCGCCGCGAGAAGGCGACCTCCAACATCTGCACCAACCAGGCGCTGATCGCCCTCGCCGCGAACATGTACCTCTCACTGATGGGGAAAGAGGGGCTGCGCGAAGTCGCGGTCCAGTGCAGCAGTAAGGCCGCTTACCTCCGCTCCCGGCTCGCCGGAAACGGGAAGGTGAAGCATTCGTTCGACGGACCGGTGTACAACGAGTTCGCCGTCCGGACTTCGAGGCCGGCGACCGAGGTTCTCGCGGATCTCGAGAAGGAAGAGATCGTCGGCGGCCTCGCGCTGAGCCGCTGGTATCCCGGGATGGAAAACGACCTGCTGATTGCGGTGACCGAGCTTCACACGCGCGCTCAGCTCGACCGGTTCGCCGACGCCCTCGGCCGGATCGGGTGAGGACCACCGCCATGACCACCGAAATGATGAACCCACCGCCCGACACGAAGGCGACCAGCCGCACGTCCGGCTCCGCGCTGATCTTCGAACAGAGCCGCCCCGGACGACGCGGCTACAGGCTCCCCGAGCTCGACGTCCCCGAGATGGACCTCGACGCGAAGATCCCGGCCGCACTCCGGCGCGACGAGATCGCGGGGGAATGCGAGGTCTCCGAGGTCGACGTGGTCAGGCACTTCACGCGCCTCTCGCAGCTGAACTTCTCGATTGACGCCGGGCTCTATCCGCTCGGCTCCTGCACGATGAAGCACAACCCGCGCATCAACGAAGAGATGGCGCGCGTCGCGGGACTCGCCTGGACCCATCCCATGCAGCCCGACTGGCAGGTCCAGGGATCGCTCGAGGTCATCTGGACGCTCGAGCAGTGCCTCCGCGAGATCTTCGGCTTGCCGCGCGTCACGCTGCAGCCGGTCGCGGGAGCGCACGGCGAGCTCACCGGCATCCTCATGGTGCAGGCGGCGCTTGCGAAACAGGGGAACCCGCGCAAGTACATCCTCATCCCCGATTCGGCGCACGGCACCAACCCAGCGTCGGCCGCGTTCGCCGGGTACGAGGTCAAGCAGCTCAAGTCGAACTCTCGCGGCACACTCGATCTCGACCTTCTCGAAAGAGAAGTCGACGAGAACGTCGCCGCGCTCATGCTCACCGTGCCGAACACCCTCGGGGTCTTCGAGGACGGCATCGTCCGCATCGCCGACATCCTTCATCGGAAGGGGGCGTATCTCTACTGCGACGGGGCGAACCTCAATGCGTTCGTCGGCATCGCGCGGCCGGGCGACATGGGAGTCGATGTCCTCCACTCGAACCTCCACAAGACCTTCTCGACCCCACACGGCGGCGGAGGCCCCGGCGCCGGTCCGGTCGGCGTTTCCGACCGGCTCATTCCCTTCCTTCCCTCCCCTGCCGTCGAGCGGCGCGAGGACGGGACGTTCTTTCTCGACTACGACCACCCCGACAGCATCGGACGGGTGCGCGCGTGGAACGGAAATTTCGGCGTGCTCGTGCGCGCCCTCACGTACATCCGCTCGATGGGCGCCGAAGGGATCCGAAGGATTGCCGAGATCTCGGTCCTCAACGCGAACTACGTCCGCGCGAGGCTTCGCGGTTCCTATCATCTTCCGTACGACGCACCGTCGATGCACGAGGTCGTGTTCAACGACAAGTGGCAGGGGGAGAACGACGTTCATACCCTCGACATCGCCAAGCGCCTGATGGACTTCGGCTTCCACCCGCCGACGATTTACTTCCCGCTGATCGTGGCAGGAGCGCTGATGATCGAACCGACCGAGAGCGAGCCGAAAGAGGAGCTCGACCTCTTCTGCGAGGCGATGATCGCGATCGCGAAAGAAGCGAAGGAGACGCCGGAGCTGGTCCGCTCGGCCCCGCACACCACGCCCGTCCGAAGGCTGGACGAGGCGCGCGCGGCCCGCAACCCGATCCTCAGGTGGAAACCGTAGTCATCCGGAGTTGGGGAAGCACGGCGAGAGGATCTCTGTAGGGACCGGCTGCGCCGGTCCGGTCCCGCGGAGCGGGACGGTGGGGGGCGGATCGTTCGTGTCCACGAAATGAACCCACCCCGGTTCATTTCGTGGAAACGGACGATCCATTCATTTCGTGTTTCGCGTCCGATTCTCGACGTCGTCGCTTCGCGACCGGACCGGCGCAGCCGGTCCCTACGAGATCCGGGCGCCGTGCTTCGACGGA
>JBPPMG010000517.1:0-19560 GCA_051305935.1 Thermoanaerobaculia bacterium
TACTTGACGGTCACGACGATGACGAGGGTCCAGAAGATCAGCGAGAGGACGCCGTAGATGTTCGCGGTGGTGGGCGCGATCGCGTGCGCGCCATGAAAGCACTCGCGCAGCGCGTAGAGCGGGCTCGTGCCGATGTCGCCGTAGACGATACCGAGCGCGAGAAGGGAAAGAGCGAACACGCGGCCCTTGCCGCGCGCCACGTGGTGATAGGTCATCGCCTCCGAAGCCAGGAAACGCCTCCTGCGAGGACGCGTCGCCGCGGAACCGCGGCTGCGCCCTACAATGACACTAGCCCAACGGAAGCTCGTAAAATTCGGGCTTAACGAACTCTTAATGCATTCCCCGTACGTGCTTTACGATTCAGTGCCAGAATCAATACGACCCCGCGGGGCGCGCGGTGTTGAAGAGAGTGATGCGAACTTTCTTCAGCTTCTTCGCGAGACTCCTGGGGCCGACCTTCGAAGACTGGCTGCTCGGCGCGCTACTCGTTGCGGCGCTCGCGCTCACGGTCATCGGAGTCAGGAGCTGTGACGAACAAGCGGCCCGGGACACCCGCGCGCAGAGCGCTCAACACCGCTGACCTCGTGCCGTTCGCGGGCCGCGTGGCGATGTCGCTGCTGATCATCGCCGCGCTGACTGCCTGCGGCATCGTACTGCGCCTGAATCCGGCGAGCTCCGGCTTCCTGCTTCTCGTCGGTGTGCTGCTCATCGCGTCGCGACAGCCGCTACTCGTCGCCACGCTTGCTGCGATCGCGGCAACGATCGCCTACAACCTCTTCTTCTTCCCGCCGAAGCACACGCTCGTGATCGACGATCCGGAAAACTGGATCGCGCTCGCGGCGTTTCTGCTTACGTCGCTGCTCGCGAACCGGCTGCTCGTTCGCGAGCGGCGCCAGGCCGAGAACGCGAGCGCGAGCCGGGAGGAGATCGAGGCGCTCTACGAAATGAGCGTCGCGCTGCTCAGGGGCGCCGGGGGAACGGAACAGATCGGAGACGCCGCGGGCCGCTACGTCGCGCGCATCGGGGCCGCGAGTGGCGGGCTGATCCTCTTCGGTTCCTCGCCGCAACAGCAGCAGGTACTGACCTGGACCGGGGCGCCGCTGACCGACGAAGCGGAGGAGATCGCGGCGGGCGTCGGCCGGCACGGCAAGGTCACCGACATCCCCTCGCGATTCGGCCGCGACATCTGCGTGCCGCTCACGATCGGCGGGCGCGTGAAGGGTGCCTTTCTCGTCCGCGGCACCGAGCGCGCGCACACGGCTCTCGATTCCGCCGCGAACCTGCTCGCCTTCGCGATCGAGCGCGAGCAGTTCATGCACGAGCGCGCGCACGTGGAGGCGCTCGGCCAGGCGAACGAGCTGAAGTCGTCGCTCCTGCAGGCCGTCTCGCACGACCTCAAGTCGCCGCTCACCGTCCTCGCCGTCGAGAGCGAATCGCTCGATCGTCCCGGCATCGGCTCGGAAGCGGCGGCCGCGCACGTCCGCACGATTCGTGACGAGGTGGCGCGGCTCCATCGCAGGATCGACAACCTCCTCTCCCTGGCGCGCTTCGAAGCGGGGATCGTCTCGCCGCGGACCGAGCCGACACCGGCGGCGGACCTCTTCCGCGCGGCGCGCGAGGCACTCCCCACGGTGACGGGAGCCCGGCCGATTCAGACCACGGTCTCCGACGACGCGCGCGACCTGCTCGTCGACCCGTCGCTCGCGCTCGAGATCGTGATCAACCTGATCGAGAACGCCGACGGCGCCTCGCCCGCAGGCGCGCCGATCGAGCTCAACGCGATGCCTTCCGGGGAGCGGCACGACCGCGTGTGGATAGAAGTCAGGGACCGCGGCGCCGGCCTGTCACCCGAGCAATCGCGGCGCGTGCGTTCGTTTGCCGCACCCGACGCGCGCGGCAGAGGCCTCGGTATCGAGCTCGCGCGAACGCTCGCGTCGCTCAGCGGCGGGAGCGTGGAGTGGTTCGAGCGGACGGGCGGAGGCACGGTCGCGCGCCTCGACCTGCCCGCGGCGCCGGAGTCCGTGGAGGCTCCGGCATGACGTTAGGCAGCTCACGCATCCTCGTCGTCGAGGACGATCTGGCGATCCGTCGCGCGATCGTCGCGCAACTGCGCGGCGAGTCGTACGACGTGATCGAGGCGGGCGACGGGCGCGACGCGATCGCCGCGGTCGCGAAGGACCGCCCCGACCTCGTCCTGACCGACCTCGCGATGCCGGTGATGGACGGCTTCGAGCTGATTGCCGCGCTGCGCAAGTCGATCGCGACTCCGATCATCGTGCTCTCGGTGCGCGGCGGCGAGGCCGACCGCGTGCGTGCGCTCGACCTCGGCGCCGACGACTTCGTCGCGAAGCCGTTCTCGGTCGCCGAGCTGCTCGCACGGGTCAGGGCGCAACTCCGGAGGAGCGGCCTCGCGAGCCTCTCGCGCCTCCGCTTCGCGGCGCTGACGATCGACTTCGATCGCCGTCGCGTACTTCGCGGCGACAACGAGATCCGCCTGACGCCGACCGAGTTCGCGCTGCTGTCGCTCCTCGCGTCGAACGCGGGCAAGGTCATCACCACCGACCAGATCATCGCCCGCGTCTGGAGGGACACGCCGTCGACGACGGCCGAGACCGTCCGCGTCCACGTCGCGGCGCTGCGCAAGAAGATCGAGCCCGACCCGGCCTCGCCGCAGTTCATCATCACCGAGCCGTGGATCGGCTACCGCTTCATCGCCGAGCCGATCGACGAGTGACGGCGCGCCGCGATCACCCTAACAGGCCGCTACTCGCTCCGCATCCGGTTCACGAAGACGAACGAGGCGAGCCCGAGCGCCAGCGCGATCAGGAGCCCGGCGGGAGTCGGCCGGCGCACGAGGATGAAAACGGCGAGGACAGCGCAGGTGAAGGCCCAGCCGCGATTCCGTCGCGAGCGCTGGAGCGCGAGCGCGACGCGCAGCCTCGGAATCGTCTCGAGCGGAGCCCAGTGCCCCGACGACGGATCGAACACGTCGGCGTCGCTGCGAATCGTCCCGCGCTCGACGAGTCGCGCGATCGACTCCAGGTCGGCGAACCGCTTCTCGCGGTCTCGAATCCGCACCCACCAGGCGCCCGCCTCCGCATCATCTCCGTCCACCGCGGCCCACTCGCTTTCCCGGAGCTCGCGGATCGTCGCGTAGGCGGCGTTGATCGCCTTCAGCTTCTCCTCGGCTTTCGAGCGGAGGGGCGCGTCGTTCCCGAAGCGATCCGGGTGCCAGACCTTCGTCAGCTCCCGGTGAGCGCGCTTCACCTCCGCGGGTGACGCTCCCGGCTGGAGATCGAGCAGATGGTAGCAGTCGTCGAGACGCATACGGGCCGCGCAGACCTTACGACACCGTTCCGATATTTGCCAGATCCGCCCACCGAATGCGCTAGCATGGCCTCGTTGTCCCAACCCCATTGTTCGCATCCCTGAGAGGAGTCTGCCCATGAGTCAATTCGAATTCCCCCCTCCAAACCTCCGTCGGTTCAACCCACCGACGCTCGATCCAAAGAAGCTGGCGCGACTAATCCTGCTCATCCCGGTCATCTTCATTGCGCTCACCACCTGGTTCACGATCGAGCCCGAGGAGGCCGGCATCGTCCTCCGCTTCGGGAAGTTCGTGCGACAGGTCCCTTCGGGACTGCACATGAAGTTCCCCACGCCGATCGAGACGGTCGTCAAAGTTCCCATCGAGCGCCAGCTCAAGGAAGAGTTCGGCTTTCGCACCGAGGAGCCGGGAGCCCGCACCACCTACTCGGACGAGGATCTAACGGCGGAGTCGCTCATGCTCACGGGTGACCTGAACGTCGCCGTCGTAGAGTGGACCGCGCAGTTCCGCGTCCGCGACCCCTACAACTTCCTCTTCAAGGTCCGCAACGTCCGAAAGACGTTTCGCGACATGAACGAGACGGTGATGCGTGAAGTGATCGGCGACCGCAGCGTCAACGAGGTGCTGACTGTCGGACGGCAGGAGATCGCGGCCGAGGTCGAGCTGAAACTGCAGGCGCTGTGCGACCAGTACGAGAACGGCATCAAGGTCGAGCAGATCGTTCTGCAGGACGTGAACCCGCCGGATCCGGTCAAACCGTCGTTCAACGAGGTCAACCAGGCGCAGCAGGAGCGCGAGAAGCTGATCAACCAGGCGCGCGCCGACTACAACCAGATCATCCCGCACGCGAAGGGCCAGGCGCAGCAGGCGGTCGAGCAGGCGGAAGGCTTCGCGACCGACCGGGTCAACCGCGCGCGCGGCGACGCGGACCTGTTCGTCCAGGTTCACGCGGCCTACCAGCGCGCGCCGGAGGTGACCCGCCGTCGCATGTACCTCGAGACGATGAGCGCGGTCTATCCGGCAGTGAAGAAGAAGATCATTCTGGACGAGAACCTCAAAGGTCTCATACCGCTCTTGCCCCTGCAGGGCCAGGCGGCGGAGGTGAAGCCATGACGCAGCTTCGCATCGCAGTCATCGTCGTCGTGGCCCTGTTCGCCTTCGTGACGCTGTCGAGCTCGGTGTACATCGTGCGTGAGACCGAGCAGGTCGTCATCACGCAGTTCGGCAAGCCGGTCGGGAAGCCGATCTCCACGCCCGGCCTGAAGATGAAGACGCCGTTCGTCCAGAACATCCATGCGTTCGAGAAACGGTTCCTCGAATGGGACGGCAGCCCGAACCAGATTCCGACGAAGGACAAGCGCTTCATCTGGGTCGATTCCTACGCGCGCTGGCGCATCACCGATCCGCTGCTCTTCTTCCAGCGCCTTCACGACGAGCGCGGAGCGCAGTCACGGCTCGACGACATCCTCGACGGCGAGACGCGGAACACGATCGCGAAGCACGAGCTCATCGATCTGGTGCGCTCGACGAATCGCGCGATGGTCGTCGCGGACGACGTCGCGGAGCTGAGCCAGCCGGAAGCCGCCGAAAGGGTCGAATTCGGCCGCGACGCGCTGACGTCCGAGGTTCTCAAGAACGCCCAGCGCCGCACCGTCGACCTCGGTATCGAGATCCTCGATTTCCGCGTCAAGCAGATCAACTACGTCGACGCGGTCCGCCAGGAGGTTTATGCGCGGATGATCTCCGAGCGGAAGCGGATCGCCGAGCGCTATCGCTCCGAAGGTGCGGGCGAGGCAGCACGCATCGCGGGCGAGCGGGAACGCGAACTCCGGGTGATCGAGTCGGAGGCGTATCGGAAGGCGCAGGAAATTCGAGGCAAGGCGGACGCCGCTGCCGCCGACATCTACGCCTCGGCGTACAACCGCGATCCCGAGTTCTACCGCTTCCTCAAGACGATGGGAACGCTCGAGAAGAGCTTCGACGCCGACACCGTGATGGTGCTATCGACCGACGGCGAGATGCTGAAGTACCTGAACACGTCGAGGTGACGGCGGTTTCGACGCGATTCGTACGTGGAGTTGCAGACAACGGCGCCGCCCGGAAGGGCGGCGCCGTTTTTGGTGGGCCACCAGTCTGCACTTGTTCGTCATCCCGAAGCGAAGCCTGAGGGATCTGCAAAACGAGGGCACAACACGAAGGATCGAGCGACGGACAGACGAGTTGTAGTCCTGCGCGAAGCGAAGGACCTCTCAGGCTTGTACAGAGGAGGTCTTCGGCCCCTGGATTCCCGGCTCGTTGCGAAGGTGTAGAACCCTGAGAGGTCCTTCACTTCGCGCAGGACGACAACTCGTGCGAGCGACGCAGAGTGGCGCGCGTTCTGGCCCGCCGAACACGCGCAAACGCCCCACCCTGCCCGTCCCGAATCACCGGCGGCGCCGGAACCGGAAACCGCCCGGCACTATTGCGCCGTGACATTCCGCGTCGAAGGGACTATGGTGGGCCCACGGTCAGGGAAACTTCCCCGACCCTTCAGTCCTTCTGAACTAAGTCAGAACCGCTGGACTCACCCCTCTTAGTTTTCCCCTTATTCGAAGCATGACGCCAGGCGGGGCCTCGACAGCGAGGCGCGCTCATCGCGTCAGCTCCGAAAGGTTCGCCGGCCCGGCCGGCAGGAGCTCTAATGAAACTCTACGTAGGCAATCTCCCCAGGCAGATGAATGACGCGCAGCTCAATGACCTCGCGGTTCCGTTTGGCACCGTCGTTTCGGCGACGGTCGCGACCGAGCGCTCGAGCGGCGAGTCGAAGGGCTTCGGCTTCATCGAGTTCGAAAGCGAAGCCGAAGGGCGCGCCGCGATCGCCGGCCTGAACGGCAAAGAGGTCGATGGGCAGACGCTCAAGGCCGACGAAGCCAAGCCGAAGAAGTAACCGTCCGGCTAGAAGCTCGACCTGTTCCAACACGCGAGCCTGAGGGGAGAGCGACCATCGCGGTCGCTCTCCCAGTTCGCATACACGGAGACGCCCGATGGAAATGTGGTTGACGATTGCCGCTGTAGTCGCCGTTGCCGGGATGGGCTGGGAACTCGCACTTCGGTTCGGGTCCGACCGCATGACGGCCGACGACGAGCACGCCGACGCATTCCATTCCGTCTGCCGAGAGGAGCCTGCCGTATGAGCGCAATCCAGGAATCGATGAAGATCATTTTCGACGACCGTGAAACGTCTCTCCGCGAGCGCCTGCGTCCCCGCCTCGAGCACGCGGCAAGCCTGCGCTGCGCCGAGCATGGCAAGCCGATCGTCGCGGTGACGATCCACGGCTTCGACAACGGATGGTTCGACGCGATGTGGACGACCTGCTGCGACGGCCTCACGCAGCAGGCGGTCGACATCGTCAAGAAGCGCTGCTGACCGGGCAGAGCCGCCCCAGGTGGACCCAGCTTCCAAGCCTATAATGGGAGCTACGTCCAACGTGATTCGATTCATCACAGGAATTCGCGACGTACTCGCCGAGGTATGGCGTGCGTGGCAACGCGATGCCGCCACGGGACGCGCTGCGGCTGTCGCCTTCTTCGCCACCTTTTCGCTCGCACCCCTCCTGCTTCTCTCCTTCGGCGCGGTGGGCGCGCTCTTCAGTCGCGACTCGGCCCGTCACGACGTGATCTCGGTCGTGCGACGTGCACTCGGAGACGAGGCGGGCCACGCCGTCGAGGGGATCCTGACCTCGGTAGCCGCCAAGCACGATCCCGCGATCACGATCGTGGGGATCGTCGCGCTCCTCTTCGGCGCCTCGGGTGTGTTCGAGCACCTGCGCCGCTCCCTTAACGCCGTGCTGAAGGTTCAGGAGCCGCCTCGCCGCGGTTGGCGCGCACTGATATGGAACCGGCTCGTCGCGGTACTCATGGTCGTGTCGTCACTGCTGTTCGTCTTCGCGGGCATCAGCCTGAACATCGGGATCTCGTGGTGGAGCCAGCAGTTCCCCGACGTCACGGGAATCGGCCTCTGGCGCGGAGTCAGCTTCGTCGCATTCTTCGTCCTGATGGCGGTGATGTTCGGGAGCATCCTGAAGTTCGTGCCCGACATGAAGCTGAAGTGGCGTCATGTCGCACCGGGAGCCTTGAGCGCCGCCTTCATCTTCACTGCCGCGCAGGTCGCGGTCGCGCTCTACTTCGACCGGTCGGGCGCGATGTCCGCGTACGGCGGAGCCAGCTCGGTGCTCGTCGCCCTGGTGATGATCTTCATCGGAGTCGTCGCGTTGCTCGCGGGCGCCGAACTGACGGACGTGCTCGGGCGCGACAACGCCGAATTTCAGGCGCGCCAGCAGGAACGGCAGAAGCAAACCTAGGCGGTCGACGATCGCCGGCAGAACCGCGCACCGCGAGACCCATCGCGGTACCCCGTGTTATCCTCTCCAGCATTCAACCAATCGGAGGTTCTGGATGCGGGCAACTCTACGTATCGTCAGGTTTTCCTTCGCCCTGCTAGCCCTTGGCGCAGGAGCTGTCGGGACCGTTCACGCCCAGAGCGGCGTAGGCGTGGAGGTCAAGGAAGTCAGCGACAGCCGCGCGAAAGCCGGGCCGTTCTCCGGAAATCTCGAGCTCAAGCTGGAGCTGACCGGAAGCGGGCTCGACAAGATCAACGCGGCCCGCGTCGTGGTCAAGGAAGCGCGTGACGAGAAGGGGAACGACCTCTGGTCGGGCGGCGAGCAGGCTGACTTCATGCCGCGCGACTGGAACCTGGGGCAGCTACAGATTCGCCTGAAGAACCCCGCGCGCGCGGCGAAAACGATGCGCATCGCCGGCAACGTCGAGCTCTTCGTTCCGTCGAAGGACCCGAACTCGATCGTGAAGATCGACAAGGTGCTCACGAAGATGGACAAGCCGCTGAGCAACAAGAGCCTCAAGACGGAAAAGCTCTCGATCACGGTCCTCTCTCCGAAGAAACAGGAAGAGAAGCGCGACCAGAACAAGCTCGACGACAAGAAGATCGCGGAGATACGTGCGGAGGCGAAGAAGGAAGGGGTCGACGAGAAGGAAGTCGAGGCCCTGATCGAGCTCGCGAAGGCGTTACAGGAGCTCGGAGCTGGCTCGGGCGCCGAGGGAGCCGTGGTCCTGACCGGCAAGCAAGCCGACATGGATCGCCTCCTCAGTGTGCGGCTCCTGAAGGCCGACGGATCCGAGGTCTCGATCCCTTCGCGCAGTTCGAGCACCTCCGGAGACGACGTGATCATGACTCTCGAGCCATCGGAGCCGCCGCCGGCCGACGTGACTCTCGAGCTCACGCTGCTCACGAAGAAGGCGACGATGTCCGTTCCGTACGAGCTGAAGAGCATCCAGCTCCCTTGAAACGACGACGAGGATAACCGCCATGAAAAAGACAGCAGTCACCATCGCCATCGTCCTCCTGGCCGCGTCGACCCTCTCGGCGCAGTCTTCGAAGAAAGGGAAGTCTTCGGGTCCCACTCCGATCGACGTCTCGGTCAGCCAGATCCACGACCGGAGAACGTCGTCGTTCTTTTCCCAGCTCGATATCACCCTGCAGTTGCAGGGGATCTCCGAGGCGGAAATCTCGGCGGCGCGCATCACGGTTCGCAAGGCGGTCGACGACACGGGTCGCGACCTCATCGATCCCGAGGCGAACGAGCCGAAATTCGAGGAAACGTCGAGCGCGTACTTCCGGGAGAAGGACACGAAGACGCCGGCGAGTGTGGCGTTCAAGCTGAAGAACCCCGCTCGCGAGGCCGTCGTCGTGAAGGAAGTCCGCGGCGAGGTCGAGCTCTACATGCCCGACAAGGACAAAGACGCGGTAGTCACTCTGGCGAAGTTTCAGGCGCTCGCGGGCAAGCCGGTCTCCAACAAGGCCCTCAAGGCGAACGGCATCGAGGTTTCCGTGGTCGGTAAGGCGCAACTCGAGGCCGAGAAGAAGAAGGCGTCGAAAGCCAAGGCAGACGAGTGGAAGAAAGATGGCGTCGACGAGGAGTCGATCAAGTGGATGGTCTCGAGTTTCGAAGACTCGTTCTTCGTCCCCGGTGAGGGCGAGATCGCCCTCAAGGTCAAGGACCCGAACAAGCGGGTGCACGATTACGCTTTTCTCGACGGGGCGGGCACTCCGCAGCGCGTCTATCCGCGCGATCAGGACGGGCTCACCATCCTGTCGACCTACGGTGCGGCCGTCGACCCGAGCTGGGGTCTCCAGATCAAGCTCCTCACCCCGAAGACGATGGCCCATCACACATTCGCGCTGAACGACGTCGAACTGCCCTGAGCGCGCGCAGCAGGACTTCCGGCGATCCCCCACGACTGACGCCGGCGACGCGGCCCGTCGCCGGCGTTGCTGTCGTCGAACGGATCGCGCAGCACCACCGCGCATCCGATCGAAACCAGTTATCATCGGCGCACAAATGACACTCGAGGGCGGCCGCAGGATCGGCCCGTACGAAATCACTTCGTTGCTCGGAGCGGGAGGGATGGGAGAGGTGTATCGAGCCCGGGATACCCGGCTCGATCGCACGGTGGCGATCAAGGTGCTCCCTTCCGGCCTCAACGCGAACGCCGAGCTCAGAGAACGCTTCGAGCGGGAAGCACGCGCGATCTCCGCGATCTCACACCCGCACATCTGCGCGCTCTACGATGTCGGAAATGCCGACGGGATCGAGTACCTCGTCATGGAGTATCTCGAAGGAGAGACGCTGGCCGAGCGTCTATCGAAGGGACCGCTTCCGACGAGCCAGATCGTGCGCATCGGCTCGCAGATCGCGGAAGCGTTGCAGAAGGCGCACCGCGCCGGCATCACGCATCGCGATCTGAAGCCGGGGAACATCATGATTACCTCCGCCGGCGCGAAGCTGCTCGACTTCGGGCTCGCGAAGTTCGTCGACCCGGCTCCCCGCGTCTTCTCCGATCATTCCGCGCCGCCCACCCATGTCAATCCGTTGACTGCCGAGGGGAAGATCGTCGGCACGTTTCAGTACATGGCGCCCGAGCAGCTCGAAGGAAAGAGCGTCGATCACCGCACCGACATCTTCTCGCTCGGCGTGATCCTTTACGAGATGGCGACGGGCCAGCGCCCGTTCCGGGGAGACTCTCCGGCGAGCCTGATCGCCGCGATTCTCTCCGCCGATCCGGCGCCGATCCGAACAGTGCAGTCGGCGACGCCGCCGGCGCTCGAGCGGATCATCCACACCGCGCTCGAGAAGAACCCCGACGAACGCTGGCAGACGGCGCAGGACATCGCGCGACAGCTTCGTTGGATCAGCGAGAGCTCGCTCACGTCGGAACACGCCGCGCCCGCGAAGCAGCGCCGGATTCCGCTTGCTGCAATCGTGCTCGCCACGGCAGTCGTCGCGGGCCTTGTCGGCTGGGCGGCGACGCGGTTTGCCACGGGATCGACCGCGACACCGCTGACAGCTCGTCTCCACTTCGCGCTGCCTCCCGAGATCCGGTACCGCGGGCACACCGAGCTGAACTCCTTCTCGCTCTCGCCCGACGGGCGGACGATCGTGTTCACCGCAGCCACGGGCAGCCGCAGTCCGAGCTCGTTGTATCTGCGCGAACTCGACTCCTATGAGGTCAGGAAGCTCGAAGGTACCGACGGCGCGATCGGCCCCTTCTGGTCTTCGGATGGAACGTGGATTGGATACAGCGCGCGCAGCAAGCTCTGGAAGATGCGGACAGCGGGAGGCACTCCTCCCGAGGCACTCTGCGACGTAGTCAGCGCGGGAGCGCGCGCCTCCTGGCAGGGACCCACCATTCTGTTCGCCGATTCGCGAGGCGAGCGCACCGAGATTTACTCCGTCGCGGACACTGGAGGGACGCCCGTCAAGGTGACGTCACTCCAGCAGGGCGAGTGGCGGCACCAGTGGCCGACGTTGCTCCCCGACGGCAAACACTTCCTCTACCTGGCGTTCGCCTCACTCTCACTCGAGAGAGGGCTCACGCTGGCCTCGCTCGATTCGCCCGATCGGACGGTGCTCGTCTCCAACGTCTCGTACGCGAGGGTACTGGGGAAGGACCGCCTCGCATACGTCCGCGACGGCAAACTCCTGGCTCAACGCTTCGACGCAACGAAGGGCCGATTCACCAGCGAACCCGAAACGGTCGCGGCCGACGTGCTCTACTTCTATCCAACCGCGCGGGCCGAGTTCGACACCTCGGCATCCGGCGTCGTCGTCTACAGGACCGACACGAGCACCTCGCGCCTCGTCACGATGGATCGCGCTGGCGCCGAGACGAAAATCCTCGACGAGACGGACATCGTCTTTGACCAGGCAATATCGCCGGACGGAAAGATGGCCGCCGTGACCATTGTCGCCCCTGGGACGGGGCTGATGGACATCTGGATCTACGATCTCGTCCGCGGCGTTCGAGACCGCTTCACGAGCGATCCCGGCGTCGAGGTCTCTCCGTCGTGGTCGCCCGACGGGCGCTCGATCGTCTTCTCCCAGGGTGAAGGAGGGGCATTCCCCCATCTCGTGCTGCGCGGGCTCGGCGGCTCCGAGACGGTGGACCTGACGCCTCGCGACGCATTCCAGTTTGCCCCTGTCTTCTCGCCGGACGACGGAATGGTCTACTTCTCACGCGACACAGGGCTGGGCCCCGACGTCTATCGTCTTCCGCTCGCGACGAAGAAGGCCGAGGCGGTGATCAGCAGCAGCTACTCCGAATCACAGCCTCAGCCCTCTCCGGCCGGCAAGTGGCTCGCATTCACGTCGAATGCAACGGGGCCTAACGAGATCTACATCCAGAGTCTTCTCGACGGGTCGGCTCGCATTCGAATCTCCGAAAACGACGGACGGTGCGCCCGATGGCGCCAGGACGGGAAAGAGCTTTTCTACATCTCGGGGAACGACGGCGTGATGAGCGTCGTACCCGGCGCGGACGGACGCTGGGACACCGCGAAGCCGAGGGAGCTCTTCCGCATGTCGCGGCCGGTTCGAGAGTTTGCCGCGTTCCCGGACGGAGAGTCGTTCCTGATCTCGACCAGGACCCGGGGCGCCGACGACACCCTGTTTCATGTCGTCATCGGGCCGGAGTAATACGGGCGCCGCGCCGGCGCAAGTCGCGCCGGGAGTTCGTCGTCGCGTCGGGTGGGCCCATCCGTAGTCTGCCATCCAGAGCCCGGAATCAGGCCTCACGCAAGATCCCGGTAAATTCCATGAGGAGTCCGCGTGAAGTCTCGCGCTAGAATCCCCGCAGGCGGGCTCAGGCCCGAATGCTGAAAGCGCGAGGAAGAATGATGCGGACGTTTACTAGGGCGGTAATCGTAGTTCTGTCGGTCGTTTCGCTGTCGTGCGCACATTCGACGAGCGGGCCCGCCGCTGCCCCCACTGCGAAGGCGCCGGAGATTCAATACGGGCAGGAAGGTCTGCAGGGCGTCGCGTGGGTGCGGATGGCGGTCGAATATCGCGCCTCCGCGCGGCAGGCGTACGCCGCGGCGCGGCACGCTCTCGACCTCGCGCTCGCCGACCCGACCTGGAGCGCGGTGACGGAATTGACGAGCGCCGCGGAGAGCGAGCGCCGTCCCGCGATCATTCTCGATCTCGACGAGACCTGCCTCGACAACTCCGACTACCAGGCGTCGCTAACCAAGCGCGCGGAAATGCACACGGAGGAAGCGTTCGACGAGCACATCCGATCCGGTCGCGTCACCGCGATTCCAGGGGCGATCGAGTTCCTTCGTTACGCAGAGTCGCGCGGAGTCACGATCTTCTACGTCACCAACCAGCGGAAGAACATCGAGGACGCGACGCAGGCGAATCTCCGCAAGCTCGGCTTTCCGGTGTCCGAGGGCGAAGACACGCTTCTCACCGTGGGCGAAATGCCCGACTGGGTCTCCGACAAATCGTCGAGACGCGCCTTCGTCGCGCAGAAGTACCGCGTGCTGCTCCTCGTCGGAGACGACTTCAACGACTTCGTGAGCGCGAGCGGGAAGTCGCTCGCGGAACGATCGGCACTGTTCGACCGCTACGCCGACTGGTTCGGCACGAAGTGGTTCATCCTGCCAAACCCGCAGTACGGTTCCTGGGAGCGCGCCATTCTCGCGGGTTCGGGAAACACGGCCGAAGATCGCTTCAACGCGAAAATGCGGGCGATTCAGCCAGCGCCGGGCGATTGAGGCACCACTCCGCCGAGCCTGACGCTCGAGCGGCCTCGCCTCGGCGGCCCGCCCGGCAGGGTGTGGTAACCTCCGATTTCTCTATCGTTCAGCGTGCGGCGAGCGTACCCCCCCTCGCGGGACGAATGTCTCCCGTTGCCGTCTTGATCGAGATGGAACGCGACCATGAAGCAACAGCTGATCGACCGATATGCGGCGGTGCGGACCGCGACCGAAGAGCTCGCCGCTCCCCTCTCGCCCGAGGACCAGCAGTTGCAGTCGATGCCCGACTGCAGTCCCGCGAAATGGCATCGGGCGCACACGACGTGGTTCTTCGAGACCTTCGTGCTGCTGCCGCGCGGAGTCGCGCCGTTCGATCCGCGCTACGGCTTCCTCTTCAATTCGTACTACGAGAACGTCGGGCCGCGGCACGCGCGGCCGAGGCGCGGGATGCTGTCGCGTCCAACCGCGGCCGAAGTGTCCACTTATCGGCGAGCGATCGACGGGCGGATGCTGGAGCTGCTCGCGAGCGCGAGTGAAGACGAGCTCGCCGCGCTGCGCCCCGTCCTCGAGCTCGGGCTCGCGCACGAGGAGCAACATCAGGAGCTGCTTCTCACCGACATCCTCAATGCGCTCGCGGAGAATCCGCTGCATCCCGCCTACCGTCACGCCGGAGCGAAGACGCGTGAGGACGGCGGGAACGCCGCGCCGATGCGATTCGTCGACTATCCCGGCGGCGCGACGGAGATCGGCGTCGGGCCGTCGGAGAACTTCGCATTCGACAACGAGGGGCCGCGACACCGCGTTTGGCTGGAGCCGTACGCGCTCGGAGACCGGCTCGTCACGGTCGGCGAGTGGAAGGCGTTCGCCGACGCGGGAGGCTACGAGACGGCGACGCTCTGGCTCTCCGACGGGCTCGACTTCGTGCGCGCGCACGGCATTCGTGCGCCGCTCTACGCGCGGCGTGACGGTGGCGCGCTCGTCGTGTTCGGCCTCGACGGGGAGCGTGAGGCCGCGGACGACGAACCGATCTCGCACGTCAGCTTCTACGAGGCAGACGCGATCGCGACGTTTCTCGGGGCGCGCCTTCCCACGGAAGCAGAGTGGGAAGCGACAGCGGGCACGATGAATGGAAGCGAAGGCAATTTCCGCGAAAGCGGGGCGCTGCGACCAATGCCGGCGGCGCCGGGCGGGACGGGGCTGCGCCAGCTCTTCGGCGACACCTGGGAGTGGACCCGCTCGAGCTACTCGCCTTACCCGGGCTTCGTCGCCGGGCCTGGCGCGATCGGCGAGTACAACGGCAAGTTCATGGTCAACCAGTACGTCCTTCGCGGCGGCTCGTGTTTCACACCGCGCGAGCACGTGCGGCCGACGTATCGGAACTTCTGGCATCCCGGAACCCGGTTTCAGGTGACCGGCATCCGGCTCGCGAAGGATCGAAGCAACGAGGTGAAGCCATGAAGCGTCGTGCAACGGCATTCGAGCGAGGCGAGAACCCGATCGCAGGCGTCGTCGCGCGCGGGTTGCTGGCCGGCAAGAAGAGCCTTCCGCCGTTTCTCTTCTACGACGACGAGGGCTCGCGCCTGTTCGAAGAGATCACGGAGCTTCCCGAGTACTACCCGACACGGGTCGAGCGCTCGATTCTCGTCGAGTACGCGGACGAGATCGTGGCGACCGCCGTGGCCGGCACCGTGTTCCCGCTGCACGTCGTGGAGCTCGGCGCGGGGACCGCAACGAAGTCCGAGATCGTCCTGCGCGCCGTCGTCAGGCACCAGGGTCGCTGCGTGTTCGCGCCGGTCGACGTGTCGGAGTCGGCGATCGCGGAGGCGACGGCGCGGCTCGCCGTGAGCCTGCCGTCCGTCGAGGTGAGGCCGCTGGTGATGCATCACGCCGAAGCGCTTCCGCACATCCGCGCGCTCGGTCCGCGCAGGCTCGTCCTCTTCATCGGGAGCTCGATCGGAAACTTCGAAGACGACGAGGCAACGGCGCTGCTCGCGGGGGTGCGCGCCAGCCTCGCGCCAGGGGGCGCGCTCCTGTTAGGCGCCGATCTCCGGAAAGATCCCGCGATCCTGGTCCCTGCCTACGACGACGCGCAGGGCGTGACCGCGGCGTTCAACAAGAATGTCCTCGCGAGGATCAACAGGGAGCTCGGAGGCGAGTTCGACCTCGACCGGTTCGCGCACGTCGCGCTCTGGAACGAGGAGCAGTCGCGCATCGAGATGCACCTCGAGAGCCTCTGCGAGCAGCAGGTCAGGATCGAGGCGCTCGGCGCGAGAGTTCGTTTCCGCCAGGGAGAGCGGATCCACACCGAGTCGAGCATCAAGTACGACGAGCGGCACGTCGACGCGCTGCTCGGAGCGGCAGGATTCGTCCGCGAGCGGACGTTCACCGACCCGGCGCGGCTCTTCGCGGTTCATCTGGCGAGAGTGCCCGCGCGCTGAACGGGAAGCGCCGGGACTGCCCTACTTCCGGAACTCCTCGAACCAGTTCGTCACGAGCGTGATGACGGCGCGGTTCTCTTCATCAGGCACGTCGCGCGTGACGACGAAGCCCTTCCCGTCGGGAGTGACGTCGAAGCCCACGTCGCGCTGGGTCAACCCCGCGTCGAGGAATGAGAAGAGCGCCTCGGGCGCAGAGAATGACGGCGTCGTTCCCGGCGCCCGCCGAACGGCGACGAGCGCACCCTCGGAGCGGTAGTAAAGTTCGTCGCTCGCGGGGCTCCACCGCGGGGCTCCGGCGACTCCCCTCGAGGAGACCTGAAACTTCAGTCCACTACCCCCGACCTCGCGCACGAACATCTCGTCGCGCCCTGTCTCGTCCGACATGTAGGCGACAAGTGTGCCATCCGGCGACGGAACGGGGTACCTCTCGTCGCGCGGCGTCGCGAGTACCTTCTCTTCCCTCCCGCCGTCAAGCCAGCGCCGCCAGAGGTCGTACGATCCGTCTTCGCCTAACCGCTCGAACACGATCGACGCCTCGTCCGGCCACCACCGCGGAGCGTAGCCCTCGGTCATGACACGCGGCTCACCCGGCGGATTCGTCGTCACGATCGCGACCGAGTCGCGGTCGCCGATCTCGTACAGGACCGATTTTCCGTCTCTCGACCAGTCGCCATACCAGTCGACGCTTGCTCCCGAGGTGAGGCGCGTCGTCGTCCGCGTCTCGATGTCGAAGACCATCAGGTCATAGCCGTCATCGAGGACCGTGGCTACGACACGCCGGCCGTCGGCTGACAGATCGAGATACCGGCACTCCATCGCCGGCGGCGCGAGGTCGCGCTCGATGAGCCCGTGCCGGTCGACGCGCAGGAGCTGCCGCTTCGTCCGCCTCTCCCCGCGAATCCAGGCCAGCGTGCCGTCGTTCGCGATGCTCGGTGACATTCCCGAGGCGACGAGAAACGGATCTCCGGTTGCCTTCAGCGAATCGAGAGAGAAGGGAATCGCCCAGATCTCCTTCGCCGGCTCTGCCTTACCGAAGAGTACGTGTCCGGTCGGCGAGTAGACCGGGTTCTCGAGCCAGGCTCCGTCGAACGCGACTACCTTCGTCCGGTTCGCCCCGCTCTGCACGTCGATCCTGTTCGGAAACCCACCCTTCTCGTGCACCACGACGAGAACTCCACGACCGTCGGGCAGCGGCGATACTTCGTGGAAGTCGCGCTCGGTCTTCTCGTCTAGCGGCACTGCCATGCGAGGCGTGCCACCTCGGGCCGGCACCTCGAGCAGTCCCGCCTTCGGGCTCCCGGCCAGCACGATCCGATCGTCCGAAAGCCACGCCATGCCTCCAGCGCCCGAGAGCTCGCGTGGCAGCGTCGCGATCGCGACGGGCGGCTTCCCGTCAGTGCCGACACGCCAGAGGCGGTTTCGCGAAACGTACGCGATCTCCCGGCCATCGGGGGACCAGCAGACGAAGATGGCCTCCGCCGTATTCGCGAGCGCTCGCTCTTCGGTCTCGTCGAAACGCCGGATCGTGAGCTGCTCCGGAGTGGCAATGAGCATCGCCTTGCCATCGGGCGAGAGCACCGGGGTCGCGAACTGGATCGGCGGAGCTTTGAGCGTGATGTCGACTTTCCGAAGCGACGCCGCAACCGGAGGTTTCTCCAATCGCAGGCCGATCAAGGCCCCCGCCGCGAGGCCGGCGACGGCGGCAAGCGCGATCCATCCGGCGCGTACGCGGCGTGGCCGCTCGCTGATCGCGACGGGAAACGAGCCTAACGTAACCGTCGATGCGTTGGGCGACAGCCAGAAGCGGGCTTCGCCGATGTCGCGCAGCCGAAGGCGCGGGTCGCGAACGAGGCAGCGCTCCAGGACCCAGCGAACACCCGGCGGCGTTCCAGCCGGCAACATCGACAGGTCGACGTCCTTCGTCAGGACCGCGGCGAGCGTGTCCGAAACGGTTTCGCCGGAAAAGAGCTTGCGTCCGCTGAGCATCTCCCATAGCACGACGCCGAACGCCCAGATGTCGGCGCGCCTGTCGACGCTCTTTCCCCGTGCCTGCTCCGGCGCCATGTAGGCGGCCGTGCCGAGGATCATGCCGGCGTTCGTCGCCGCGCGAACCATTGTGGGAGAGTTGGAGAGATCGGCGTTCTCCGTCGAAGAGTCGGCCGCCTTCGCGAGCCCGAAGTCGAGAACCTTCACTTCGCCGCTCGCGCTCACCTTCACGTTTGCCGGCTTGAGGTCGCGGTGGATGATCCCCTTCTCGTGCGCCGCTTCGAGCGCCTCGGCGATCTGCGATGCGATCGAGACGGCGTCGTCGATCGGCATCGCCCCGCGTTGAATTCGAAGCGAGAGGTCCTCGCCTTCGGCGAGCTCCAGGACGAGGAACTTCGTGCCTTCGAACTCCTCGAGACCGTAGATCGCCGCGACGCGCGGATGGTTGAGTGCGGCGAGCAGCCGCGCCTCGCGCTCGAAGCGCGCCAGGCGCTCGGCATCCTTCGCGAAATCGTCCGGGATCACCTTGATCGCGACGTCGCGACCGAGCCGGTTGTCTTTCGCACGGAATACCTCGCCCATCCCGCCGCGGCCGATGGCGACGACGATCTCGTAGTGCGCGAGACGCATTCCGGGGCTGAGCTGCATTGGGTGCGGTGATTATAGATGGAAGCTTCTGCCCGATAGGGCACGCGCGGCGACTCACGGCCGCGCAGTCACGAACGCAGGCGGGGGTCGGGCAGGATCGCACGTCGCGCAGGGGCGAGGCGTTGCCCCTGCGGTCTGTCGCGGCCGGAACCAGCGGGCGACCCCGCGGGTCTCCCTGCCGCCAAACCCGAGCGAGGCCGCGACCTCTCTCTTCGAATTGGACCTCCTGACGGCCACTTCCCTGGATCTCCTCCAGAAAACGCGACGCCCGGAGAGGTTCGCCTGCGCCGAACCGTAAAATTACGGAACCTCTTGACTCCGACGCCCCGGCGGGAGCAGGATACGCTGAGCGAAAAGATATTATATCTAATATCTCAGGAGGCGGGATGAATCCCAGGGAAAGAAAGTCCTCCCATAAGCAGCTCGCCCACCACATCACCGATCGGCTTCGCGCCGAGATCCTCGAAGGAACGCTTCATCCGGGCGAGTGGCTCCGCCAGGAGCGCCTGGCTCAGGAGCAGGGCGTCAGTCAGATGCCCATCCGCGAAGCGCTCAAGCGTCTCGCCGCCGAGGGACTCGTCGAGCACGTTCCTTACCGAGGCGTCCGCGTCGTTCAGTTCACCCTCGAGGACGTCGAGGACCTCTATGCCTGCCGCGTCTTCGTCGAGGGAATGACCGCCCGATACGCGGCCGCGGAGATCACCGACGAGGAGATCCGAGAGATCACGGACCTCCATCGGCGCATGATCCGCTGCACCACGCCGACGGAGCTTCCCGAATATCGCGAGCTGAACCGCCGCTTCCACTCGCTCATCTTCACCGCGAGCCGTCGCTCCTACCTCATCCGGACGTTAGGCCAGCTATGGGCCGCGTTCCCGACGATGCTATGGAGCAACATCCCGCACGCGGCCACGGACTCGGCGCCCGGGCGCGAGGAGCCGGACGCCGCGGAGCATGCTGCGATCGTTGCGGCGCTCGCGGCGCGCGATCCCGACGCGGCCGAGGCCGCCGTGCGCAAGCACATCGACGCTGCCGGCCGCGCTCTCCTGGCCGTCCTCAAGGAGCAGCCA
>JBPPMG010000359.1:0-6057 GCA_051305935.1 Thermoanaerobaculia bacterium
TCGAGGAGATGTCGTACGCGGAAATCGCGAAGACGACGGGATTGGGTGAAGCAGTGTTGCGCGGCAAAGTCTTTCGCTCGCTGCGCCAGCTGCGCGACACGCTCGCCGCCCCCGAGGAGACTGCCCATGCGCTGTGACAGCGCGCTGATCCGGCTCGACGAGCTGCGTGCCGGCGAGCTTCCGGTTGACGAGGAAAAGGAAGTGCGAGCGCACCTCGCCGCCTGCCACTGGTGCGACGATGACCGAGTCGCGTACGAGGCGCTCGCCGCCAGGCTTCCCGCGCTCGTTCGCGAGTGCCCGACCAGCTGCGTGGAGAGCGTTCGCGACCTTTGCGCCCACGGCTATTGCGTCGTCGAGACCGAGGCGCTTGCGGTTCGGGTCGCCTTCTCGAGTCGCGGGATCACCAGGATCTCACCCGTGAGCGTCAGCGAGGAGAAGTTCAGGAACGAATACCGGGAGCGGAGGGGACGCGAGCTCGAAGAACGCGAGCTCTCCGATCGTCAGCGGGGAGAGGTGGTCAAGGCCCTTCGCGGCGAGAGGCTCAAGAGCCCCGACGTCGACATCGACGAGCTTCCCGAGTTCGAGCAGAAGGTGCTGCGCAAGCTGCTCGAGATCCCTCCCGGCGAAGTGCGCACCTACGCGTGGGTGGCGCGCGAGACAGGGAGCCCGGCCGCCGTGCGAGCCGTCGGCAATGCCTGCGCCCGCAACCCGGTGCCGTTCGTCGTTCCGTGCCACCGCGTCATCCCGTCCTCCGGAGGAGTCGGCAACTACGGGTTCGGCGAAGCGATGAAACGCGAGCTCCTCGCCGGCGAGGGGGTCGACATCGCGACGATCGAGTCGATGTCGAAGCGCGGCTTCCGCTACGTCGCCTCGCGTACCACCGGCATCTACTGCTTCCCGACCTGTCGCGACGCGAAGCGCATTCGCGAGGAGAACCGCGTGCTCGTCCGTGATGAGCGCGATGCCGCGACGAAGGGACTGCGCGCGTGCGCGCACTGCCGGCCGTTGGCGAAGAGCGCGTGAGGGGGCTGGGGAGTTGTTAGGTCGTAGTTGTTGGTTGTTAGTTGTTAGTTGTTAGACAGGCAATGGTGGCTGGGTGGATCCGAGTGCTGAGAAGCCCAGCTCGCCAGCCGGGTCAGCCGAGCCAGCCGCGAAGCGGCGACGCGATGGTTAGCTCGGCGCGTGAGCGCCGAGTCAATCGAGCAGATCACCCCACGAGCCGCGAAGCGGCGACGAGACGTATCAACCCGATTCAGCAACAAGTGTCAACTCACAACTAACAACTAACAACCAACAACCAACAAGCCCGAGCCGGAGCCGCCGATGTCCATCGCATTCACAGTCCCCGCTGAAAGCAAAACCCGGGCGCATTACGAGACGCACGCGGTGTCGGTTCCCGCCCGATCGTTCACCGGAGACTTCTACAGCGCGATGCGCGCGAGGGATGGCGGGCTCGTCTTCGCGCTGGGTGACGTCGCCGGCAAGGGGCTCGATGCCGCGGTGATGATGGCGATGCTCCAGGAGCAGCTCGAGCACATGGTGACGGCGCGATGCGATCCGCGCGTCGCCGATTTGATCGCGGCGATCGACGAGGTCGCCTCGGAGGAGATGCCGTCGAACAAGTTCGCGACGCTCGTCGTGGGGCGGTTCTGCAGCGAAGGATTCGTGCGCATGGTCAACGCCGGACACACCCCGCCGGTCATTCTCCGCGCGGACGGGGCGCTCGAGACGATCGGTTCCACCGGACCGGTCGTCGGCCTCATCAGAGGCGCTGCCTGGCGTATGCATGACGCGATGCTCGCGCCCGGAGATTCCCTCGTTCTGTACTCCGATGGTGTCACGGAGGCGGAATCGCCCGAAGGGCAGGAGCTCGGAGTGGAGGGTGTGCACCTCGCCCTTCTGGGGCGCGAAGACGAAGACTCCGCGAGCCTGGCCCGCCACCTTTTCGATGCAACCGAACGCCACCGCGCGGGCGCCCCCCCGTCCGACGACACGACGGTGATGGTGGTAAAGCGAATCGGATGAGCTCGTAGCAAGAGCCTCCGTCCTTTGCCGGCCTGCTTGGCCGGTTCCTTACCGGATGGTACGATTGGTAAGGAATGGCGAAGGTCAAGTCGACGATCACGAGCAAGGGGCAGACGACGGTTCCGAAGCCGGTCCGCGACGCCCTGGGCGTCTCGTCGGGAAAAACCATCTACTGGGAGATTCGAGACGGAGCCGTGGAGGTCTCAGCGGACGAGCCAGCGTTCTTTCGCTGGATCGGCGTCGTTCGAACGGGACGGGGATCGGTGTCGTACGATGTGAAATCTGCTCGGAAGCGACGAGGTGGGACGTAGCGCGTGGTGGTACTCGTCGACACGAACGTCATTCTCTCCGCGGTTACCGACCGCAACGCCGTCCAGCGGGCCGGGGCCGAGCGGCTCTTCCGGCAGGCTGCTTCGGGCGCGGAGCAGATCGTCATCGCGCAGTTCGTGCTGTTCGAGACGCACTACGTGATGCGCAACCTGTACAAGCAATCCGACGCGGACGTCGCCGCGCTGCTGGCCGACCTCGTGGCCCTTCCGGGCGCGGTGGTGCAACACGCGCTCCCGCTCGCGAGGCTGTTCGAGCTCTGGCCGTCGTCGATCCGAGAATTCGCCGACGCCTCGCTCGCTGCCATGGCGCTCGAGATGGGATGTTCGATCGCGACGTTCGACTCCCGCTTCACGCGCCGGCTTCGATCGCTCGGTATTGCCGTCTGGAGCCCGGAGTAGCCGGCTCGGACATCGGAATGACCTGCTACAAGTTGCCTCGTAGCGGCACACTCCGATGTGCCGCGGATCCGTCGCGCGTGCGACGCGCGACGGCCCGCGCGGGGCGGGGCGCATCGTCAACGAGCGGGCGACGGCCCCGTCACACCCCGGGCAGACACAGGCAGGCGGACCTCAGCTTCACGTCTCCGTCCTTCCAGACGCGCTTGAAGTCAGCCTCGACCGTCGCGGCCTCCTTGTTTTTCTTCTGTAGTCGCAGTGCGCGGCCGAGGCCGTAGAGCGCCCAGCCGTTGTCGGGAAGCTTCGCGAGATCCTCGCGGAAGACCGCCTCCGCTTCCGCGAAGCGGCCCGCCTGCAGGAGCGCGGCACCGAGCGGGTGGCGAACCGGCTGGATCCAGTCGGGCGGCTCGTCGTAGCGCAGAGCGTCTTCGCGCTTCACTCCTTCGCGCAGTGCGGCGATCCCTTCGTCGATCCTTCCGCTCCGGAACAGGATCTCGCCGTTCATCACGTGCTCTGCGACGTCGAGAATGTCCGAGCCCGTGTTGTTCCCGAAGATCGCTTCCGCGGGAACCCTTGCGCGGGCCTCGCGGAATGCCGCCTGCTCCCGGCGGGCGGCCTCCAGGTCGTCCTTCGCGGCGTAGGCGACGCCGCGCGCGTAGTGCTGCAACGCGCGCGATATCGGCACGAAATCAGGAAAGGCCGGCTCTGCGAGAATCTCGTTCCACTTACCGAAGCGCATCATCGTCTCGAGCGGCATGGCCATGAAGCCGTCGGCAAAGGGATTCGCCCTGAAGAACTCCAGCGGGATGTCGGCGACCAGGGCGCGGATCGTCTTCAGCGCGAGCGCGCTCTGCCCGGTCATCATCGCTCCATAGGTGAGCATGTGGTAGTTGTGCGACATGTATAGGCGGTAGAAGCCCGGCTCCTGCGCTTTCGCCACATACGCGCGATCGGCTTCGATCGCCTTCGCGTTCGCGACGATCGCCTGGCTCCAGCGCCCGCGACGCACGTCGATGTGCGACGGCATGTGGACCAGGTGGCCGAGTCCGGGCTGAAGGTCGCGAAGCGTGTCTGCCGCCGCGTCCGCCTTCTCCGGGTTAGGCGAGGCCTCGACCGCGTGGATCATCAGGTGATTCGCGAGCGGATGCTTCGGGTCGAGCGCGATCACGGCCTCGAGCGTCGCGACGAGCTCTTCGGTTCCATGCTGCGGCTTGCCTTCGTCGGTCCACAGGTCCCACGGCCTCAGGTCGGCAAGGGCCTCGGCGAAGAGCGCGCCGACGTCGGCGTCCTTCGGGTTGGCCTGCCACACTTTGCGCATCGCGTCGGCGTACGCCTGATCGAGCGGCTTGCGGTCTTCGGGCTGGGGATCGGCGTACCGCCGCACGAGCGCGTCGATCAGCGCGCGTTCTACCGGTGTTCCCTCGCCCGCGACGGCCATCGCCTGACCCGTCGCCTTCCAGGCGGCCGCCGCTCGGTCGGGCGGAACGACGGGGTTGTTGATGTGCGGCCCGTTCGCATACGCGACGCCCCAGTACGCCATCGCGCAGGACGGGTCGAGCTTCGCCGCGTGCCTGAACGCGCGGATCGCCTCGTCGTGGTTGAACGCGTAGACGAACGCGAGCCCCTGATCGAAGTAGCGCTGCGCCTCCGGCGAAGCGGTCGTTACCTTCCGCGAAAGTCCGCCGAGGCCATCGAACAGTGGCGGCGCCGACGCGGCCGCGTCTCCGGCAGGCGGCTGAGCTGACGACGCGATGCTCCCCAGGAGGTGCGCAAATCCGAGGAGTAGACAGAGATGAACCCTCCGCATACGAGACTCCTTTCCTCGATACGAGGCCGGTCAGATTGTGGTGATGCGGAGAGGATACACCAGGGGGCAATGGTGCGAGTTGCCGCAGCGTCCCGCAGCGTCCCGGTCGACGGACCGGGAGCCAAGTCCGGCTGTCGCGACGCGAGAGCAGACGCGACGGCAGGGAGGGTCGGATCGACCGCGAAGTCTCCGGCATGACCGCGAGCCGGTGAATTCCGTCGATCCCGGGCGAACCGAATTCCGCTGACTCTCCTCAGGGGCCGGTTTCTGTCGTGCGTTCGAGCCGCGGCGGCCTGCCAGCGGTCGACGCCCTGACGTCGCGGCGGTGTTAGGCGGAGTCTCGTCGAGTGCCACGCGGCCTAATTTCGTCCAATTCCGCTCGGCAAAACTCCAAACTGAGTCTCGATCGTGCAACTCCTGCAAATGTCCCGAAAACGCGGAGACGCGAGGGATGCGCTCGCGCCGATGTCGACGTACTAATGAATTGACGCACCACATTTCGGACGAGTCGGTCGCTAACGGGATCCCGCTCGGCCGTAGCCAGGGAGATGCTTCATGCGCCTTGCTCGGTCGATTCTCGTACTCGTCTTGCTATTTTCGTCGACGCTCCGGGCGGCAAAGCCACCCGTCGCGGATGCTTCGCCGACCGCACCCGGCGGAGGCGTCGTGCTCTCGCTCGTGGAGACGGTGAGACAGCATCGGCTATCGGTGAATCTGAGCGAAGTCTGTCGCGTCGGTTTCCGGGTCCGAGGTTGCACCGACTTTCCTCGAGAGGAGCTCGACTGCCGGTGTGAGCTCCGCAATGGTGACTGGGTCATCGAGGGGACGGCGCACGTCGAAGCGGTCATTCACCTCGGGAGCGGGCCGCCGATCAACGATGTGTTGCTCCATGAGCGGGCGCATATCGGTCACCTCGAAGTCGGCCTTCGCGCGCACCTGGATTGGATCAGGTCGCTGAAGTTCGATTCGCGGCCGTCATGCGACGGCTATGCGAGAGTGCTCACCGAGTCGTTGCATTTGCGCGAGGTGATGAACGGCCTCCGGATCGAGTCGAACGCAAAGTACGGATGCGATCGCAAGGGGAGGTTCTGACGCGGCTGCAAGGGCGCCGCGTTGCGAAGATGGCACGCATGGCGTGCGCGGCGTAGCGGCACAGTCTTACGAGATTGCGTGGCTCGCTGGTGAGACCGCGGGCTTCCGATCCAGCGCCGCTACGCGGCGCGAAACGATTGAGGGCGTAAGCGACCCCCGGTCCCGCTCCGCGGGACCGGGGGCTAAATTCGGTTGTCGCTACGCGACAGCAGGGAAGAGCCTAACGTGCAGCGCCGATCGTCAAACAACTAACAACCAACAACTAACAACTCACAACCACTACCGCGCGTGCAGCTCCTGCAGGCTCCGCACGCTGCCGCGGCCTTCCTGGACGGCGCGCATTCCTTCGACGCAGGCGGCGACGGCGGAGAGGGTGGTGATGCAGGGGATGCCGCGCTGGAGCGACGT
>JBPPMG010000376.1:0-8539 GCA_051305935.1 Thermoanaerobaculia bacterium
AGAGACAGTCGCTGCGCTCAGGACGACACGAACTTCCCGTTTGCCTGGCAACTTCGAGAGGAAACGACCAACAGCCAACAACTAACAACCAACAACTAACAACCAACAACTACCGCCCCCGCGCCTCACGCCTCCGCGCCGCGTGTTCTCTCGATCAGGAGGTCGATGTCGGCGGCGGGCATCGGGTAGCTGAACAGGTATCCCTGCTGGTGCTCGCACTTGCGCTCCCTGAGGAACGTCGCCTGCGTCTCGGTCTCGACCCCTTCGGCGATGACGGTGAGCTTGAGCTGGTGTGCGAGGGCGATCACGGCGCTGATGATCATCGAGTCGGCGCCGCCCAGCTCGATATCGCGCACGAAGCGCTGGTCGATCTTCAGAGAGTCGATCGGGAAGCGGCTGAGGTAGCTGAGCGACGAGTAGCCGGTGCCGAAGTCGTCGATGGAGATCCGGATTCCCTTGGCCTTGAGCGAATGGAGGATCGTGAGCGCGATCTCGGGATTCTGCATCGCCACGCTCTCGGTGATCTCGAGCTCGAGAAGATCCGGCGCGACCCCCGTCTCTCGAAGCACGCGGTCGATCATCTCTTCGAAGTCGGGCTGCTGGAACTGGACGCTGCTGAGGTTCACGGCGACGCGGAGGCGCGGGCTCGTTCGCTGCCACTCGGAGACGCGCAGGCACGCCTCGCGCAGCACCCACTCGCCGATGGGAACGATCAGGTGCGCACGCTCGGCCGCCGGGATGAAGTCGTTCGGCATGACGAGCCCGCGCTCGGGATGCTCCCAGCGCACGAGCGCCTCGAGCGCGACGACCTCGCCGCTGATCGAGTCGACCTGCGGCTGGAAGTGAAGGATGAACTCATGTCGGTCGATCGCGCGCCGCAGGTCGCTCTCGAGCGTCATCTGCGCGATCGCCTTGTCGCTGCCCTCCTGCGTGCAGAATACGAAGCGATTCCGCCCCAGCTCCTTCGCGTGATACATCGCGATGTCCGCGTTGCGCAGCAGGCTGTCGTGGTCCGCCCCATCCTCGGGGTACATCGCGATGCCGATGCTCGCCGAGATGTAGATCTCGCGTCCCTCGAGCAGGTAGGGCTTGGTGAGCGTCGCGAGAACCTTTTCGGCGACGGTCGTCGCGTCGAGCTTCGAGTGCATCGAGCCGGCGACGATGGTGAACTCGTCGCCGCCGAGCCGTGCGACCATGTCTTCGGGCCGGAGCACGCGCTCGAGCCGGAACGCGACGAGCTGCAGGAGCTGGTTGCCGACCGCGTGGCCGCGCGTGTCGTTGATCGACTTGAAGTTGTCGAGATCGAGGAACATCAGCGCGACCTTCCGGCGGCTTCGTCCCGCCGCTTCGATCGCCGCGTCGAGCCGCTCCCGGAAGTGCTCCGGATTCGGAAGGCCCGTGAGGCTGTCGTGGTACGCCTGGTACGCGACCCGCTCTTCAGCGAGTTTACGCGCGGTCACGTCGAAGATCGTCCCTTCGATGAGGGGTGGCCGTCCCGGCTGGTCATCGACGAGGCTGAGGTTCTCCACGACCCAGATGGGCGAGCCGTCGAACTGGCGGACGACGATCTCCACGTTCGAGAGCGACTTTTCCTCGGTTAGGCGGTGGTACAGCCCCTCGCGCTCGCGGATGTCGAGCGCCGGGTCGACCCCGGAGTCCTCCAGGAAGCGCTCGCGCCCTTCGTACCCGAGGATCCGCGCGTAGGCGTCGTTGCAGTCGACGACGCGCCCGTCGAGCGTGCCGCGGAAAATGCCCGCGAGATTCCGCTCGAACAGCATGCGGTACTGCTCGTTCAGCTCCCGCAGCGCGGAGAGCGTCTCGTGCTCGAACGTCACGTCGACGACCGTGCCGCGCGTGGAGACGATCCTTCCCGACGAATCGCGCAGTGCGGTCGCCGAGAGTCGCGCCTGGATCTCCCGCCCGTCCTTCCGCACGAGCGTGTACTCCACGTGGCGAACCTCGCCCGTCGCTTCGAGCACGCCCATGTTCCGATCGAACGACTCCCGCTGCTCGGGGATGACGAGGTCGCGGAGCGACTTCCGCCCCACGAGCTCGGTGTATTCGTAGCCGAGCATTCCGAGCTCCGCGTTGTTGATCCCGAGGTAGACGCCGTCGGCCCCGAGGCGGTGGAATCCGATCGGCGCATTCTCGAAGAAGTCGCGGAAACGCGCCTCGTTCTCCGCGAGCCGCCGCTCGGCCTCCGCTCCCGCGGTGATGTCGCGAATCACGCCGATGAACTCGCTTCCCGATTCGCCGACATACTCGCCGTACGAGATCTCGAGCTGCACCAGCTTGCCGTCCTTTCGAAGTCCCGGGAAGCGCAGGGTTCGACGAAGGTGCGTTCCCTCCTCGAGATGCTGGCGGAGGCTCTCGCCGTGTTGAGAGCGAAGATCCTCGGGCATCAGGATCTCGAGCCTCTGCCCGACGAGCTCCTCGGGGAGGTAACCGAAGATCGCGGCCACGGCCGGATTCGCGGAGAGAATCGTGCTCGTCTCGTCGATCGTGACGATTGCGTCGCTCGCCGAATCGACGATGTGTCGATAGCGGATTCCCTCGGACTCGCGCGAGCTGCCGTCTCCTGCCAAGTCGCCTCCGGGCCCGAACGGTATCTGGCTAGGGCTTATGTACCTTTTCGGTCCGAAGTCGTTTCCGTTCTGTGATCCAGCGCACGAAACGGCGAACTGACGCAGAACGATGTCAACGACGGTCGCCCGGGAGACGGCGTGGCTCGCTCGCCCGCGCTCAGCGCGCGTGAAGCTGCGAGCCGTGCTGGTGTGCCGGGCGCGCGGCGTCGCGATAGACCAGCCCCGCGGCGAGGATGAGCATCGACAGCGCGGGCTGCGAGATGCGGGGCAAGGTCCAGCCGATCCGCTCCGTGACCTCGCCCGCGTCGTGCAGGTAATCGAAGACGAAAAAGAGGGCGAGCGCGACCACGGGAGCGAGGAGAGGGAGGAGCGAAGCGATGCGCCGGCGATTCGCGGGCAGCATCACGACGATGATCGTCAGAGGGATCACCCAGCTCAGGCCGAAGGTTCCGGCCGCCAGGTTCGAAGGGAAGGCGCGGAGTATCGCCGCGAGATGATCCCAGTGCAGGCGGGTCAGCTCGCCGTGGGGCCTGTAGCCAACCTCCATCCCGCTCGCGAGCTGATACCCGAACCAGAGCGCGAGGGCGAACGCGGGGCCCGAGAGCAGAATCGCGGCGTTGCGCGCCGCGGGCCGGAGCCCGCGCTCGAGATCGCGCAAAAAGGCGCCGGCGACGATTGCGGCGATCGTGACGAGCGCTTCGACCTTCGTCATCGCGGCGCCGCAGAGCATCAGCGCCGCGAACGGTGCGAGGCGCGGCTCCTTCGCGCAGCCGTAGACTGCGAGAGCGCCGAGCGTTTCGAAGACG
The DNA here is from genome assembly GCA_051305935.1 of Thermoanaerobaculia bacterium. Lineage (GTDB taxonomy): Bacteria > Acidobacteriota > Thermoanaerobaculia > Gp7-AA8 > Gp7-AA8 > JACPDH01. Next base: position 3,392 of record JBPPMG010000376.1, read on the forward strand.
AGCAGCGGCGCCTCGGCGTTCCCGCCCGAGTACGAGCTCGCGAGCGACATCGCCATGGCGGCGTACCAGAACGCGGCGATCATCCACGCCTTTCGCAGCGGCATGTGCATCGCCAGCATCGAAGCGACGATCGGCAAACCCGCGAGGAGCCAGAGCGCCGACGAGAGAGGCGCGCCGACCCACGCCATCTTGCCGAGCGCGAGCACGCCGAGCGCCTGCGTCACGGGAACGAGCTGCGGATAGTCGGGGACGGCGTGGATGAAGTACTGCCAGCGCAGCAACGCGTCGTCGATTCCGCCGCGCTCGGCGAAGTGAACCGCCTTCACGCCCCAGAAGTAGGTGAAGTCGATCGACGTGGCGCGGCTCGTGGCGAGCATCGCGACGAGATGTGCGGTCGCGGCGAGCACGATGAGCGCGGCCGGGAATCCTGGATATGCGTTCTCGGGTCCCGGCGATTCCGGGAGCCTGCATAGCAGCCATCCGGCGAGCGCGCTCGCGGTGATCAGCGGAATCAACAGCGAAGGCAGGCTCCACGGAATGCCGGCGAGGGAGAAGAGCAGCGCTTCCGCGGTAAGCGCGATCGCACCGCATAACATCGCGCTGGCGGCGCGCGTCGGCCGGCCGAGCTCGCGCACGATCGGGAGACACGCGCCAAAGATGCCTGCCGGAATCAGCAGCAGGTACGCAGAAAGAAACGTGAGCGTGTTCACCGCATCACCTCGCCCACACATCCGAGGGGAATCTCCGCGACGACGCGCTGGGACGCCTGTCGGTCCGTGCAGCCGAACGCGAGCTCGTAGTCGGCATGCAGCTCCGGCGCGACGGTGGCGCCCCAGTAGCTGCGCGGGACGACGCGGTTCTCCGGGAAGAGACCGAGGGCGAACATGTAGAGCGACATCTCGTCGTCGGGATTCTGGGCGTGCACGGTGACGCTGGCGCCCGGCGGCAGCAACTCTCGCGCGCTTGACAGGAAGATCCAATGCTGCGCAGCCGCGTCGAGGGTAAGGTCGAAGGGAGAGAGAGGATGGTGGAGCCGGCGCGCCGGCGGTTCGTTCCACCAGAACAGCACCGGCCCAGCGAAGAGAAAAGCCGCGAGCATGGTCCAGCGGACATCGTCGCCTCGCACGGTCATACAGAAGGTACGTCCGACGCGACTGATCCGTCGTGTTACGACTGCGGCCGAGGCTCACACCACCCGGGCGCGGGCCCGTAGCCTCGATCTCCAGCCCGGATCCGCGCTCAGGCAGGACGGCTTGACGTTTCCGATCGCTCTGCCGGCTTCGGCGGCATGCGAGAGGAAAGTCTCATGTGCTGCGGCGTCCACGACACAGAGAGAAAGGGGCGCCAGCTGACCGAGACGGCGCGCGAGATCGTAGTGCGGATTGCAGCGAAGCTCGCGGTCGAGCTCACGTTCGAGATTGACGGCTGTGCGGGCTTCTGCATGGACGAAGAGCGTGTAGCGATACCCATGTTCGGTCCGCTCCGGGGCGAGAAGGCTGAAGCGGGGCGTCGATTCCCTCGCGCCGAAAACTTTCGCCAGCGCCGCCGCGACGAAGGCTTCGTTGAGCTTCTCGCCTACGAGATCGACGATGTGGTCCTCTTTGCCGATGAAGACGATCGACGGAGTGCGTTGCACGAAGCCGTCGACACGCACGAGGTCGTGCAGGCGATAGCGATAGAGCCCGCCCCCGGTCGTGACGGCGACCGAGTAGTGCGTGCCGGGAGTCAGTTCGTCGATGTCGAAGATGTCTCCGGAGTCGTCGATGAACTCGAAGACATGACTGCAGACCGCGACCGGATGCGCGTTCCGGAACGGTAGCGACACGAAGGCCTCGGTCGCGATCAGGCCCTTCGGGGCGATCTCGACGCCCGGAAACCAGGTGGCGAGATCGCGCGCGGCGCCTGCCGCCTGACCGTCGGCCCAGCAACTGATCTGTCGCAGCCGCGGCCAGATGGTTTCGGGACGGCGCGGGTCGAGGCGCTCGAGCTCGGCCGCGAGGCCGCGGTCCCTTTTCAGGAGCGTGGCGTTCTCGTTCTGCGTCAGCTCGTTCGCGGAGAAACCGTCTGCGATCAGACGAAGGAGCTCGTCGAACCGCTCCGTCATCACCCGGCAGAGCAGGACGAGAAACGACGGATGCCAGATCGAGATCAATCGGAGTTGTCGCGCGCGAAGCAGAAAGAGAAGAGTCGCGGTGCGGAAGGTCTCGACGTCGCGGATGTGCCGCACGCCGGGAGGAACAGCCTGGACGTGGCGCACGAGCCTTCGCATCGCGGCGCTCAGGTAGTACGCGTCGTCCTCGAACCCGATCGGCACAGCACCCGCGGCGTCGGACTCGGGGATGGAAGGAGAGAGCGACCAGTACGCGGGGCCTTCTCGGAGGCCGGGCTGCTCGCGGAAGAGGCCGCCGACCCAGGGGAGGATTCCTCGCTCGAACTCGCGGTGGAGCGAAGGCGTATAGGGAATCAGCTTGCGGGCGCCGGCGCTCCCGCTGCTCGGAACGAGACGTGTGACGGGATCGTTTGTCAGCACGCCTCGTTCGCCACGCTGAATTCTCGCGATGAGTTCGGCGTAGTCGTCGTAGCTCGTGAGTGGGACGCGCTCCCTGTAGTCGGCCATCGAGCGAAGCCGGTCGAACTCGTTGTCGCGGCCGTAGCTCGTCGATGCGTTGCGCCGGAGGAGGTCCGCGAGCAAGCGCTCCTGCGTCTCGCGCGGCCGTTCGAGCGCCCGCCGGAACGCAGTCTCGGCATTGCGCGCGGAGAGAGCCCAGAGCCCGTTGACGAGCCGGCAGGCGATCTCCGTCCGATCGGGGATCATGCGAGCGATCGCGAGCGGACGACGCTCGGATCGACCATGCGCCAGCCGGCGCGGGTCAGGTTCCCCGAGGTGATCTCGGTTAGGCAGACCAGCTCGTCACCATTGACGAAGCCGGGGTTCCTCGAGAGAAAGTAGGCGACGTGCGGATCGTCGAGTCTTCCGCGCGGTGTCTCCGCAAGCTCGGGCCGGAGGCGGTACGGCTTCTCGAATCTGACGATCCCGTCGGAAGCGTCGTAGCGATCGCCGAAGCGCTCGCGTGCGAGCTCGGCCATCCAACTGCTCAGCGCACCCGAAGGTTCGGCGTCGTGTCGAGGAGAGAACTCTTTCCAGAAGAGCGGCAGGAAGCGGTACGTCCGGAAGCCGGCGGTGAGGAGCAGCCACCAGAGTTTCGACGTGGACGCACGGGCGTGCAGCTCCCTGACGGCGTGGATCCACGAGCGCGACAGGCCGGGGCTGTTCCAGTGCGACGGCGCCACGATTGTGTCACCGGAGTAGACGACCGAGACGGGCTCGCCGTCGTGGATCGAATCGTAGAAGAGTATGGTCGAGAAACCGGCGAGCGTCCCCTCCTCGTCCTCTAGGAGCAGCGCCCAGTTCTTTTCACCGAGGTCGCGCTCGAACTGCGCGCGGGAGACTCCGACGAAGTGCGCCTCGAGGAGACGGAACATCGCGTCGACCTCCGCGGGCGTTAGGGCCGTGCGGGCAACGAGGCGTCCCTTCACAGCGTTGCGACCTCCAGGTGCGCAACGCGTCCGTCGAGCTCGACCGGGTCGGATCCTGGGTAATGCACGGTGTAAAGAATACTTCGGAGGATCCGTGCGCTGAGCGAGCTCTCCAGGATTCGCGTGAGCGGGTGTCCCTCGGTGAGCCCCAGCACGAGGTAATCGAACGGCCTCGAAGCCGAGGCATCAAAGATCGCGCCGAGCAGCGCGAGCGCGATCTGCGGGTCGTCGTCCTCGACGGCGAAGTGTGAGATCGCCCCGAAGCGTATCGGGCTTCCGACCGGCGGTAGCGCGGGCCGCCCCGTCAGTCGCATCCAGAGATTCGCGAGGTGCCTCGCTCGGCCTAACCGACCGGCGTAGCCGCGGACGACGGTCTGTTTGAAGCGCGACTGGTCCCACAGCGCTGAGCAACCGACGATCGCGTCTCCCTTCCAGGCGATGAAGAAGTCTTCGATGCCCAGGTCGCGAGTGATGTGATCGGAGAGGAGATCCGACTCGGTCCACACGGGCGCGAACTGGAACCGCTGGTTCTGCCTCTGGAGAAACGAGGCGATTCGCGAGACGCTCTCGCGCGATCCGGGCTCGATCCGCAGATCTCCACCGGCGGATGGCGGGCGTTGCCGCTTCGGAAGGAGCAGCGTCTCGAAGTACGTGAGCTGGCGATACTCGGGGAGGCCGGGCAGGCCGCTCTCCAGCAGGCGGCGCGCGCGACTGTTGTCGGCCATGATGCTCGTGAGATCGAACGGGAACTCGTCGGGCAGCCTTGTCGCGGCACACGCCGCGAAGCCGTCGACGAGCGGGCGGAGGCTTCCGCGGAGTGGCACCTCGCAGCGGAGCTGGCCGAGATAGCCGAGGCGGGCGGCGCGGCCGTTGAACCAGACGGGGCGGACTGTGCGACTGCAGAGACCGCGGATCTGCCCGGCTGCGTCTTTCGCGACGAACGCGTGATGGCGATCTCCCTCGATCGTTGCCGACTGAAAGTAGTCCGGCTCGCGCTCGAAGGTGAGGCGGATGTCGCCGTCCATCGGCATCCTTCGCAGGAGCGATCGGATCCCTTCGTCGTCCGCGGCGGTTGCGCGTTCAAGATCCAGGCTGGGCATGGGCGAGCGATCGATCGCACGGCAGCAGCGTGCCCGACCAGTTCAGGTCGCCGAGCGGGAGTCCGTTTCTGCCCGACACGTCGCGCTGGTGCATGTAGTTGATCAGGAAGAAATTGAAGAGCATCCGCGGCTCGCTGTAGTTCACGCGGTGTGCCGAGCGCTGAAGGATGCTCGGCCAGCCGTAGAAGTCGCGCCTCGCCTTGACGCACGCGTCGGCGAGCTCGCGAGTCTCCATTCGTCCCGGCTGGAAGGGGATGTCGTTGTAGCGGTAGCGCGAGTCGAGCCACCACGCGTCGAAGAGGAGCCTGCCCTCCGCGCGCAGCCGCTCGTAGAGCGGAGTGCCCGGAAACGGCGTGATGTGATTGAACGCCGCGATGAAGAGTGCCTGCTCGCGCGCGAAGCGGACGGTGTCGTCGATCGACTGTGGGGTGTCCTGGTCGTAGCCGAAGATGAAGGTGCCGTAGACGCGCAGCCCGGCGCGGCGGAAGTTCTCGAGAGCCCTCGAGGCGCC
>JBPPMG010000401.1:0-2000 GCA_051305935.1 Thermoanaerobaculia bacterium
CCCTCGCTGCGCTCGGGATGACGGCCCCCCTCCCCCTCACACCGCGATCGCTCCCGCCGCTTCCTGATCAACCGCCACGAACTCGGTCGCCGCACGCACGACTCCCGGGTCACGCAGTATGCGCGTGTGGCCGAGCCCTCGTGTCGGGAGAAGCGTGGCATCGGGCCAGACGCGGGCGACTTTCGCTCCTTGCGCGAAAGGAATCTCCCGGTCGGCTTCGTCGTGAACCACCAGCAGGGGGACGGCCAGCTCGCGCGGCAGCGCGTCGGGCTGAAGCGACTTCCACGTGGCTCCTACTCGCCGCTCGGTCTCTCCCTGGATTCGGCGCGCCATGCCGGCGGGCAGGCGAAGGGCCGAGGAGAACGCCTCGCTGTAGAACGTGAGATCGTTCGCCGGAGCGACGAAGACGACGCGATCCGCCTTGGCGCCGTGTCCGAGCGCCACCGTCGCGGCGGCGCACCCAAAGGAGTGCGCGACGATTGCGGTCAGCGGGCCGAGGCGCTTCGCGACGTCGTAGACCACCCACGACGCTTCGACGACGTTCGTTCGCGAGCCAAGGCTCGAGCCGTGGGCCGGGAAGTCGGGAGCGACTGCGCGGTAGCCTGCAGCGACCAGCTCGCGAGCGATGGCTCCCATCTGCGAGGCGCGCCCTTCCCACCCGTGGAGCAGGAGCACGGTCCCGCGCTCGCCTTCGCCCCAGACGAGCACGTCGATGCGGTTGCCTTTCGAGGTCACCATCCCGAACGACGCCGCATCCTTCGCCCACTCCTTCTCCCGCTCCGGCGCCGCGATCCGTCGCGGCGTGAGAAAGAGATCGGTAGCGAGCTGCACGGCGCGGCGCGGCGAAACCCGATCGATGAGCCGGATCGCGGCTCCGACCATGCTGGCCGCCACAGAGATACGACCGTTCGTGCTATTTCCAAAATCAGAGACTGGAAGTGCGTCCTTCATTGCGATTCTCCTCGAACGGGTTGGTTGGGGGTCAGGCTCGCGACTCGGCGAGAAGGGCTTCGAACTCGCTCTGCGCCTGCGCCTCGGCGTCGTTCAGCCGCAGCAGGCGAGAGAAATGATGGAACGCGAGGATGATCGAATAAGCACGGCGCGCGAACTTTTCGGTATCGAGATCGCTTCGGAAGTGCTTCTCGTCGATTGCGATTTTCGCCGCCTGCGCGAAGGCTGCAAGCCAATCGCGCTGGGAGCTGACCAGGAAATCGCGGAGCGGCCCGGGCTGGTCATCGAGCTCCGTCGCAGCAGCAATGAATAGACATCCACCCGGAAGCTTCGAGTCCTTCGCCCAGCGGAACCAGCCTTCGAAGAGCGCGCGGACGCGCGGCTCGCCACGGGGCGCGCGCAGGGCTGGGGTGACGATGCGGTCGATGAACCGTTGGGCCGCCGACTTCATCACCTCGAGCTGGAGGTTCTCCTTCGAGTCGAAGTGCGCAAAGAGGCCGCTCTTCGACATCCCCGCCTCCTTCGCGAGCTCGCCGATGCTGAGCGCGCCGAGGCCGACCTGGCTCGCCTTTGCCAGGGCGATGTCGAGAATGGCCTCGCGCGTATCCGTGCCCTTCGTCATGCAAGCAAAATAGTACGATCGTTCGTAATAATCAAGAGGCAGTTTGGGAAAGTGGGAAACAGGTGAGAGGCGATGAGCGGGCCATGTGGAGTGCGAAAGCGAAGCTTTCGCGACGGCGCGAAGCACCGCGGCGCACGGATGGAATGTCGCAGGAGCCAGGCTCCTGCGACCGCGAAAGCTCCGCTTTCGCACTCCACATCAACCGCCTTCCCTTCGCCTTTCGCGCTCGTGTCTCGCAATCCAACTTATACTTCCGACCGCATCAGCGGTGCCGTCCGGCGCCCTGTCGAACCATCCAACCGGAGGAACTTCCATGAAGGTCACATCGAGAATCCTCGTGTCGGGGCTGGCGGCGTCCGCGCTGATCGCCTCGGCCTGCGCCACTGCAACGCCGGTAGCGGCTCCCGCCGCGGCGCCCGTCGTCGCG
>JBPPMG010000403.1:0-6299 GCA_051305935.1 Thermoanaerobaculia bacterium
TCGGGCGGCAGAAGCTCCGCCGGCGAGGGCCACTCCGGGTCATGTTCGATCGGCTCCGCCGCCGCCGAGCCAAGGATTCGATTTAGCTCTTCTGGAATGGTCATGCGAGATGATCCCGAGGCGCCTAACGCCTGCGGTTCAGCCGTGCCAACGCGCACGCGCTGGAGTGGCCAGCCTTCCAAACTTTGAGTCGCGCGTTGGCATCGGCTGCAACCGCCATGTTAGACCGCCGTTCTCAGAAATGCTCGCATGACACCACAAGTTGAACGTTGAATCTGGTGGTCAGATCCAACCGTTCGGTTACGACTGCGTGAATAGGGTTCATTGCCGCCGATACGCACCCACACTTCTTCTCATCGATCTGCCGGTCACGGATGTTAACGAACAGCTGGTCGGACTCCACGATCGAGTCGATAATCGTTTCGTCACACGCGGCGGCCCCTTTTACTGACAGAACCACCATTTCCCTCGAGAAGTCGACTGGTGGCAGCGGCTCCGTTGAAAACATCCAGAGCTCGCTCCAGACTTGGTTCCATCTGGCGTGATCCTTGATCACCTCTCGTAGCGGCAACCCGGTTTCAGACGTGCCACCCCTGTAAACCGTTCGGAAAGCGACGGGACGCGGACTTTCCGGCTCCGTCGGACTATCGCAGCCGAGGAGCGGTAACAAGCATACGGCGACGATGGCGAGAGATCTTGTCATGAGGCGGTCTAACGCCAGCGCTAAGCCGCTTCAACGCGCCCGCGCGGCCCGACCAGCTTACAACACATGGTGCGGCGCGTTGAAGTCGGCTTGAGCGCGATAGTTAGCCGGCGCCCAACTCTTTACCTTTCTCTCGTTGCGACTAGGACCACGAATGCGACCGTGGACCAGAACACGAACGAGAAGAAGGCCCATCCGATCTGCGTGATCACGCCGAGGCGGTGTCGCCGATTCGTGCGGACGAGGAACCAGATACTTGCCGACATTCCAAGGCCGAACACGAAGTACGCGATGAGAGGAAGCACTCACTCCTCTTTGTGTGGTTCGGCATGCCGCGCCAGCCAGGGCTCAACGATGTGGAGCGATATGATGTAGGGGAGAAGTGCGCTGAGGAAGATCAGCAGGAGTACGATCTGCGGAAGACCCGCCATCGCGCCAGCGATGGTGCCCCCGAACGAAGTGGTCCATCCCAATATGATCGCAACATTTCTGGCAGTTCTCGGTGTTACTTTCATTCGGACATCCGGGCTGCTTCCCGCGCCGGCTAACTTGTCGTTGATCTAATTGGCCGGAGTCTACATCTAGACAATTCTGTGCGCATCTAGGTATCCATGTCTACCGGTGCCTATCCAGTCCCGGAGTCGGTCCAGGCGGCGACTCGGGCGGCGAGACCGAGGCGCAGCACGGCCGCCCAGGGGAGCCACCAAAGCTTCCGGCGCGCGTCCCACTGGCCTCCAGCCTCCCGGACACCGTTGCGCAGGTCGGTCTCTTCGTATCGCAACCGCAGACCTACGTGCTGGTAGGGCGCGACGGGCACGGCGCGCGGGCCGCGGTCGACGACGATCTCGACGGTCGTAAGCCTCTCGTGTCTCGCTTGGTCGTAGCGGTATCGGACGAAGAGCAGCTCCTCGCCGTATCGCTCGAGCTGCCGGCGGGTGCCCGGGTCGCCCGGCTTCATCGTCTTCACCACGGTCGCGCGGTTCTGTTTCATGAAGCCGAGGGTCCCTCGGTTTTGCTGCGTTGTCGAGTGGCTGGTCTACGAGGAGTAGAGCGGGAGGCAGATTTGCGGGAGCGCGGCGACGGGTTGTTTGCGTGGACTCTGCCAACGAGACGCAAGCGGTACACCGGCCGGAGGCCAGCACTCCGGGGCTTCGCTGCGGGTGCTGCTCTTTCCGCGCGCTTCGCGCGCGGGCAACGGCCGGAGGCCGTTGCTACAAGGAGTCCGATGCCACTGAGACGCCGTCGCCCCTACTCGGTTCGCAGCACCTGGTCTCCGCTGCCGTTGTCGACGCTCGTCACGAAGGGGATCACGGCGCCGTTGCCGCTGACGACCTGGAAGCGTAGCGACACGCCTAACAGATCCTCTCCGCGCGCCGTCGCGGGGAGCCGGTTGCTCAGGTCGCTCAGCAGCACGAAGCCGCGCGCGGGCAGGTCGAGCTCGAAGCTGGCGATCGGGCCGTAGACGAGCGACCGGCTATCGCCATAGGACGCGGTCACGCGCACTTTCGCCGCGGCGCCTCCCGTTTCGACGATGCCGATGTTCGAGCGGAACGACGCCGGCTTCTGCGACTGGATCGTTGCGACCGACGAGACCTCGAGCCCATTGATCTGCCGGGACTGACCGAGGCGCATCGCGGAGCTTCGCGGAAGCGCGGGGACGCCTGTGCCATAGGTGCCCGGCCGCGTTCCGACCGTCGCGTAGGTGCGGCTCGTCGCGGCGACGGAGCCGGTGTTGGGCGTGTAGACGAGGTAGCCTAACGATCCGCTCGCGGCTCCGAAGAGCGAGCCGACGACGTCGAAATGCTCGATCGATTCGCCCGTGCCGAGAGCGATCGGCTTCGAGAAGGTGCCGCCTTCTCGCTCGATGTACTCGAGGGTTCCCGTCGCGGCGGTCGTTCCGACGTTGCTCAGCGAGACGTCGGTCCGGAAGAAGGTGTCGTTCGCTCCGCGCAGCACGCCGGCGACGGGGATCACGACGGTCTCCGCGCGATTCGCGCCGAGGAGCTGGCTCCAGTCGGCGACGCTCCAGAAGTCGCCGCTCTCCTGATCGACCGGCGTCGCGTAGGCGACGATCCGCCCCGAGGACGACTCGTCGTTCGTGACCCGCGCCATCACGGTTCCCTCGGGGACCTGGTCGAGCAGCCGCAGCATCCTGAACGCGGTGACCGAGCCGCTGACGCTCGAGAGCTCCACGCCGCTCGCCGCGAAGAAGCGGACCGTCACCGAGGCGCTGCCGCCGGCGGTCTCCTGGACGAAGATGTTCGTCCGCGTCGTCGCGCTCTTCCGCATCCCGGTGAGGACGAGGCTCTCGCCAGCCGCGAGCGCGCGGTCGGAGCGGAAGACCGGGATGACCGATCCGTAGGTCCCGAGCGGGTTGCTGATATTGAAGATGTTCGCCGCCGTGTAGATCTTGTCGAAGTCGCGGGTGCGGATCTGCAGCGTGCCGGAGACCTGGTCGCCGCCGAAGACCGTGGTGACGACGTCGGCGAGTTTGATCCCCTGGCCGGGCGCGACCGGGGCGACGGGCGCGCTCTTCGACGCGGGCGGCGCGTCCATCGAAGGAGAGAAGTACATCGAGAGGTCGCTGAGCGTGTTGACGCCGAAGACGTTCGTGATCGTGACGTCGGAGATGAATAGGCCGACGCCCCCGCGGACGTGCCCGACGCCCGGAATGAGCAGCGCCACCTCACCGGAGCCTAACGTCGGAACGTCGCCCGGCGCCGTCGTCGGCCTCACGGTGTCGACGATGGAGACGAGGCTCACGCCGACGCCCGGGCCGTCGAACACACCTCGGCGGGCGTTCGAGACGAACGTGCGACCCGCCGCTCCGCCTGTGGCGTAGACGAGCGAGAGCGTTCCTGCGGCCGTACCGCTGAGCGCCGAGGCGTCGGGACGCTGCGTGCGGTCGATCTGGAACGACACCGGCACGCTCTGGCCCGGCGCGATCGTCACCAGCCCGGACTGAGGGACGATGAAGCCGACGTCCGACACGACGATGCCATTCAGCGTGCCGTTGCCGAGGTTCGTGAAGGTCGCCGATCCGGTCGGGCTCTCGTTCGCGGGAGCCGCGACGTCGATCCGGTCCTCGGTGGCATCCGCAAGCGCGGTGCCCTCCTGCGCCGTGGCCGAGAGCATCTTCACCGGGATCCGCACGGTGTTCGAGAAGCCGGTGCCGTTGACGAGCACGGTCCCGGAGTAGGCACCGGCGGGGCGCGCGAGACCGCGGATCTCGACGTAGAGCTCTTCGTCGGGGCCGAGCGTCGCAGTCGTCGGCGACTGCGTGAAGAAGTCGCCTAACTGCGAGATCGTAAGGGTCGTCGGCAGGTCGCCGTAGTTGCGGATGTTGTAGTAGTCCTCGGCGCCTGCGGTGTCGGCGCTCGCGACGAGCCCGGCGGGGTAGGTCGTGACGACAGGAAGCGGGGGCGAGATCGTCGCAGAGGTCGTCGTCGCGGAGAGCGTCGCGGTCGGCTCACTGATCACGAGGTTCTGCTGGAGCAGGGAGGGATAGCTGACGGAAGTGATGACGAAGTAGTAAGTCGTCTGCGGCGTCAGTCCGTCGACCGCGTACGAAGAGAGTTGCTTGTCGGGGGTGGTGACGACCTGCACCGGAGCGCCGCCAGGCGTCGTCGAAACGGCGATCGCGTAGCCGCCCGGATCGTTGAAGTAAGCGATCGGTTGCCAGGTGAGGACGACGGTGTCGCTCTTCACCGCGGCAATCTGCGGGTTCGTGACCGCCACGGTCTGCGTGTCGCGGAATGGCGCGCCTTCCTTGCTATCGAGGAACGCGAGGAGGGTCGGGTCGTTCGTGTAGAGCGCGTTGTAGCCGAAGTCGCTGCCGTTATCGAGAAGCGCGGTGAGGTTGAGCAACTGCGAGGGTACCGGGCCGCCAAGGCTGTTGAAGTCGATCTGAAGTGCCTCGAGGCTCGAGAGTTGTCCGAGCTGCGGCGGGATCGTTCCGATCAACTGGTTCTGGCCGATCACGAGCGCACGGAGCGTCGCGATGTTCCCGAGCTGCGGCGGGATCGTTCCGCTCAGCCGGTTGCCGCGAAGCGAGAGGAACTGGAGGCTCGGCGACTGGCCCAGCTCGGACGGGATCGAGCCGGTGAGCTGGTTGTACTCGAGCGAGAGGAACTCGAGGGTCGGGCTCGAGGCGAGTCCGGTGGGAATCGTGCCGGTGAGCTCGTTCGATCCGAGGTCGATATAGATCGCGCTCGTCATGTTCGAGAGCTCGGGAGGGATCGTTCCCGTCAATTGGTTTGTCGCGAGCACGAAGTAGTTCATCAGGACGAGATTTCCGAGCGACGGCGGAATCGATCCCGTGAGCTGGTTGAAGCCGAGGTCGAGCGAGTCGAGCGATGTGCACTGGCCGAGCTCTGCCGGTATCGCGCCCGTCAACTGGTTGCCGAGCAGCAAGAGCGAACGCAGCGCGGCGAGCTTCCCGAGCTCCGGCGGGATGGCGCCGGTAAGCTGATTTCCGTTCGCCCAGAAGGCGGTCAGGTTCACGAGATCGCCGATCTCGCGCGGGATGCTCCCCGTTAGGTCGTTGTCCGACAGCAGGAGGATCGTGAGATTCGTCAGCCGTCCGAGCTCGCTCGGGATCGTGCCGGTGAGCTGGTTCTGCGTCAGCTTGAGCTCGATGAGTCCGGTGAGGTTCCCGAGGCTCGTCGGGATGCTGCCGGTGAGCTGGTTGTCGGAGAGATCGAGGAAGAGGAGCGAGGGAGAGCTGCCGAGCGTGGACGGGATCGTTCCGGTCAGCTGGTTGTTGTTGAGCTGAAGGCCGATGAGCGCAGACATCGTGCCGAACTGGGCGGGGATCGTGCCGGTGAGCTCGTTGTATGCGAGCTGGAGGTCTTCGAGCTTCGCGAGCTGGGTGATCGACGTGGGGATCGCTCCACTGAGGCGGTTCGTGTAGAGCCAGAGACGCGCCAGGTTGGGGAGGTTGCCGAGCTCCGACGGAATGGCGCCCGTGAGAGCGTTGTCGTGGAGCTGCAGCTGTTCGAGCGATGTGAGCTGGCCAAGCTGGGTCGGGATCGATCCCGTGAGGTCGTTTTCACCGAGATCGAGAATGCGGAGCTTCGGCAGATTGCCGAGCTCGGGCGGGATCGAACCGCCGAGCTCGTTGCCGGAAAGATAGAGGACCTCGAGGTTTGGCAGCTGTCCGAGCTGCGAGGGGAGCGTGCCGACGAGATTGTTGAAGCCGAGGTTGAGCTCGGTGACCGTTGTGCCCGCCTCGTTGCAGGTGACGCCGCTCCAGGTGCACTCGGTCCCGACGGCGCTGCCCCAGCCTCCGTTGCCCGACCACGACGGGCCGCCGGTCGAATTGAAGAGCGCCAGGAGTGCGGAGCGCTCGAGCGACGGGATCGCGGCCTCGCCGGCGAAGGCGACGGAAAGGGTCAGAAGGCAGATGAGGCTCGCGCGTACACGCAGTGTGGCTCGCATGGTGGACTCCAGGTTGGTTGTGGTGGCGGCAAGAGTATGTCGGGGGGAGCGGGGTAGCAAGGAAGTCGTTTGCATTGCGCGATTGCTCGATTGCGCGAATGCTCGATTTGGAGCCCGTTCCGACTCCAAATCGCGCAATCGAGCAAACGCGCAATCG
>JBPPMG010000546.1:0-6750 GCA_051305935.1 Thermoanaerobaculia bacterium
GCAAGCGAAGCTTGCGCCCTTACTGCCCGAAGCAAAGCTTCGGGCGCGGAAGCTTCGCTTCCGCGAGGAAGCGCGAAAGCTGCGCTTTCGCACTCCACATGAATCTCGCCTCTCGTCGTGTCGCCCCGTGACACGTGTCACCCCCTCGCCGTCATTACGGGCGCGGAGCGGGTGACCCGTGCTTGCCATCGACATCGCGCGTGCCACAGCTGACGACGCTGAGAATCACCGCAGTGCGCCTTCTCTCCGCTGAAGAATGCATCCAGACGACGGTCCGAGTGATGCGTGATGCATCAGACGGCCGATCGGAGCGCCGGAACCGGAGTGGAAGCGGCGCCAGAGGGAGGAAACACCGATGAGTAAGGCAGTTCTATACGATGCGACTCTCTGCATCGGCTGTCTCGAATGCGAGCGTGCCTGCGCGAGATACAACAGTCTCGAATACGACGATGCGGTGTCGGCCGAGCAGCAGACGTCCGAGCGCAAGTTCACCGTTGTCCGCAGCCTGCCGGACGACAAGTACATGCGGAAACTCTGCATGCACTGCGTCGAGCCTTCGTGCGCGTCGGTCTGCCCGGTCGCGGCGCTCACCAAATCGAAGGACGGCCCGGTCGTCTACGACAAGTCGCGCTGCATGGGCTGCCGCTACTGCATGGTTGCCTGCCCGTTCGACGTGCCCAAGTATCAGTGGAGCGCACTGCTTCCCCTGGTCCGGAAGTGCACGATGTGCTCGGACCGCCTCGCGAAAGGTCTCGCCACCTCGTGCTCGGACGCGTGCCCGACCGGAGCGACGATCACCGGTGATCGCGACGCACTCCTCGCGGAAGCGAAGAAGCGTATTGCCGAGAACCCGAGCGGCTACGTCGCCCACATCTTCGGAGAGACCGAAGTCGGCGGCACCTGCGTGCTGATGCTCTCCGCCATCCCGTTCGACAAGGCTGGCTTCCGTCCCAACCCGGTGTACGGCAAGGGTCCCATGGCCATGAATACCTGGAAGGTGCTCTCGAAGATCCCCGATGTCGTGATGCTCGGAGGCGTCGCGCTGGGCGGAATCTGGTGGATCACCAACCGCCGTCACGAGGTTGCTGCCGCAGAGTTCGCGGAACGAAAGAAAAAATCGACCGAGGCGGCGAAGCCGGCCGGAGGTGAGTCATGAGCATGCCGAAGATCACCTTCTGGCGAGTCATCTTTGTCGCAATCATGCTGGTCGCAGCCTACGCGACCTTCATCCGCTACACGCAGGGTCTCGGCGCCTCGACGAACCTGAGCGACCAGTTCCCCTGGGGGCTCTGGATCGGGTTCGACCTCCTCTGCGGCGTCATGCTTGCCGCCGGCGGCTTCACCCTGATGGCGGCGGTCCACGTCTTCAACGCCGACCGGTTCCGTCCGATCGTCCGTCCGGCGCTGCTCACCGCGTTCCTGGGATACATCCTGGTCTGCGTGGCACTGTTGTATGACCTCGGTTTCCCGTGGCGCATCTGGCATCCGCTCGTCATGTGGAATCCGCACTCGGTGATGTTCGAGGTCGGCTGGTGCGTCACGCTCTACACGACCGTGCTCGCGCTCGAGTTCTCGCCGCTGGTGTTCGAGAAACTCCGGCTGGAGCGCCCGCTCAAGATCATTCACACGATCCAGATCCCGCTCGTGATCATGGGCGTGCTCCTCTCGACGCTGCATCAGTCGTCGCTCGGTACCCTCTACCTGATCGTCCCCGGCAAGCTTCACCCGCTCTGGTACACCTCGATGTTGCCGGTCCTCTTCTTCGTTTCGGCGATCGCGATCGGTATCGCGATGACGGTCTTCGAGAGCGCGATGTCCGAGAAACACCTCGGCCATCACCTCGACAAGTCCATCATCATCTACCTGTCGCGGATTCTGCTCGTCGTCCTGATCTTCTACAGCGTCCTCCGCTTCCGCGACCTCTTCAAACGTGACGCGCTGCAGTACGCCTTCACCGGAAGCTACGAGAGCATCCTGTTCATCGCGGAGATCGTGCTGTCGATAATCGTGCCGATTGCGCTGCTGCTCATCCCGCGGGTTCGCGTGAGCCCGAAGGCTCTCTATTTCGTAGCGATCACGGTCGTCATCGGCTTCATGGTCAACCGCCTGAATGTCGCCATCACCGGCATGGAGCAGTACGCCGGCGCGCGCTACTTCCCGAAGTGGACCGAGATCTCCGTGACTGTCGCAATGGTCGCCGCGGGCTTCGCCATCTTTGGGCTCGCGACGAAGTACCTGCCGATCTTCGAGCACAACGAAGCGCACGAAGAAGCAAAGGAGACGCCAGCTGCGACGGTAGCCAAACCTTACCCTGCAGAAGCGTAGACAATGACTTCCGAGGATGCCGGGCGCGCAAATCTCTCCACCACGATCGGGCGCTTCGGCCGCAGCGTCGGGGCGAAGCTGTTCATCCTGATCTTCTCCTCTCTCCTCGTTGCGCTCGGCATCCTCGGATTTTTGAACATCAGGCTTCACCGGCAGCACCTCGAGTCGGCAGCGCTCAGCGCCGCGGAGCGCATCTCGGACGTGATGAAGCGGTCGACCGCGTACCACATGATGCGGAACGACCGCGACGCGATCGAGGAAACCATCCGGATGTCGGGGGAGGAGCCCGGCATCCACCACATCCGCATCTTCAACCAGGAAGGGCAGATCAGCTTCTCGACTCAGAAAAACGAGCAGGGAAGACAGGTCGACAAGAGCGCCGAGGCCTGTTTCGGCTGTCACGCCGGCCCCAAGCCGCTCGTCGACCTCGAGCGTCCGGAGCGCTTCCGAATCTACGAGGCCAACGGAGAACGGGTCATCCGCGTGATCAACCCAATCCAGAACAGCCGCACCTGCTCGGAGGCGTCATGCCATGCGCACCCCGCCAGTCAGCAGGTTCTCGGCGTGCTCGATGCCGGCATGTCGCTGGCGCAGGCCGACGCGATGCTCGCCTCGAGCACCTGGCAGATGGCGCTCTACAGCGTCTCCGGAATCCTCGTGGTGGCGCTCCTGAGCGGGGTGTTCGTCTTCTCGATCGTCGAACGGCCCGTCGCCGAGCTTCGTCTCGGCACCGAGCGGATCGCCGATGGCGACCTTGGGCATACGATCCCGGTGCGCTCGAGCGACCAGTTCGGCGAGCTCGCATCGTCGTTCAACGAGATGAGCCACGAGCTGCGCGATGCGCGCGGTGAGCTCGAACAGGCGGCAAGGACGCTCGAGGCGCGCGTCCATGCGAAAGGCATCGAACTTCAGCGCGCGCACGAGCAGATGATCCAGACCGAGAAGCTCGCCTCGCTCGGCAAGCTCGCGGCAATCGTCGCGCACGAGATCAACAACCCGCTGTCGGGCATCCTCACCTACGCCCGTCTGATGCGGAAGTGGATCGACCGCGGCGACGACCTCGCCGCGAGGACCGCGGAGATGCGCGAGTCGCTCGCGCTCATCGAGTCGGAGAGCCGCCGCTGCGGCGACATCGTCAAGAATCTCCTGATGTTCGCCCGCGCGGTCCCGATGAACGTTCAGAAGGTCGACGTCAACGCGATCCTGAACCAGTGCGTCAGGCTGATCCATCACAAGCTCGAGCTGTCGGGGATTGCCCTGGGGCTCGACTTCGACGAATCGATCCCGCTCATCGACGGCGATCCGGCGCAGCTCGAACAGCTCTTTCTGGTCTTCGTCATGAATGCGATCGACGCGATGCCGCACGACGGCGTGCTGCGCCTCGTCACGAAGCAGGAACCGGGAAGCGACGAGGTTACGGTCATCGTCCAGGACAACGGAACGGGAATTCCAGAGGAAGTCCGCTCGAGGCTCTTCGAGCCGTTCGTCACGACGAAGGAGAACAAGAGCGGGATCGGGCTCGGGCTCGCCATCGCGCGACGCGTCGTTGAGCGTCACGCTGGAACGATCGAAGTGAAATCGGAACTCGGCCGGGGAACGAGCTTCATCGTCACCCTGCCGATCGAAACGCGCGCGTACGCCGAAGCGCTGGCCGAGGCGCGCGAAGGAGGAGTGTCGTGAGCGACAAGGGACGCATTCTCATCGTCGACGACGAGCTGAGCGTGCGCGATTCGCTCGCGCGGTGGTTTCGCGACGAGGGGTACGAGGTAGGCACCGCGGAGGACGCGACCGACGCGCTCAGGCGGATGGCCGAGGCGAAGTGGGACCTCGCGCTGGTCGACATCAAGATGCGCGGCACCGACGGCATCGAGCTGCAGCGGCGCATGGCGGAGATCGACGGCGAGCTGATCGTGATCATCATGACCGGCTACGCGTCGGTCGATACCGCGGTCACCGCGCTCAAGAACGGCGCGTACGACTACGTGACCAAGCCGCTCGACCCGGACGACATCGCGCACAGTGTCCATAACGCGTTGTCGCACCGCAAGGCGAAGAAGGATGTCGAGCGGATGCAGGAGACGCTCGCCGTGTCGCTCCATCCCGCCGACATCGTCGGCCGGAGCGCCGCGATGCGCAAGGTGCTCGACGCGATCGACACAGTGGGACCGACCGATGCGACCGTGCTCATCATCGGCGAGAGCGGAACGGGCAAGGAGCTCGTCGCGAAGGCGATCCATGCCGCGAGCCCGCGCAGGTTCCAGCCGCTCGTGACGATCCATTGCGGCGCGCTGACCGAGACGCTCCTCGAGAGCGAGCTCTTCGGCCACGAGAAAGGCGCCTTCACCGGCGCGCAGTACCGGAAGAAGGGGAAGTTCGAGCTCGCCGAAGGAGGAACCATCTTCCTCGACGAGATTGCCGACATCTCCCTCCGCACGCAGACCGACCTGTTGCGCGTGCTCCAGGAGCACGAGATCACGCGGGTTGGAGGCCAGCACTCGATGAAGGTCGACTTCCGCTGCGTCGCCGCCAGCAACAAGGACCTCAAGACGCTCATCGAGGAAGGGAGCTTCCGCCCCGACCTCTACTACCGGCTCAACGTCTTTACGATCGAGTTGCCGCCGCTGCGCGATCGGCGCGACGACATCCCGCTGCTGGTCGAGCATTTCGTCTCGAAGTTCGCGATGCAGATGAACAAGAAGATCACGCGGGTGGCGCCCGAGGCGATGCGGCTGGTGCAGGAGCACGACTGGCCCGGGAACATCCGGGAGCTCGAGAACGCTGTGGAAAGAGCGATGGTCGTGGCACGCGAGCCCGAGATCCACGAGGGCGATTTCTCCCTTCCCCGTGGAAACGGCGGAGAGGAGCAGCTCGTCATCGCAGGCGGCAAGTCGCTCCAGGACGTCGAGCGCGACTACATTCTCCGCGTGATGGATGAATGCGACGGCAACCAGACGCGCGCGGCGCGCGTGCTGCACATCGACCGGGTGACGCTGCACAACAAACTCAAGAGCTACGGCTGGAGCCGGAACAACCACTAGTCATGAAGGCGATCCGCCTCGTGCGCGTCGGCGATCCTAAACCGGATCTCCTCGACGCTCTCGTCGATCCTCTGGCAGAGGAGTTCGGAGTTCCCTGCTCGATCGACGCGCAGCGGATCGACCCGCTCTTCGCCATGCATCCCGAGCGCCAGCAGGCGCACTCGAGCCAGTTGCTCGCCGAGATCCTGCGCGACGATGGGGGAGGCGATCACCTGCTCGGCGTCACCTCGCTCGATCTCTACATCCCGATCCTCACCTTCGTCTTCGGCGAGGCGCAGATGGAAGGGCACTGCGCGATCGTCTCGTACCACCGGCTGCGGCAGGAGATCTACGGCCTGCCCCACGACGGCGAGCTGCTCGAGGCGAGGCTCGTGAAAGAGGCAGTGCACGAGCTGGGGCACACGCTGGGTCTCCACCACTGCGACGACTGGGAGTGCGTGATGGCCTCGTCGCACTCGGTGGAAGGGATCGACCTCAAAGGCTGGCAACTTTGCCCCGTCTGCCGCACAGCGATCGAAGTCGATCGCATCTCCGACGCTACCGGGCACGCGGGCCTTTTGTAGCGAAGGCCTCCGGCCTTCGCCGCTCCGCGCAGCGCGAGCGAGTGGCGTTACTCCGGGCAAGGCGAGACGCCTTGCCTACATGCCACCCGCCGCCGTCGCTGAACTTCGCCTCCCCTCCCCTCTTCCACCGCTGCGTTTCACATCATTTCACGCTTCTCACAGTAGCAAAATGCATCACATCCCTAACAGCCACATTCACATCGACTTACCTGCACTCTCCCAGCCCGTCTCAAAAACCACCGCTGAATTCCTCATCACCTCGCCCCGCTGCGAATTTCATCACCACCATCACGCAATCCCCGCAACCTCAACCCGCGCAACGACTTTCGAGACCTGACCCCGTCGTCCGAGAAGCTGGCACCGCCCTTGCTCTAGTAAGAGAGTGAAAGCGCGGACCCCGAAGGGGACGCCACGGAGGCAAGCCATGACAGTACTTCTCGTAACCGCAATGGTTCTGGTAGTTCTCACCATCGACTTCATGCTCTCGAGGAAGCAGGCACGCGAAGCGGCCGCGCATCCCGCAACCCAGCCCGCAGCGCAGCCGCGCCTCGTGCCCGCCGTCGTCGGCGGCTTCAAAGTCGCAGCGAACGTCGCCTATCACCCCGGGCACACCTGGGCCGCCTCGGAAGGGGCACAGATGGTCCGCGTCGGCATCGACGACTTCGCGGCGAAGATCACCGGACATCTCGACAAGGTCTCGCTCCCGAAGCCGGGCACCTGGGTGCGGCAGGGACAGGCCGTCATCACGATCGAGCACGACGGACGGCAGGCGAAGATGGTCTCGCCGATCGAAGGCACGGTGATGGCGATCAACGCGGCCGTGG
>JBPPMG010000539.1:0-18036 GCA_051305935.1 Thermoanaerobaculia bacterium
TCGTGCAGATTTTCCTCTCAACGGGGGGGCCGGGTTGGGAGACCATCGACGGGTGGGATACTTCAGCCTCGCCGTGCGAGTGGTACGGAGTCTACTGTAGCTATCCAGAGGGCCAGCCGCCGGACACCATGACGGTCTTTGGAATCTCTCTCCCAATGAATGGACTCCGCGGCGAGTTTCCTTGCGACCTGAAAGACCTCCCGAACCTTCAGATGCTCGACCTTCGATACAACCAGCTTACAGGGATGGTGCCAGACAACTACCTTGAACGATGGGACCGAAACGAGTTTGAGCTGTCACTAGCTGGGAATCGTCTTTCGAATCTAGTCGAAAGCGTCGAGCTGTCGATGTCATCGTCAGGACTGCTGTGCGGGTTCGACTTTGACTCACACTTTCGATTCGAACTGTCAGAGAGTGGTGTCGCCAGATACCAGGCCATTCGCTGCAGTCACGACCGAGAGACGGTGTGCAAGGTTAAGGAAGGCGAAGGGCCCTCTCTCGACAGACTCGCTTCCGCCCTCCGTCGCGTTAAGTTCGAGCAGCTTCGGTCGGAGTACAGCTACGCCCACAGTTTCACGACGCACCAGGATTACGTAACCACCACGGTTCGGTGGGGCGACGGGACCAAGAAGACTCTCGAAACATACGGAGGCCAGGGCCCGATCGAGGCGTACATCGTGGAACAGTTAGTGTTTGCCCTTCTCCAGCAGGTCGAGTGGACGGTGCACTCTGAAACACCAAACTGCTCTTTCCGCTAGGGCCGCCCAACTAAGCTGCTCAAGCGGATTTCTACGCGCCGCTCAAATCTTTGGTAGGCTGTTACGGCTGCGCGGGCGCGTAGAAACCGCTTAGCAGCAGCCGTTAGGCCGCCGGGGAACCAAAGAGAATCAGGATGAACTTCGAGATCATCGGGGAACTCCGGGTAATCGAGACCATCGCCTCGGGACGCGGAATCAGGGTTCTGGAACGGCTAAATCGAGAACACGGAAAAGGTAACTGGCGCAAGCTCAAGGGATTAGCCACCGTGCGGCTCGCAGATGGTACGATAGCAGAGGCAGAGCTCCACTGGTTCGAAGCTCATGGCATAGGGCGGAAGAACCTGAAAATAAAGAGGTTGCTCTGAGCACAATATGAAGACACACCGGCATTTCGTCGTCTGCGTTCGTAACGAGGGTAACGAAGTATCCCTGGAGCTTCGAAAGATTTATGAGGTTCTCGAAGACGCCGAGGCAGAGAAGCACGGAATGCTCCGGGTGATCGACGAGGAGCGCGAGGACTACCTCTACCCGAGAGATTGGTTCCTCCCGATCAATCTGCCAGCGCAGATCGAAGATGCAATCGTTGAGATCTCTCACTCCTGAGACTTCAACGCCAGAAACGTCGGGTCGTGCGACCGCAAAGAGCCGAAACCGACGGCCTAACAATGGCGCTGCAGTCGACGAAAACGCGCAACCACAAGTTTCGAAGGCTGGCTACCTCAGCGCGTGCGCGTTTTCACGGCTGTGCGCCAGCCGTTAGGCCACCGAGCCGATCATGATCACTCTCGAGTCGTGTCTGGGTCTGCAGCTCTCGTGGCGACAACCGTCCGTCTGGGCTCGCAGGTACGAGTTGAGGGGCAATCAATCCGTCGTGGCCACGGCGACGGCCGTGCCGAAGACGGGAATGATCGTCGACTTCGAGGATGGTCAGGTCACGGTACGCAGGGGCGGAGTAGATCCACGGGTTCCGTTCTGGAAGCGTGCTCCAGGCTGGCGACCCATCGGAATTGCGGTGGTTGACGAGCAGACCGGGGAGGAGGTTGCACGAATTCCCATCGGATTCGGCGAGCGCGTGCTGAAATCCGCAGCCGGCGCCCGGTATCGGCGCACTGTCGGGTTCTGGATGACGACCTCATCCTGGGTTCCGGCGGAGGGCAACGCGCCTCTCGTCAGCTACTCCAGCACGGCGCTCTCCCTTCGTTCTTCCGGTAAGGTCGTCATTCACCAGTTGCCCGTGGAGCGGGGAGACCTGCGCGCGCTGGTTGTCGCGGGTTGGTGGCTCGCCGTCCAGTATCACTGAGTTGAGAAAGAGAGGCTGGAGTCCCACCTCGAAAGTTGCCTTAACGGACTCCGCGCCTCCACCTGGCATGAAAGCTCACTTCATCCTTTACGTCGGCGATCAGCGACGGAGCACCGAGTTCTACGCCGGTGTGCTCGCCACCTCGCCGCAGCTCGACGTGCCGGGCATGACAGAGTTCGCTCTCCCGGGCGGCAGCATCCTCGGCCTCATGCCTGAGTCCGGTATCGTCTCCCTCCTCGGCGCCGCCCTTCCCGATCCGCAGCTCGCAAGCGGCATCCCAAGGTCGGAGCTCTACCTCGTCGTGCCGGAGGCCCTCCCGTTCATCGTCAGGGCAATGACGATCGGGGCTCGCCTGCTCAGCCCTCTGCAACGCCGCGACTGGGGTCACTCCGCGGGGTATCTCCTCGACCCCGACGGCCACGTTCTCGCCTTCGCCGAGGAGCCCGTGACTTCCGTTCGTGAGGCTCCTTCCAGCGGAGAGCGGACGATGACCGACGAAGTTCTTCTGCGAGACGTCGTGGAGGATGACCTCCCCGTCTTCTTCGAGCAGCAGCGCGATCCGGCTGCGAACGAGATGGCCGCGTTTCCGGCGCGCGAGCGCGCAGCGTTCATGGAGCACTGGGCGAGGATCGCCGGCGATGCGACGGCCGGCACGAAGACGGTCGTGTTTCGCGGGAACGTGGCCGGGAACGTGGTGAGCTGGGTTCTCGAAGGCGAGCGGTCAGTCGGCTACTGGCTCGGCCGGGAGTTCTGGGGACAGGGAATTGCGACGCGAGCGTTGGCGCAGTTTCTCCAGCTCGAGCCGGCGCGCCCGCTCTACGCCCGCGTCGCGAAGTCGCATATCGCCTCGCTTCGCGTCCTGGAGAAATGCGGCTTCACGATCTGCGGAGAGACGAAAGACGTCTCTAGCGAGTCCGGTGTCGAGGTTGCGGAGCTTGTTCTGAAGCTGGGCTGACGCGGCCCGCGACGATCGGCGGCAGTCGCGGCCGCGTCAGCGCCGTGCCGGGCCCACGGGGCGCTCGCGCACGGTGTCGGCTTCCTCCGAGGAGGTCACGCAGACGCCGAGGTCACGCATGAGGCCGTCGCGCAGGGCGTAGATCCATCCGTGGACCGAAAGCTCCTGGCCCCGCGCCCACGCGGTGCGGACGATCGTCGTGTCGCAGACGTTCGCAACCTGCGCGGCGACGTTGAGCTCGCACAGGCGGTCGACGCGCTCGGCGCGCGACTCGATGCGATCGAGCGCGGTCGCGTTCATGCGATGGACGTCGCGCACGTTGCGGAGCCAGTTGTCGATGAGCCCGAGGTTGCGGTTCTCGAGCGCCGCGGCGATTCCGCCGCAGCCGTAGTGGCCACAGACGATGACGTGCTTGACCTTCAGAAGGTCGACGGCGAACTGCAGGACCGAGAGGCAGTTGAAGTCTGTGTGGACGACGATGTTCGCGACGTTGCGATGGACGAAGATTTCCCCGGGCGGGAGCCCGACGATCTCGTTCGCGGGAACGCGGCTGTCGGCGCAGCCGATCCAGAGATACTCGGGCTGCTGCTGCACGGCGAGCTGCTCGAAGAAGTCGGGCGAGGCCGCGCGCAGGCGGTCAGCCCACGCACGGTTGTTGTCGAAGAGCTTCTGCAGGACTCGCAAGCCGCCTCCTTGTGTGATGAAAAAGGGGACCGGCGCGCGGCCGGCCCCCCCGTTCGTGGAACCATTCGAGCCTAGAGCATCTCGGAGGTCGAGAAGAAGAAGCCGATCTCGATCTCCGCGTTCTCGGGCGAGTCGGAGCCGTGGATTGCGTTCCGCTCGATCGACTCGCCGAACTCCTTGCGAATCGTGCCGGCGTCGGCCTTCGCCGGGTCGGTCGCGCCCATGACCTTGCGCAGGTGCGCGACGGCGTCGGCGCGCTCGAGGGCGGCGGCGACGACGGGCCCCGAGGTCATGTACTTGACGAGGTCGCCGAAGAACGGGCGCTCGCGGTGAACCGCGTAGAAGCCTTCGGCCTGGGTCTTCGACATGTGAAGTCTCTTGAGCCCGAGGATTTTGAATCCTTCCCCTTCGAGGCGGGCGATGATTTTTCCAAAGTTGCCCTTCTCGACGGAGTCAGGCTTGACGATCGTAAACGTTCTCTGCGACATGGATATCCTTCCCTGTAGTTAGCGGCGGCTTCCTGCCGCCTGAGGCGGGCGGATTATAGCTAGAAGCAGGTCAAAGGCCATAGGCCAGAGGCCAAAGCAGGCGAAAAGCAGGCCAGAGGCCAAAGGCCAGAGCGGGGAGCAATGAGTTGGTGTGGCGCAGACACTCCTGTCTGCGCGCGGCGCCACGCGCCGCAATTTTGCCGCCTCGCGCGAGGTGTCGCCTTTGGCGACGCGCAGGCAGGAGTGCCTGCGCCACATTTTCCCTCCTGCTTTGACCTTTGACCCTTGGCCTGCCTTTCGCTCCTGTCTGCGCGCGGCGCCACGCGCCGCAATTTTGCCGCCTCGCGCGACGTGTCGCCTTCGGCGACGCGCAGGCAGGAGTGCCTGCGCCACATTCTCCCTGCTTGCTTTGACCTATGACCTATGACCTTTGGCCTTTGGCCTGCCTTTCACGCCCGCCCCGGCTCCGCGACGACGGCCGGCTCGCTGGCAGAAGCGGGAGCGGCCGGGTGGATGAGTGGCAGGTGGACGGTGAAGGTCGAGCCTTCGCCTGGCTTGGAATGGACGTCGATCGAGCCATGGTGGAGCTCGACGAAGTTGCGCGTGAGGGAGAGGCCCAGCCCGGTGCCGCCGCGCTGCGAGCGCCTGCCGTCGTCGGTCTGGTAGAACTCCTCGAAGATCTTGCGCAGCTCGGCGTCTTCCATCCCGATGCCGTGGTCGATCACGTCGATCCGGAGCGAGTCGCAGCGGAGGCGTGATTCCGCCGCGTTGCACCTGCCGACCCGGATCGTAACTGCGCTGCCACGGTGCGAGAACTTCACGGCGTTCGACACGAGGTTGAAGAGGAGCTGCCGCAGCCGCCCCTCGTCGAGCCGGACGCGCGGGACGTCGGGCTCGACCTCGATCCCGAGCTTCACTCCCTGCTGCTCGGCGTAGGTGTGCATGACACGCTCGAGCGCGTCGAGGGCGTGGCGCACGTCGAACTCCTCGATGTGGAGCTCCATCTTTCCCGCTTCGATCTTCGACAGATCGAGAATGTCGTTGATCAGCGTCAACAGGTGTTTTCCCGCCGTCCGGATGTTACGCATGAAGCCGTGGCGCTTGTCGGAGAGCAGCCCTTCGGTCTTCTCGAGCAGCACGTCGGCGAAGCCGACGATGGAGTTCAGCGGCGTGCGCAGCTCGTGCGACATGTTCGCGAGGAACTGGTTCTTCGAGCGATCGGCGGCGAGCAGGCGGAGGTTGGTCTCACGCAGTTCGGCCGTACGTTCCTGGACGCGGTGCTCCAGCGCGTAGGTGAGCCCTTCGAGGTCGCGGTAGAGATTCGCGTTCTCGAGCGCTACGGCCGCCTGGGTGGCGATCGCCGTGAGCAGCAGTTCGTCTTCCTCGGTGAAGACGTTCTTCACGAAGCTCTGGATCGAGATGACGCCGACGACGCGGTCGCGGGCGATCATCGGCACGCCGAGCCACGATTCGGTCGCGAGGCCGTCCTCGATCGACGTGACCCCGACGGCGCGCTCTTCCTGGTTGCTCGCGAGACGCAGAATGCGACCGTTCCGGATGACCCACGAATTCAGGCCGTCGCCGACCGGGATCCGCTCCTTCGAACGCTTCTCGCCGTTCACGTAGTCGATCTCGAACGCGAGCTCGTCGGTCGTCTCGTCGAGAAGCGCGATCGAGAAGAGCGACACGTCCACGACCTTGCGGCACTCGCGGTAGATCGTCTCCAGCAACTCGTCGGTCGTGAAGTTGAGCGAGATCGTCTTGCCGATGTTGGACAGCGACACGAGCCGCTGAAGCTGGTTGCGCGTGCGGTAGCGTGCGTCGGCGAAGCGCCGCGCGATGTAGTTGATGACCAGCGCCGAGAAGCCCAGCGCGAGGAACCCGGAGATGCCGAGCTCCGGAATCGAGAAGGTCATGAGGACGACGTACGGCAGCGTGATGAGGTAGATCGACGCGTCGATGACGCTGAGGCGCAGCCGTTTGTCGCGCGGGTAGCCGTACGCGACCATCACGGCCTCCATCAGGAGGTTGTTCGCCAGAATCAGCACGAGGCCACAGAGCACGATGCGCACCGCCTCGGAGCCGCTCGCGGTCACGTGCGGCGGGTCGCCGCCCAGGGCGACGAAGAGAATCGACGCGCCCGCGACCGGGATGCCGTAGGTTCCCGAGAGTCGCAGCGTGTTGATCAGCTCGAAGCGCCCTCCGGCGGCGCTGCCGCGGTCGCCCATCGAGGAGATCGTCCGGGCCGCCATCGCCGCGAGGGTCGCGATCCAGGTCGAGATGACCGGGCCCAGGACGGGGAACATCGCGATGCAGCCGCTGATGACCATCGAGACGAAAATGATCCGGGTCAACTGGAACTTGAGTAGCCCCAGCGCGGTGATGAGGGCGAAGAAGGCGAGGAGGACCAGGGGGGCGCGGTCGCCGAGATCGACGTAGACCCGCTCGGTCTCGGCCGCGCGCAGAATTGTGATTGCGAGCAGCACGGCAAGGCCGGCAAACACCTGCACGATGAAGACGCGGGTCACGCGCCTTCGGGTCTCCTGCTCGGAATGAGGAGTCGTCGACATCGCAGTCAGAGGCTTGCGCCCATGCTAGCACGCTGGTTTCTTCGTGGTTTCCGTGGGCGCATTCGTGCGGCGCGCCCGTCGCGGCAACGTCAGCCTTTTCGCACTACGGCGATCTGGCCTGTCCCGAGAATCGTCGCGGAACGGTCAGGGGCCACGGCGACGGCCGCGTCGCGCGGAATCGCGATGCCGAGCCGCACCTCGGGGAGCGACATCAGGCGCCGGAGCGCCGTGTCGTTCGCCGGGTCGAACCCGGTCTCGATGACGGTCCCCGGCACGAGGCCGAGCCCCGGAAGCCATCCGCCGGGACGCTCGATGTCGTGCGTGGCGACTCCCATCGCCGCCGCGGAGGCACCGATCGCCGCGACGGTCTTCCCCGCCGCGAGAATCCGCCCGAGGCACTCGACGACGGGCGATCCGCGAAGCGCCTCGATGACCTTGTTGGTCACGCCGGCTCCGAGGTAGACGAGCCCGGCGGATTCGAGCCGCTCGAGGTTCTTGAGACGCCGCGCGTCACGCGGGCGGTAGATCGGTACGTTAGCGACTTCGACGGAAGGGTCGATGCTGCGGAGCCAGGCGCCGAGGTGAACGGCGTACTCGTTCGATCCGGAGGCGACGGGAACGAAGGCGATCGTGCGGTTGTCAGGAGGGAGCTTGCCGAGAAGAAACTCGTCGAACTCGCGCGTCTCGCCGAAGGAGAACTCGCCGCCGCCCATGAGTACCAGCCAGCCGCGTGTCGGGGTTCCGGGAATCTCGAGGGTCTTCATGCGTGCATGAGGATATCAGCGCTTCGCCTGGCGTGCGCCGGTGTCTGCGCGAGGTCGAGGGCTCGAATGGCGGCGGAATTTCCGGCGGCTTCGACTAACATCTGGACGGGATGTCCGCGTCCGAGCCACCTCGACGATTTTCGCCCGCGCTCCTCGCCGCGCTGCTCGTTTCGCTGGCGGTTCGTCTCTGGTACATCGCAATTCTTCCGGCGTACGCGTACTCGTACGACATCAGCTGCTGGGAGGACATCACCGAGTTCATCGGCAGCGGCACGAACCCGTACATGACGACGGTCTTCCTGAGCTGGCCCCCGCTCTGGATGATCTGCCTGTTTCTCATGGATCGAATCGCGGAGCTCGGCTCCCTGCAGTTCATCCAGGTGTTGCGGGCGTTTCTTCTGGTGGTCGAGTCGATCGGGATCATCCTCGCCTGGATGCTCGCGAAGCGTGTGGCCCCGTCGGTGAGCGCGGAGCGGATGCTGCTCTTCGGGCTCGCGCTCAATCCGATCGCCATCCTTCTCACCTGCCAGCACGGGAACTTCGATTCGCTCGTCGCGGTCTGGGTGATGGCCACGGTGCTGGCGATCGTCGCGCATCAACGCTCGCGTGATCCCGTCGACTGGCTCATGGCCTGCTTCTTTCTCGGGATGGGCGTGCTGACCAAGACCGTCCCGATCGCGCTCACGCCGCTTCTGATCGCCGGGGCGCGCGGCGTCAAGGGCAAAGCGCGGCTTCTTGGCGCGACCCTGCTTCTCGGCCCGTCGGCTCTCGGCCTCGGCGTGTTGTTCGCGCTGCAGCCGCAGTCGGTCATCGACCGCGTGTTCCTCTACACGTCGTTTCCCGGCCGGTTCGGTTTTTCGGGACTCGCGAAGAGCTTCGGGATGACGGATCTCCTGAACCTATGGGGGCCGATCTCGTCATTGGCGCTTCTCGCGCTCCTCGCCTGGGGATGTGTTAAGGCGTGGTCGTGGAGCGACATGCGCGATCACCACGCAGTCCTGCTCGCGGGATTGATCCTCCTTGCGATTCCGACGATTGGCCCGGGGTTTGGTCCTCAGTACGCGTTCTGGTTCCTCCCGCTCCTGGCCGTCAGTTATCTCTCGGGCTCCGCCCGATATCGAGCGGCACTGCTCGCCGCCTACGCCGTGTCCGCGTTGACGTACGTTGGCTACTACGCGCTCGCGCGGGACCTTGGGCAGCCGCTCGTCTATCTGTCGACGAGCGCGACGGTGCGGTCGCTCGGCGAGCTGGTGACGCGGGAGGAGCCTCGAGTCTGGCTCACCCTCCCGATGTTCGTGTCGTGGCTGGTCCTGCTCGTCGTCGGGATTCGAGAGCTTCGAGGGCCGGTCGCCGCCGCCGGCGAGCCCTCGGATTCGGCAGCGTGAACGAGATGTCCGAGCATCCCATCGCAGAGGTGGAACGCGCGGCCCGTGTCAGGGTCGCGATCGGGGTGCTGGTATTCGTTCTCTTTGCCGGGATCGGCATCGCGAACCACGAGATGTGGCGCGACGAGCACCACGCATGGCTGCTGGCGCGCGATGCGGCGACACCGGTCGCTCTGTTCGAGAACCTGCGATGGGACATGACGCCAGGTTTCTGGCACCTTCTCCTCTGGATCGTCACGAGGTTCACCCACGATCCGGTGGCGATGCAGTTGTTGAATCTCGCGTTCGCTACTGCCGCTGCGTGGGTGGTGCTCCGGTACGCGCCGCTGCCCCCCTTCCTGCGGGTCCTCATCGTCTTTGGCTACTACTTCGCCTACGAATACGCGGTGATCAGCCGGGTCTACGCGCTCGGGACGTTGTTCGTGGTGATCCTATGCGCCCTGTGGCGGACGAGGGAGTCACGCGCGATCGCGATCGGAATCCTGCTGACGCTCCTCGCACACACGCCGTCGCTCTACGGCGTGATTGCGGCGGGGTTCTTTCTGCTTCTCCTTCTCGTCGATCTCGCGACGCGTCCGGAGTGGAGGAAGGCTTCGCTCACGGCGTTCTGTATCGGAAGTCTCGGTGCGATCACAGCCCTGATTCAGACGCTGCCGCGGAGCGACAACCCGTTCGCCGCGGGCAAGGCGACGCTCGCGTTCGAGCCGGAGCGGCTCGAACGTGTCGTGCAGTTCCTCGCTTCGCTCTTCGTGCCGATTCCCGACGCGAGCCTCTATGCGTGGTGGAACAGCAACATCGTGACAGGCCGTTCGATCGTCCTCGACGGCGCGATCGCGGGGGTCGGCGTGGCCCTGGTCGTGTGGGTGCTGTGGCGAAATCATGCGCTGCTCGCGAGCTGGCTCGTTGCGACTTCAGGCATCCTCTTCGCGGCGTACCAGGGCGGCTTCTCCGGCATGCGGCACGGCAGCTACGTCGTGATCCTCTTCATCGCGGCGCTCTGGATCGCGCAGAGCGCGCCGGCGGCAGAGCCGCTCGCGCCGCGCCGCCGGCTCGCCGTCACGTTGTTGATGGCGATCGGCGTCGTCGGTGGGATGACGGCGTGGATCAAGGAGCTCGGCACGGAGTTCTCGGCGGCCGAGACGACGGCGCGATTTCTTCGGGCGAACGACCTCGATCGCCTGCCGATGGCGGGCGCGGACGATTTCGTCGTCGCGAGCCTCGCGTCGCTGCTCGACCTGGACAGGATCTACTACCCGCAGAGACGCGGGTGGGGGACGTTCGTCTCGTGGGATCCGCAGCGGGCCCGCGGGGCAACGCTCGACGAGGCGAGCGCCGACGTTGCATCCCGCGTCGCGGCCTCGGGTGAGCCGATGATTTTCGTGCTTACGAGACCGCCGACGAGGCGGGGCCCGGACGGCACGAGCCAGTTGATCCTCGAAGCGTGGCTCGCCCCCGGTGTGCGTGCGAGGCTGCTCGCCGCGTTCAACGAGTCTGCCGTGAAGGACGAACGGCTGTTCGTCTACGAAGTCGCGCCGGTCAGGCGCATGCCTCGGTGACCGGCCTAACTCCCGGCGCCGGCCCGGCGAACCTCGAGCACCGAGACATCCTCGTAGCCGATCGCATCGCCGAGGCTCGGCCATCGCTCGATCCGGTAGCGGTCCGACTGGAGACGCTCGATCAGTCGCTGGGAGGGGTCGCCGGCCCGGGTGAGGGGTGCGGGCTGCTTTCCCGGCGGAGAGGGATAGTCCAGAAGCGTGAGTACGAGAACGCGCCGGTTCGCGGCCAGCGTCTCGTCGACCAGGCGGATGAGAGGCTCAGTCGCGGCAGGGGAGTCGAGCTGCGGGTAGAGCAGGTCGTAGCGGTGCCAGTCGAGGGAAGCGATCGGCGGGACGGTGCTCCATCTCGACGGAGTGTCTGCGTGGATCTTCCACGAGACTCCGATTTCCCAGGGAGAGATGAGCACGAAGTCGTCGGGGCTCGAGCGCTTCGCAATCTCCGCGGCGACCTCTGGCACGTTCGTCGCCGGCTCTCCGACGTAACGGGAGACGGTTCCGAACGACAGCGCTAGGTGTGCGCTGAGGACGAGCACGGCAACGAGCCTGACCGTGCGGCTGGCGATGGCGGCGAGAAGGGCGTCAGCGGCGACCGCGACGAGCACCATCAGGACGAGGTAGTACCAGGGCCCCATGTAATAGCCGAGGCGGAGAAGAAAGAGAAGGTATGTCGCTCCGCCTAACGCCAGCGCGACCGCGTGGAACGCATGACGTGGATCGACTGCCTTGCTCCTGGTCGCACGGACCGCGAGCGCGATCGCGGCGACGATCGCAAACGTGATCGCCGCGTACCAGAGGAGGAGCGCTGCGCTGCCCGAGCGCGCGATGCTCCACGCGCCCATCCTGTGAATCCATTCCATCCCGACGTCGTAGCGGACGACGTCGTTCCAGCCGCGGGCGCGCCGGATGACCGGACCGTACGGAACGAGCGTAGCGGCGGCGACGACGCCGATTGCGATCGCGCCGGCGGCCGCGCGTCTCGCGCCGCGCATGAGACAGGCGACGGCCGCGGCGCAGCAGGCGCCGAAGACGAGGAACGCGTTGTAGTAAAGCAGGTGCACGCTCGCGACCGACGCGAGAAGCGCCAGCAGCGAGCGCGAGCGCGAGCGATGCTCCGCGTAACGAAAGAGCGTCCAGTAAGCGAGGACGGCGAAGAGCATGCCGATCCCGTAGCCGCGCACCGAATCGCCGAAGCGGAGAACGACGGCGTTCAGTAGCAGGAGACTGATCGCCAGGATCGGCGGCCGGCCCGTCATGTCGATTCCGGCGAGGGTTACGGCGGCGGCCAGCAGCAGTCCGGTGAGAACGCCGAGGAGGCGCCAGGCAGAGGCGTCGCCGGGCCCGAAGTGCGCGGCGAACGGGCGCAGCACGACGAACCAGCCGGCTGGAAACGAGTCGAACTCCAGGTTTTCGATCGACTCGGCGAGCGAGCCGGTGCGGGCGATGTTCACGCTGTTGATCTCGTCGCGCCAGAGCGATCCCGCGTTCAGGAAGAAGACCGCGTGCAGCGACAGGGCGAGGACGAGAGCGACGAGAGCGAAAGCACGCTCCGCGCGCCGCGGCATCGCATCGTCGGACGGCGCCGGCAGAGGCTCGGTCACGCGCGCTTCCCGACCACCACGGCCTGCACGAAACCGTCCGACGGCCCGAACCTGTATGAATCGAGTGTGAGGCCGGAGCGCGCGAGCGTCTCACTCGCCTGCTGCCGCGAGCCCACGAGGCTGATCTCCGGCGGATGCAGTTGCGTCGTGCTCCCGAGCACCGAGTGCAGGAAGCGGTGAACCGCCTTGAGCACCATGACGCTCGACCCGTGGCGATGCGGCCAGAAGATGACGACCTTCCCTCCTGGCACGACGACGCGTGCGAGCTCCCGCAACATCAGGTCGATCGAGGAAGCGTCGAAGTGCTCGATGACACCGAGGTTGTAGGCGCCATCGAAAGAGGCGTCGGGGTAGGGGAGCGCGAAGACGCTCGCCTGCCTGACTTCGAACGCTTCGCGGTTTCCGCGGCGATAGAGGCTCAGCGCGGCGAGCGAGAGATCGACGGCGGAAATCCGGAAGCGCTCGTGAAGGCCGATGTCGACCTGTCCGCTGCCGCACCCCGCGTGCAGCAGGCGGGCCCCTTCGCGAAACTGCCCGCGCAGCGCGCGGCGGAGCTGCGGGCGGATCACGAGGTTTCTGTAGGCCGTCGCGATCGTCTCGTAGACGAGCGCCCCGCCCTCTCCCTTTCCGTCCCAGTACGAATCCCATTCGCTCGATGCGGGGAGCGCGGGATCGGCGATGGGTGCGGGAAGCGCAACACGGAGCGACCAGGGGCGCGTCCGTTTCTTCCAGCCCATCTGGAACACGAGCCGCGTGCTGCGCCACGCCTCGCGCCACGTCATCTTCGAATGGCCGTAGGTGCGCGCAGGGAGGACGATCGGGATGTCGTGCACAGCAACGCCGTTGTGGCTCAGGATGAAGAGGCTTTCGAAGAAGTACGAGTAGCCGCGTGAGGAGATGAGCGTGAAGATCTCGCGCGGGATGCGCGAGAGGCGGTAGAGCCGGAACGACCCGGTCGCATCCCAGGGAAGGTTCAGCACCAGGAGCGTGAGCAGGTGCCCGACGTTGGTGAGCAGCCAGCGGAGCGGATTCCAGTTCGGGAGGCTGCCGCGCTTCAGAAAGCGCGAAGCGACGACGAGGTCATGGTCGTCCGACGCATCGATCATGCGCGGGATGTCGGAAGGAGAGTGGGTGAAGTCGCAATCGAGCGCGATGACGGTGTCGTAGCCGCGGTCGTAGGCCCATTGCACGCCGTCGAAGTGTGCGCCGCCCACGCCGAGCTTGCTCGGCCGGTGCAGGACGAAGAGACGCGGATCGCCCGCGGCGAGCTCGTCGAGAAGCGCCCCGGTGCCGTCCGGCGAGTTATCGTCGACGAAGAGCATGTCGGCGTCGAGCCCGAGCTCGCGGAGGCAGCGGTACATCTCGGGCGCGTTGTCGCGCTCCTCGTACGTCGCTGTCAGGATGAGAGTTTTACCGGGGCTCGGGATGGCTCGTCTCCTTGGCGGCCGCGTTCCAGAGGTGTTCCACCATCTCGCCGAAGGTGACGGTCGGCCGCCAACCGGTGGCTCCGCTCAGCTTCGAGATGTCGCCGATCATACGGGGTCGTTTCCGGCCGAGCAACGCGGCATTCTCGCGCACGTAGCGCCGCCAGTCGAGACCGGCGCAGGCGAACGCGGCTTCCACGAACTGTCGCAGCGAGTGTGCCGCGCCGGTCGCGACGATGTAGTCGTCGGGCGTCGCGTGGCGCGCCATCCGCAGCATCGCGTCGACGTGGTCGGGCGCCCATCCCCAGTCGACCTCCGCGGAGAGGTCGCCGAGCACGAGCTCGCTCGACTCGCCGCGGGCGATCGCCAGCGCGCCGTGAACGATGCGCGACGAGACGAACGACGGCCCGCGCAGCGGCGATTCGTGGTTGTAGAGGATCGCCGCGGAGACGTGCAGCCCGTGCTCGCGCCGGTAGCGGCGGCAGAGCTGGAGTCCCGCCGCCTTCGAGATGCCGTAGAGGCAGTCGGGAGCGATCGGCGTCGACTCGTTCTGCAGCTCCGTCAGCGGCGTTCCGAAGATGCGCGACGACGCGGCATAGACGATGCGGACATCGGGCGCCGCCGCCCGTGCCGCCTCGAGGATGTTCGCGATTCCCTCGACGTTCACCGCGAGCATCGCCTTCAACTCTGCAGGCTCGTCGTTGGTCGTCGTTTCGGAAGAGCCGTGTCTCGCGGCGAGGTAGTAGATCTTCGCGGGTGCGCAACGCTCTACGAGCGAGCGCACCGACGAAAGTTCGGTGACGTCGACGGCAACGCCCTCGACGCCGGCACTGTCGCGGATCGTGCCGCGGCCGATGCCGACGACGCGAAGACCGTCGTCCGTCAGCCGTGTGGTCGCGATGCGCCCGTCCTGGCCTTCGCTGCCGATGATGATCGCCGTCTTCATGCCCCGACGAACTCGACCTTCGGAAGCGGGAAGAGCAGCTTTCCGCCGCTCTCGAGAAAGGGCCGTTCCTTTTCGACGATGAAGTCGCGGAAGTGCCAGGGGAGGACGAGCAGGACGTCGGGCCTGCGCGTCCGAGCCTCCTTCTCGTCGATGATCGGGATCGCGGTCCCCGGGGTGACGCAGCCGAACTTGTCGGCGTTGACTTCGCCGATGGCGACGATGTCGTCGGGCCCGAAGCCGCAGTACTGCAGCAGCACGTTCCCCTTCGTCGACGCGCCGTACCCGTAGACCGACTTCCCTTCGGCGCGCAGCGAGTCGACGAGCGCTGTCAGCTCGTCACGGTGCGCTTCGACGTCGCGGCGGAAGCGATCCCAGGTCTCCGGCTCGGAGAGGCGAGCGTTGCGTTCGACCTCGAGCAAGAGCTCCACTCCCGGGTCGGTCGCGTGCAGCGACTCGACCTTGCACGCGGTCACGGCGATGCTCCCGCCGTTGACGTCGTTCGTCTCTGCCGAGAGGATGCGCAGCCCCGAGCGCTCGAGCATGTAGCGGATCTGCTCGAGCGCGTAGTACTCGAGATGCTCATGGCAGATGGTGTCGTAGGTATTCGCCGCCAGGAGCAGCGGCAGGTGGCTCTGCTCGAAGAACCACACGCCTTCGTCGTCCAGCAGGTCGGCGATCTCGCGCACGAAGCCGAGCGGCTCCTCGAGGTCGTAGATCATCGCGATCGAGGTGATGATCTTCGCCTTCCGGCCGGGGAACTGTTTCTGCACGAGTCGCGCCGAGAAGAAGTCGTCGATGACGGCGATGTCGTCGCGGTAATGGCTGCGAAACTTCGCCGCGGTCGGATCGACGCCGAGCAACGTAGCCTCTCCGCGCGGATAGAAGCCGAGCGTCGTGCCGTCGTTGCTGCCGATGTCGATGACGAGGTCGCCGGGCGCGAGGGCGACGCGCCTGCGAAGCCCGTCGACGATGCCGTGAAGGTGTCCGACCATTGACGCGTTGAGCGACGAGCGATAGCCGTAACCGAGGCCGTACATCACGCATGGGTCGCAGGAGTGGCGCAGTTGCACGAGGCCGCAGTGGTGATTGCTCTCCGGTACGCATCGCACGAGCTCGAGCGGCTCCCTTGGGACGGGCGGATCCGACGGGCGCGGAAAGAGGCCGCCGAGCGCCTGCAGCCCGAGGTCGATGATCGACTCGAGCCGCGGGTTGCCGCAGAGGCGGCAGCGCGAAGTCGCTACGGCCGTGGACACGGAGCTCGTCATGCGATTCGTTGTAGCACACCCCGGTGCGCGACTGGAGGGCGGAGCTTCGCGGACGGGCAGCGCGGTCAGGTCGACGCGATCACCGCCGCGGAGGCCGCTGCTTGCTGCGCGGCGACTGCTGCGGCCGCCGCCGAAATCTCGTTCGTCGTGCCGAAGGTGACGAAGCCCATGCCAAGGCCCTTGAGCTTGTTGTGCCAGCGCACCTCTCCGGTCTTCGCGTCGAGGCAGAACACCTCGCCGTTGACGCCCGCCAGCAGTGCGTCGCCGTCGACCTGCAGAGTCACGAATGTCGAGCCCTTCAGCTTCCGCTTCCAGATCTCGACCCCGCTGCCCGCGTCGAGCGCGACGACGTGACTGCCGATGCCGACGTAAACGATTCCGGTCTTCTTCGCCATGCGGTTCTCCTCGATCCGAGCCAGTGTGAAATCGGGAAATGAAAAGAGCGGGCGCCGAAACGCCCGCTCCAGTATGGCGCATGCGCGCCCGTGTCTGAACGTGTCGCCTACTTGTTGTAGCGGTAGGTGGTGTAGAGCGAGTCCATGCGCGAGTCCTGTCCCGCGGTGAACTTGTTCATGCACGAGTCGTCGGTGTAGTCCATGAAGTTCGTGATCGGATCGTTACCGGCGGTGCTGCAGGTGTTGCGGCCGGTGGGGCAACCGTAGGCGGGCGAGGCCTCGGCCGGGGTGTCGCTCACGTAGTCACCGCCGGTGCAGCCGCCCTGAAACGTGTGGTAGAGCCCCATCCAGTGGCCGACTTCGTGCGTCCCGGTGTCGCCGAGGTTGTAGGGAGCGGCGGTCCCGCCGGGAAGCGACGAGTGGAGAACCACGACGCCGTCCTTCTTGGGGTTGCTCCTGTAGCTCGAGGGGAACGTCGCATAGCCGAGCGTGCCTCCGCTCGGAGCGCACGTGTAGATGTTCAGGTCCTTCGCGGTTCCCTTGCGGAGGGCGTTCTTCATCGACATTTCGTAGCTGCCGTAGCAGCCGCTGAACCAGCTCGAGTTCGTCGTCCGGTCGACGCTGACGAGGTTGAAGTTCCAGCCCCAGGGTGCGTAGGCGTTCTTCAGGACGTTGATCTGGTTGTTGATCATCGTCGTGGTGACGTCACCGTTCGATACACCGGTTCCCTTGCGGATCACGTGGAAGTAGACGTTGATCGTGCCGCCGGTGACCTCCGGAAGGCCGGTCTCCATGATGCGCGCCTGGAAGTCTGCTTCCATGAGCGCGGCCTCCGCCGGCTGGATGTTGCTCGCGCAGCGACGGCCGCTGGCGATGAAGTCTTCCTGGTTCTCGAACGTTCCGCCCTCGAATTCGAAGGGGGTGTAGTCGGTCCATTGGTTGCGCGGGAACGGCTGATCCTGCGCAAGAGCCGAAAGCGCGAGTGCACAAGCCATGATGACGACGAAAATCCGAGCATATCTCTTCATGTCGATCCCTCTCTCTTCCTGGTCGCGTTGGTGGTCGGGCAGCTGATTCCACGACGCGTGCCAGCTCGCGAGCGCAGTGCTAAGTGCGGCAGGGGATGATGGTTAGGCGAACCCGTGAGTTTGGTCAGGGTCGTGCGTTGACCCGATAGGTTCGAAATTCGCTTCGCGGGCGGGTCAATCCGTGATTGGGAGGGTCAACGGTTTCCGCAGCATAACGGGGCCTCGACCTCGGGCCGGGTGTCCTCCTGCGGCGAGGGATGTTAGGGCGCGGAAGCGTCAACCGCGGGGAGGATCGCCTACGACTCCGCTAGTGAGTCGATGGGGATTCCAGGCGCTCGAGCCGTGTCCGGAGGTCGGTGACGACGTCTTCCAGGGTACGGAGACGCCGATCCAGTTCGGAGTACGAGATCGTGACTTTCGCGCCCAATTCGGCGAAACCCTTGCGGGTTTCGTCGGTCAGAATGTCGACCCGATCGCTTACGCGGTCGATCCGCTCGCTGTTCATGAGCACGCCTTCGGCGACCTGCTGGATGTCATGCCGGAGTCCTTCGGTCACCACGTCGAAGTGAGCGCGCGTCTCTGTCGCGGCTTGGTCGACGTGCTCACGCATCTCCTTCGCGGTTTTGTCGAAGTGCTGACGCGTCTCCGCGGAGGTCTGCTCGATGAGCTTTCTGAGGATGGCTTCGTCCACGCCGGGATGATACCTCGGAATGCGGCGCTTCCTGATTTCCGGGTCCGAGCCCTGGCGTTCGTCTCGCGACCCGCCAGCCGGGCTCCCCCTAAATCGTGAGGCCCTCGTTTCCGAGGGCCTCGCGAGGGGATTCCTTTTTCAAATCGGAGCTACTTCTTCTTCCAGACCTCTTCGAGCTTTGAGCCGATGTCGCCCGGCGAGACGACGACGTGGATGCCGGCGGCCTCGA
>JBPPMG010000046.1:0-25627 GCA_051305935.1 Thermoanaerobaculia bacterium
ATCGGCGACGTCGCCGGGCACGGCGTCGGCAGCGGTCTGGTGCTGGCAGGCATCAAGAGCGGCCTCCACCTGCTGCGTGACGAGCATCCGCCATTGCAGCCATTCGGAGGCAAGGCGATTGAGGCGATCGAGCACGCGGACGGGCTCCCGCAGCTCGTCACGCAGCAGGTGGAGGCCGCTCTTGATGCCTGCCAGCACCAGACCGCTGCCGACGCCGTGCCCGGCGACGTCGCCGATCGTGAGCGCGATGCTCCCGTCGGGCAGAACAAAATGATCGTAGAAATCGCCTCCTACTTCGCTGGCCGGCAGAGACGCCGACGCGATCGACAGCCAGCCGACGTTGGGCGCCGCTCCGGGGAGCATCGCGAGCTGGATCTTTCGCGCGTCCGCGAGCTCGTCGCTCATCCTCTCCCGCTCGCGCTCGCGCGAGGCGAGCCCGATCCACTCGTCGAGAAACGCGCGCCGCGCCTGGCGCGCTAGAAAAAGCGACATTCCGGCGAATGTCGAGTTGACGACCAGCGGCAGGACGACCGATTCTCCTATCTCGAACCCCTCCCCGCCGGACGTGAGGCCGGCGGCGATCGCGATTGCGACGAACCCGCCCGCGACAGTCACGACCTGACGCGCGTGGAGCCTGAAGAAGAGAAGCGCCATCGGCATCAGTGCCGCCGGAAAGACCGCGCGAGCTTCGGGATCGGGTGTGACGGCCACCATGGCTCCCGCGGTGACGAGAAGGAAACCCGTCACGATCCTCGCGAAGTGCTCCTCGAAGAGCGGATGGGCTCTGAAGGCATACACGGCGAAGAGGACGCCCATCCAGGCAAACGTCGCGCCGCAGCGAAGAAAATCACCGGCGACCGAGTTCGCGATGAGGAAGCCGAAGGCGGTGAACGCCGAGAAGAGCCATGCCCAGCGGAGTGCGCGGTAGTTCAGCCGGTCGAAGTGCTTTTGAACGGCGCGAGCTTCGGGAAGCTGGGACAGTTGCTCTAGAGTCCAGAGTTTCATCAGCGGGTCGCGAGAAGGGTAACGCAGTCGGCTGCAGCGAAGAAGCGGTGTGAGAGACGACCGGTTTGCGAGTGAGGGTTCAGCCTACCTTCACTGCGACGAAGGTGATGTCGTCGGTTGGCGGCTCGCCGCGCGTCCAGGTCTCGGCCGCGCCCGAAAGGTGGTCCAGGACGTGCAGTGCGGTATCGTGTGATGCAGTGGCAAACTCGTGTTCCGCGGCGACGTAACCGAGCGGTTCTCCCGCGGCATCCAGCAGCTCGGGGAACCCATCGGTCATCAGCAGCACGGTGTCCCCGGGCGAGAGCGAGAGCGTACGCTCTCCGTACTTGAACGCCATCGTGCCGAGCGGCGGCGCTTCGATCATGACGTCCTCGACTGCTCCGGAAGCGGCACGGTGGATGAGCACCGGAGGCATTCCGGCAGCGGCGATCTCGATTGCCCCCGACCGGAAGCGCGCGAGCGTAAGGGCCATCGCCATCCGTTCGAGCCCCATGCGGTGGATCGATCGGTTGGTGCGCTCGAGGAAGTCCGAGAGCGAGTCCTCGTGTGAGAACGTCGCGAAGAGGCTCTTGACCACGGTCACCATCGTGCCCGCGCGAGCGCCGTGGCCCGTCGCGTCGCCGACCACGATCGTGAGCGTTCCGTCGGGTCCGAGCAGGTAGTCCCAGTAGTCGCCACCGACTTCGGTCGCCGTCTGCACGAACGCCGCAACGTCGAGCGTCGGGTGCACTGGAGGCGCGGAGGGAAGGAGGGAGAGCTGGAAGCGCCGCGCCTCCTCGAGCTCCACGCTCGTTCTCTCGTACTGCGCGGCGAGCAGCCGCTGCTCGACCGCCTGCTCGCGCCGCGCGCGTTCTTCCACCAGCAGTTGTGCCTGGTTGTCGCGCAAGTCGCGCGCCATTCGATTGAAAGCGGCGGCGAGCTTTCCGATTTCGTTCCGCGAACCGATCCGCACCTCGGTCTCGAGGTCTCCCTGCGCGATCCTCTCCGCGCCGGCGGTGACGGTCTCGATATCGCGCGCGATGTGGTTTGCGAGCGGCACGATGCCGATCAGCGCGAAGCCGATCAGGCCGAGCCCGAACGCAAAGTTACGCGCGGCCGCGGTGCGCATCTCCCGCAGCGACTCGCTGATCGGCCGCGCGATGGCGAACCTGACGCCTGCATCGGCGCCGGACGACGATGACGCGACGACCCA
This sequence comes from Thermoanaerobaculia bacterium, assembly GCA_051305935.1. Lineage (GTDB taxonomy): Bacteria > Acidobacteriota > Thermoanaerobaculia > Gp7-AA8 > Gp7-AA8 > JACPDH01. Next base: position 2,198 of record JBPPMG010000046.1, read on the forward strand.
GTCCGAGGTCGCCTTACCGGAACCTCGCGCGATTCCGTCCAGCCCTGCGGACTCGATCTTCGCCTTCTCCTCGTCGCTGGCGGCGAACACCTTGCCCTCGGGGTCGATCGCGAATGCCACGTCGCCCTCTTGAGCCGCGGAGCCCCGAATGATGCGACGCATCACCTCGTCGCCGCGGAGCTGGGCACGAAGCTTCCCGATCGTCGCGCCGTCCTTGACGAGCAACGTCGCGATCTCGCGAGAGTGTAACTTCATGATTGCGTCGGGACCGGGAACCGGCGCGCCTGCGCGACGCTCTTCGAGACTGGCGCGCAGTTGCTCGATTGCCTGATCGCGCGCCTTGATGGCAAGCCGCGCCGCTTGCGCTTGCTGCTCCATCGCCCGTTCGATCGCCGCGGCCTTCTCGGGAGGGAGCTCGGGGACGCTCGGAACGGACGGTACCGGCCTGGCCGGAGGGATGGCGGGAACGGGGGCGACCGACGGAACCGGCGCGACCGCCACCGAGGACCTCACAGACGGCACCGGAGCGGCGCCGGCGATGAGGGGAGCCGTAGAAGAGTCGACGGAGCGCGCGTGCTGATCCGGCCCCGACGGCAGGATCTGCGTCCAGTTGGGCGCGATCGGCGCTTCTGGCACCACGTCGATCGTCAGCAGTTCAGCGTTCTCTCCGAGCACCACGCGCAACTGCTCCGAGATCTGCGCGCTTCCGGAGTCGGCGAGGAGAGTCTCGACGGAGAGCGAGCCGACGCGCTCGATGTCGCGCCCGACCGCGTCTGCAATGAGGTCGACGCGGCGGTCCATCTGACCTGCGAGCGCGGAGGTCTCCCGTTCGACAGCGCGACGGAAGCTTCGCTCGGAGCTGTAGTAGCCGAACGCGACGATCGCGGTCAGCGGAAGCACCGAAAGGACCACGAAGGCCGCGATCAGTTGTGTGCGAAGCCTCAGCATGATGGTTGCCAGGAGCTAATACGACACGATTCGTAAAAAGTTCCCGGAGGAACTGGCGACGTGGGCGAAGGTTGTCATTCCGAAGCGGAGCGAGGAATCTGCAAAACGCATCCTGACCGATTCCACGGCAGCGAATCTCCCGCGCAAGGCAAGAGCGTCGCCGCCAGGTGTCATTCCGAAGCGGAGCGAGGAATCTGCAAAACGCCTCTTGACCGATTCCACGGCAGCGAATCTGCCGCGCAAGGCAAGAGCGTCGCCGCCAGGTGTCATTCCGAAGCGAAGCGAGGAATCTGCAAAACGCCTCCTGACCGCTTCCACTGCAGCGAATCTGCCGCCGTGCCACAGGTTGCTGCGGAGGAATCGTTCAGATTGTCATCTAGCAGATTCCTCGCTGCGCTTCGGAATGACGGCTCCATTGAGCTCAGGCGTTGTCTCCGAACGCTGCCTTGAACTTCGCGACGCATTCGTTGGTTCCGCAGGCGAAGATCGCGTCGCCGGCGCCGAGGCGGAAGCCCGAGTCAAAGACAGTGGAGAGCTCGTCGCCGCGTTCGACCGCGACGACCGAGCAGCCGCTGCGGGCTCGAATCGACTCGTCGAGCGGATGCCGTCCCACGAGGTTTCGAGAGCGCAGTTTCTGGATGCGGAGATTCTGATAGAGCGAGACGGCCTCCTGGCGGAGCAGGCGGTAGGAGAGCATTTGCCCGGAGACCTTCGAGATCGAAAGGGCGAAGTCGGCGCCGGCCATGTAGATATTCTCCACGTTCCTTGCGTGGTTGACCCTCGCGATCACGGGAGCCTCGGGGGTGCAATCCTGGACGATGACGGTCGCGAAAAGCGTCGCATCGTCGTTGTCGAGCGCGAGGATCACCGCGCGCGCCGTTTCGACCCCGGCTGCCACGAGATTGCTCGGGTCGAGAACGTCTCCGGCGATGTCGACGCCCGGACGCTGCTGTCGATCGATGACCCGAACCGTCTCGCCCACGTCGGTAAGAAGCTGATGCACCTTGCGCCCCACCTCTCCGAAGCCGGCCACGAGATAGTGTCCCTCGCGCCGGAGCGGCGTGGTTCCTTCGGCGAGCGTGGCGAGCGACGCGAGGCTCTCGGGACTTCCGACGACGACGAGAATGCCGCGGGCCTCGAGGCGCATGTCGGGGCTGGGCTGCGTGATGAGATGCCCGCTGACCCACTGGCCGACGACGGTCGCGCCGCTGCGCGCGCCGATCTCAGACTCGGCGAGCGTGCGGCCGACCAGCGGGCTCGTCGCCTGGAGGCGGAGCTCGCGCAGCTCGAGCCGGTCGCCGAGTTGCTGGATCCCGGCCAGGCGCGGGCTGATCTCCTCGCTGGCGCGTGCCGCGAGTGCCGCGGCGAGAATGTGACGAGGGGTGTAGACCGCGGTCGCCCCGGCGATCTCCATCGGCTTGCGATGGACCGGATCTTCGACGAGCGCGTAGATGTCGCCCTGAAAGCCCATCTGCCGCGCGCGGAGGATCATCGCCGCGTTCTCCTCGTCGCGGCCGTTCGTCACCATCGCGCGGGCGCGCATGATGCGCGCCGCATCGAGCGCGTCTTCCTCCGTGCGGACGAAGACGACCGGAGTGCCGTGCTCGAAGATTCGCCGCGCATCGGCCTCGTCCGTCTCGACGACGAGCGCCGGGACGCCCGAGAGAGCGAGGTTCTCGACCAGCGACTCCACGGCAGCGCCGGAGCGGAAGACGACGACGTGATCGCGGAGTCTCGGATCGGCCTCGCGGGGCAGCCTCTTGTCGAATCGTTCCTCGAGGAACGGAACGAGGTAGATTGGGATGATCAGGAACACGAAGAAGACACCGATGAATTGAAGGAGCACGACGAAGAGGGTCATCACCGGATGGCTCCACGTCGCATCCGCGCCGTAGCCGGTGGTGCTGAGCGTTTCGCCAACGAACTCGAGCGCCTGCCAGAAACTCCGATCCTTCGCCTCGAGAGTCTTCATGCCCCACATGTAGACGAAGGCACTGAGGACGAGCGTGACCGGAACGGCCGCCACCAGCTGCACGAGTCGTTTCTGCGATCGGCGCATGAGGAGTGCTCGCCGTGAGCATACCGCACGGAGAGTTGTTGGTCTTTGAGTTGTTGGTTGTTAGTTGTTGGTTGTTAGACAGGTTTCGCGGGGCGAGGTGCTTCGTCGCCAGGTCTGTTCTTGTGTGAGCGGCGCGGGTAAAGTCAGCGCCGAAGAGCACCACATGCGATGTAGGACTCGGTCCCCAAAAACGACGGGAGACCCAGCGTCGCCGCTACGAAGAACGTCTGACAACTGACAACTAACAACGAACAACCAACAACGAACAACCAACAACGAACAACCAACAACCAACAACCAACAACTCCCCGCTCACCCCACTGCCAGCCCGAGCGCGTTCTCGATAAGCGCCTCGTGCTGCTGCTCGTGGCGCGCATGGTGGCCCGTGGCGGGTGAGGCGGCGATCGGGCGGCCGAAGTAGAGGAGGTTCCGGTCCTCCAGAAGCGGTTTGATTCGGTGCTCGATGAAGTTCCAGCCTCCCATGTTCCGCGGCTCCTCCTGCACCCAGAAGATCTCTCTCGCGTTCGAATAGGAGCCGAAGACATTCTGGAGGGCACGGCGCGGGAAGGGATAGAACTGCTCCAGCCGCACGATCGCGATTCGCTCGTCGCTCTTCGCGTCGCGCGCGCGCTTGAGGTCGTAGTAAAGCTTTCCTGACACGAGCACGATTCGCTGCACCGCCGCCCGTTTCGCAGACTCGTCGAACCACGGATCGTCGAGCACCGGCTCGAACCGCCCACGGCTGAGCGCGTCGACGCTCGAGACCGCCGCCGGATGTCGCAGGAGCGATTTCGGCGTCATGATCACCAGCGGCTTCCGCGGATCGTGCTTCATCTGCCGCCGCAGTGCGTGGAAGTACTGCGCCGGTGTCGTCAGGTTCATGACCTGCATGTTTCCTTCGGCGCACAGCGTCAGGAAGCGCTCGAGGCGCGCGCTCGAATGCTCCGGGCCCTGTCCCTCGAAGCCGTGCGGCAGTAGCATCACGAGCCCGCAATGCTGCGACCACTTCTCCTCGGCGCTCGAGAGGAACTGGTCGATGATGATTTGCGCGCCGTTCATGAAATCGCCGAACTGTGCTTCCCAGACGACGAGCGTCGATGGATCGGCGACGGAGTAGCCGTATTCGAAGCCGAGAACTCCGTACTCCGAGAGGAGCGAGTCATAGACCGAGAAGTAGACCGGGGAAGTCGCCGCGTCGATCACGCGCTTCCCGTCAGGGCCGCGTTCCGGCTCGACGATCGGGAAGTTCTTCGCGAGCGCGTTGAGCGGGATGTGCGGCTCGCCGGTCGCGTAGTCGTGCAGCACTGCGTGGCGGTGTGAAAAGGTCCCGCGTCCCACGTCCTGACCACTGAGGCGGATGCAGTGGCCGTCGTGGAGAATCGAGCCGAACGCCATCGTCTCAGCGAACGCCCAGTCGATCCTCTCCGCGCCCTGCGCCATGCGCCCGCGCTTCTCGAGGATGCCCTTCAGTTTCGGATGGACGTTGAATCCATCCGGTGGAGTGCTGATCGCACGACCGACCAACGCGATCATCTCTTCGTCGATGCCGGTATCGGGAGACAACACATCCTGATTGCCGGTGACCTCTTCGTCGGTCCAGAGAGCTTCGTGCTTCGGCGGCGAATGGGGAGCCGCGTCCGACTCCTGCTGCATGCGGTCGAACGCCTCCTGCAGTTGCGCGCGGAAAGCGTCCAGCCACTGCTCCGCCTCCTCCGGCTGCAGGTCTCCCTTTCTCAGCAGCGCCTCGGTATAGAGTTTGCGCACCGAGCGGTGGTCCTTGATCAGCTTGTACATCTTCGGCTGCGTGAGCGATGGGTCGTCGCCCTCGTTGTGGCCGTGACGGCGGTAGCAGACCATGTCGATGACGACGTCTTTCTGGAACCGCTGACGGAACGCGAAGGCGAGGCTGATCGCGCGGACGCACGCCTCGGGGTCGTCACCGTTCGCGTGGAAGATCGGGGCCTGGATCATCTTCGCGATGTCGGTCGAGTAGACGGACGAGCGCGCGGACTCGGGCCCCGTCGTGAAGCCGATCTGGTTGTTGATGACCAGATGGATCGTGCCGCCCGAGGTGTAGCCCTTGAGCTGCGACATCGAAAGCGTCTCGGCGACGACTCCCTGTCCGGCGAACGCTGCGTCGCCATGCAGCAGAATCGGCACGACGCGCTTCTGCTGGGTGTCGCGGAGGAGCTTCTGCTTTGCGCGCGCTATTCCTTCCACGACCGGATCGACCGCTTCGAGGTGGCTCGGGTTCGAGGCAAGAGTCAGGCTCACCGTACGGCCGTCGGGAGCAACGTGGATGCCGGTCGCGCCGAGGTGGTACTTCACGTCCCCGGACCCCTGCGCGGTGTTCTCGTCGATGTCGCCCTCGAACTCCGAGAAGATCTTCTCGTAGCTCTTCCCCATGATCGTCGCCAGGACGTTCAAGCGGCCGCGGTGCGCCATGCCGATCACGACTTCCTCGACGCCGTCGAGCGCGGCGAGCGTCAGGCCGTGGTCGAGCATCGGGACGAGCGTCTCGGCACCCTCGAGCGAGAAGCGCTTGTGGCCGACGTACTTCGTGTGGAGAAACTTCTCGAAGACCTCGGAATCGTTGAGCTTCTTCAGGATGCGGCGCTTGACCGACGCCTCGAGCGGCGCGCTGTTGCGAAGCGGCTCCATCCGATCCTGCAGCCATCGCTTCTGCACCGGATCCTGGATGAACATGTACTCGGGGGCGAGCTTGCCGCAGTAGGTCTCCCGGAGCGTGTCGAGGATCTCGCGAAGAGACGCGCTCATCCGTCCGCAGAGACCGCCGGCGACGAACTCTCGATCGAGATCCCACAGCGTGAGGCCGTAGTAGGCCGGATTGAGCTCTGCATGCTGGCCGACTTTGTACTCGAGCGGGTCGAGGTCGGCGAGCAGATGCCCGCGCACGCGGTACGCGTTGATCATCGAGAGTACCCCGGCTTCGCGCGACATGTCCTCGTCGGAGCGGCGGCCGCCTTCGAGCGAGCGCTTGCGATCGCGCGACCAGCGCATCGGCTCGTACGGGATGCGGAGATCGCGGAAGAGCTCGTCGTAGAAGTTGTCCGCGCCGAGGAGGAGCTCGTGGACGCGGGCAAGGAACGCGCCCGACTCCGCCCCCTGGATGATGCGGTGGTCGTAGGTGCTCGTGATCGTCATGATCTTCGAGACACCGAGCTCGGCGAGCACCTGCGGGTCGGTGGCGGAGTACTCCGCCGGCACATCGATCTGTCCCGTGGCGATGATGCAGCCCTGCGTGCGCATGAGGCGCGGAATCGACGCGATCGTCCCGATGGTGCCCGGGTTCGTCAGCGAGACCGTCGTTCCCTCGTAATCGGGGAGGGTGAGCTGGTTCGCCCGGGCGCGCTTGATCAGGTCGTTGTAACTCTTCAGGAACTGCGAGAAGTCGAGGGTATTGACCTTCTTGAGGTTTGGAACGACGAGAGAGCGGGAGCCGTCCTTCTTCTCGAGGTCGATCGCGAGGCCGAAGTTGATGTCGGGCTGGTCGATGCGCGCAGGCTGCCCGTCGATCTCGGCGTAGCAGGCGTTCATCCGCGGCATCTCCTTGAGCGCGCGAATGAGCGCCCAGGCGATGACGTGCGTATACGAGGCCTTGTTCTGGCCGATCAGCGTCAGGTGGTTGTTGATGATCCGGCGGTTCTCCTCGAGCGCCTTGACCGGCATCACGCGGATCGTCGTGGCGGTCGGCATCCCGAGTGAGGCTTCCATGTTCGAGACGATCTTCGACGCCACGCCGCGAAGCGGAACGATCTGTTCGGCCGGGATGCCGGGAGCGGGAGCCGGCACCGCCTTGGCTTCCGGAGCCGTCATCGCCGAGGCTGCGGGGGGCGCCGGTTGCGCTGCGGGAGTCGTAGACGCGGAAACGGGCGGTTCCGGCGAGACAGGCTCGTCGGACGGCGCGTAGTCCGCGAAAAACTCACGCCAGCTCTCGCCGACCGAAGACGGGTCGATCCTGTACTTCTCGTACAGTTCCTCGATGAAGGCGATGTTTGTCCCGTAGGAAGGAGTGGAAGCCATGGAATGTGACCTTTCCGAATCGTCGGCCCCGGCTCGATGGTACCGGCGGAGACACGTTGCCCAAGGATACTAGATCGAGGCGGATACGTTGTAGCGAAGGCCTCCGGCCTTCGCAGCGCTGCGAGGATCGCGCGTCTCGCCTGGTGCGGGGCAAGGCGGGACGCCTTGCCTACAACCGGCCTCTCACCCAATCCATGTTCACGACCGCCACCCGATAGTCTCGCCGGGCCCGCGCGAGGTTTCCTTCCGCCTGCCTCAGCTCAACCTGTGCGTCGTCGACCTCGATCTGTGTCTTCACCCCGAGCGAGTAGCCTTGTTCTGCCATCTCCAGCAGTCGCCGCGCCTGATCTACCGTTCCCGAGAGGGCGCGCACGATCTCCACGGCCTCGCGTACCGCGTCGACCGCCACCCGAGCCTCGAGCGTGACGTTGTCCGTGGCTCGCTCCTGGTCGATCCTTTGTCGCTCGTAATCGCTCTCCGCCTGGATCACCCGCCCCTGCGTCGCGAAGCCGTCGAAGAAGGGGAACGACATGTAGACTCCTGCACTCCACGTCGTTCCGTCGCCTTTGAGCTCGCCCGCCGAGAGCTCGCGCCAGCCGTAACCGCCGCGAAGGTCGAGCCGGGGCTTGTTGTCTGCCCGCGCGATATTCAGCAATTCGCGATAGACGCCGATCCGATGCTCCAGCTCCCGAAGATCGGGACGCATCTCGAGCGCTTCCGCCATCACGGCGTCATACGCCGGCGGGTCCTCGATCGGGGCTTCGAGCACACCGGAAACCTCGTCCTTGATTTCCGGCTCGGCGAGAACCAGCCGCAGTCGCTCGTACGCCGTTCGCACGAGATTGCCGGTCCGGATCACCTCCGGTTTCGCGTTGTCGACCGCGACTGACGCGGAGAGCACGTCGTACTCGGTGGCGACACCCAGCTCGTAGCGCCGTTTCGCTTCCGCAAGATGCCGCTCGCGCTGCGCAAGTGTCGCTGCCGAGATCGACGCGAGCTCGCGCGCGAGCAGCACGTCGTAAAACGCCGCGCTCGTGTCGCGAATCGCGGCCTGCCGGTAGATCTCGAGCTGGTCTTCCGCGCTCGCGACTCCCTCTTCCGCGGCGCGGATCGCCGCGCCGACTTTCCCCCACGCGAAGAGCACCTGGGAGACGCTCACGTCGCCGTAGTAGGCGTCCTGCTCGGCAGGATAAAGGTCGCCGAAAATGACCTGGTACGTCGTGTCGCTCGACCGCGTCGCGGCTGCGCTCGCCACGAAGTGCGGCAGCGCCTGCGCGCGCTCCTCGACGTACTTTCCCTGGACCCAGCGCCGATACTCCCGCGCCTTCTGCAGGTCGCGGTTCTTCTTCTGCGCGATTGCCAGCGCGCGCTCCAGGGTCAGCGGCTGCTGCGCCAGCGCATCGACGGGGGTGAACGCGGCGAGCACTGCGAGAAGCGCGATTCCGACGATCCTCGCTGCGCCCGAGATCGGCTGCGCTTCGCCGGAACTCACGTCGTCACCCTCGTGGATCACCGCGCCGCGCCAGCGCCTCCGCAGCTTCTCGGTGAGATCGTCGAGGAGCGTGTAGACGACCGGGACGACGATCAGCGTCAGCAGCGTCGAGGTGATCAGTCCGCCGACCACCGCGCGCGCCATCGGGGCGCGCATCTCGGCGCCCTGGCCGAGGGCGAGGGCGAGCGGGAGCATGCCGAAGATCATCGCGAGCGTCGTCATCATGATCGGTCGCAGGCGGATGCGCCCCGCGGTGATCAGCGCCTCGCGGCGATCCACGCCGCGGCGACGCAACACGTTCGTGTAATCGACGAGCAGGATCGCGTTCTTCGTCACGAGGCCCATGAGCAGGATCAGCCCGATGAGCGACATCATGTTGACCGTATCGCCCGTGAGCATCAGCATTCCCGCCATTCCGACGACCGAGAGCGGCAGCGAGAGCATGATCGCAAGCGGATCGATGAACGACTCGAACTGTGCCGCGAGAATCAGGTAGACGAAGATGATCGCGAGGATGAGTGCCTCGCCCATGTAGCCGAACGACTCGACCATGATCTCGGTGTCGCCCGCCATCCGGACGTGGTAGCCCGGCGCCATCTCTACCGTCGCAGCCGCCTCGAGCGCCTTCGTCGCCGCTGTGCCTAACGGCAGCTTGTCGAGGTTCCCGGAGATGACGACCTGGCGCGACATGTCCTGCCGGCTGATCTCGGAGGGAGAAAGGGTTCGCTCGATCTCCACCAGGTCTGCGATCGGAACGAGCGCGATGCCGCGCTCGCCGGGAACCGCGATGCGAAGCGACGCAACCTGGTTGATGTCCTGCCTCAGCTCGAGCGGGAGACGGATCCGGACGTCGACCGCTTCCCCGGTCTCGTCCTCGTACGTCGACACGACCTGGCCGCCGACGAGCGCCCCGATCGTCCGTACGAGCGTGTCGGTGCCGATGCCCGACTCGCGAGCACGCTCGCGATCGACGACGAGCCGGTACTCCGGCAAATCCTGCTCGAGCGTCGCGTCGAGGTCGACGATCCCTCGGATTTCGTAGAGCTTCCGCTTGATCGCCGCCGCGTACTCCTTCAGCTTCGGGATCTCCTCACCGCGCACCAGGAGCTGAAACGGCTTCTGCATGTTGTCGGGGTCTTCTTCGACGGAGATGACGATTCCGGCGATCGCTCCAAGCTTCTCGCGTAGCTCGGGCATCAGCTCGCGCTGCGATTTCGCTCGCTCGGACTTCTCGACGAGGTGCACATAGACCATCGCGGTCTGCACCGTGTCCCCCTCGGCGGGCGCAATCGCCGCGTAGGTCCGATCGATCTCTTCGTACGTGCCCAGCACGCCGAGCACTGCTTCCATACGCCCTTTCGTCTCCTCGATCGAAGCGTCGGGGGCAGTGCGGAAGCGGACCAGAAACTCGCCATGATCGAACGACGGCATGAACTCCGTCTCGATCACCGCGAAAATGCCGAGGCCGGCGACGAACGCGATCGCGGCGATTCCGAGAACCGCCTTTCGATGGTCGAGCGCCCATCCGATGACCGATTTGTAGCGGTCGGCGGTCTGGTCGAACCAGCCGTTGAAGCGGTCGAGGACGCGAGCCACCGCGTGACGCTTACCCTTCCGCTCCACGTCCGGATCGAACCAGCGGGACGAGAGCATCGGGTCGAGCGTGAACGAGACGAATAGCGAGACGGCGACGGCGCAGGCGACCGTCATTCCGAACTGGAAGAAAAAGCGGCCGATGATCCCTTTCATGAACGCGACCGGGACGAACACCGCGATGATCGACATCGACGTCGCGAGCACGGCGAGGCCGATCTCGGCGGTTCCCTCGCGCGCCGCGGTGTAGTGGTCCTGTCCGTGCTCGAGGTGACGCACGATGTTCTCCCGAACGACGATCGCGTCGTCGATGAGCAGACCGATCGCGAGTGACAGCGCCATGAGAGTCATGACGTTGATCGTCATCCCGAGGAAGTACATCGCGATGAAAGAGGAGATGACGGAGATCGGTAGCGTTAGGCCGGTGATGACCGTCGAACGCCAGGAGTTGAGGAAGCAGAAGACGATGAGGATCGTCAGGAAGCCGCCGATGATCAGCGTGTTCTGGACGTCGGCGACCGACTCCCGGATCATGTAGGACGCGTCGCGGATGATGTCGATCTCCGTCCCGGGAGGGAGCTCGGTCTTGAGCTGCTCGACCTCGGCCTTCACCGCGTCGGCGACGCCGACCGTGTTGACCTTCGACTGCTTCAGGATGTCGATGGCGACCGCGGGGACGCCGTCGATGAGTGCGAGCGAGCGCTGTTCCTCGACACCGTCGACGATCTCGGCGACCTCGCCGAGAGTTACCGGATGGTCGCCCCGATGCCCGATTACCATCGTCTCGAATCCGCCGACGAGAGCCGGTTTGCCGGAAATGCGGAGGGGCGTTTCGGTCCCCGCGGTATTGAGCCTGCCGAGCGGCGTGTTCACGTTCTCGGCGGCGATTCCGCCGATCACCTCGTCGACTCCCATGCCGAGCGACTGGATGCGCGCCGGATCGACGAGCACGTTCACTTCGCGGCGCGATCCGCCGACGAGGCGAACCTTGCCGACGCCGCTGATGTTCTCGAGCCGGCGCTTGATCTTGCGGTCGGCGAGGGTCGTCAGGTCGCGCGGTGTCAGTGTCGACGAGCGGACGGCGAGCGAGACGATCGGCATCGCGCCGATTTCCAGCTTCTGGATCACCGGCTCCTTCATCTGGTCGGGGAGCTCGTTGCGGATCGAGTTGATCTTGGCCCGCACCTCCTGCGACGCGTCGTTGACGCGGACCTCGAGCTCGAACTCGACGATCACGGTCGAGAAGCTCTCACGCGAGGTCGAGTAGATGTGCTTGACGCCGGAGATCGGGTTGACAGCCTCCTCGATCCGTTTCGATACCTCGCGCTCGACCGTCTCCGCCGAGGCGCCCGGGTACTCGGTAATGATCGTGAGGATGGGAAGCTCCACGTCCGGCATCATGTCGATCGCGAGCCGGCGGTAAGAGAAGATGCCCAACGTGACCAAAGTGAGCATGAGGACCGTCGCAAAGACGGGACGCTTGATCGAGACGTTCGATAGAAACATGGCTCAGGCTCCGGTGACGTGCACCAGCGACAGGGGAGTCGGGATATGGTGCGCGGACAGAAGGCCGCGACCGACCGAGCGCAGCGCCCGTTCGGCGCGCAGCGCCGAGACATCGGTAGCCCCCGGCTTCAGCCGGGGGTGCGCATGCCGCACATCTGGACTGCGCCGCTTCAGCGGCGCCACACCGCCGCCCGCGTCGCGCCGCTGAAGCGGCGCCGTGATCATTGCCGCGACCGTCGACCCCCGGCTGAAGCCGGGGGCTACAGATCTCTCGCCGCTTTGCGGCGAACCCATGTCCGCCGCCTTCCCTTTCGCCACCGCCACCCGGTCCCCGTCCTTCAGGTTGAACGCGCCGCGCGTCACGACCAGATCGCCCGCGCTCACGCCCTTCTCGACGGGGAGCTGATCCCCCGCGCTCGTGCCGGTGACGACCTCTTTTCTCGCCGCGCGGTCGCCCGCGACGACGTAGACGATGCCGACGCGTGTCGCCGGGTCCCACGTGACCAGCGCGCTGCGGGGAATGCTCAGCACTCCCTTGCGCTCCCCTGTGACAATCGATCCCTTCGCGAACAGGCCGGACTTCAGCGCGCCATCGGCGTTGTCGACGATCGCGATGACGCGCACCGTGCGACTCGACACGTCGGCGGCGGGATTGATGAAGCTTACGACTCCTTCGAACGTTCGGCCGGCGATCGCGTCGCTCGAGAAGCGGAGCGGTTGGCCTAACCGCACGGTCTCGATCGCGGACGAGGGCACGGACACCGTCAGCTCCAGCTTCCGGTTGTCGACGACGCGGAACATCGGGGCAGGGGAGCCCATGTTCTCGATGAAGTCTCCCGGATTGACCGTCCGTTCGGCGATGACCCCGTCCATCGGCGCGACCACGGCGGTCTTCGCGAGGCGCGTCTTCGCCATCTCTTCGCGCGCCTCCGAGGCGCGTACCTCGGCCGCCGCCGCCTCCGCTGCCGTTCGCGCGTCGTCGAGGCTCTGCTGCGTCGCGAGCCCCGCTGCCTTCAACTGCTCACTCCGTTCGAGCTCGCGCCGCGCACGGTTCGCCCCAACCTGGGCCTGCAGGCGCGCGGCCGTCGCGGCCTTCAGCTCGGCCTCGGGCTCACGCGTGTCGAAGCGGGCCAGCAGCGTCCCCTTCTTCACGGGAACCCACTCGGTGACGAAGACCTCGGTGATCGTGCCCGAGTACTCGGCCTTCACCTCTCCTTCGAACTTCGCGGAAAGCGTGCCTACGACCGCGATCGTGTCTTCTATGTCGGAAGGCGCGACGAGCGCGGCCTCGACCGCGACTGCCGGACGCTCCGAGCCCGAGCCTTCGGCCGACGACTTCGAACAGAAGGAGAGGAGCGCCAGGGACGACAGCGACGTGAGAAGCAGAGTGAGTCGGAGGAGGGCGAAGCGTGGGCGGATCATTGGCGTGACTCCCTGGATGAGATGCGACGTGTCGTCGTGCGGCGCCCTTTGAGTTCTGGCGGCTGCGCGACTCCGTCGAAGAGGAGGTCGATGAGACGGGCGAGGTCCTCACTCGAGAACCTGCGGCCCGGTTCGGTGAGCGCGATCTCTGTGGCGATGTTGAGCATCGCCTCCACCGCGGTCGTGATGTCGGCAATCGAGCGGTCCCTGAGCTCCCCGGCGGCGAGACCGTCGTTCAGCGCGGCCTGGACTGCCTTGCGGAATTGCGTCGGAAAGACCTGGAACTCGAAGTAGGGAGCGCTCTGGGGAGCGCTATAGAAGACGGCATAGAAGAAGCGGACAACATCGAGGCGCGTGAGCACGAGATCGTAGAGCTCGGTGCATATCTCCGTGACTCGCGCTCGTGCCGTTCCGCTGTGCTCCCTCCCCTCGGCGAGTCGTGCCTCGAACTCGGCGAGGAGTTGCCCGACGAGGGCAAGGTAGATCCCTTCCTTGCTCGTGTAGTGGTAGTAGAGGACTGGCTTGGTCACCCCAGCGCGCTCGACGATCTCGCGCACCGAGGTGGCAGCGTAGCCGCGACTTGTGAAGATCTCGGTGGCGGCGAGGAGGAGGCGCTGCTGAGGCGAGCCTGTGAGCTTTCGCTGCGGACGGGATCGAGACGGTGAACGGGGCACGACAACCTCCGGCAGGCTCGAATGGTCCTTAACGCCTACCGACCGGTAAGTATAGGGACGACGGTCGCAATCGTCAAACTCCTGGACGTTTCCAAACCTTCGCACGCAGGACACCGGATCGGCACGTCCGGACACCCTCCAACGGCATACGATCTCGGCATTCAGGGAGGTGACGGAATGATTCGACATGGTTTGCGCATCGCTCTTCTCGTGTTTCTGCTTCCGCTCGTCGCGCGCGCCCAGGCTCCCGGGCTCGTTGGCCCGGATCAAAGCCCGGAGGCCACCGCGTCCGAGGTGCTCGGGCTGACCCGGCTCGAGGTGTCGTACCACCGTCCCGCGGTGAACGGCCGGCAGGTCTGGGGCGGGCTCGTGCCGTACGACCAGGTCTGGCGCGCCGGAGCGAACGAGAACACGACCGTTTCGTTCTCCACGCCGGTCACGGTGAACGGCGCGAAGCTCGCCGCCGGCACCTACGGACTCCACATGATTCCGACGAGCGGCAACTGGACGGTGATCTTCAGCACGCAGTCGAAGGCGTGGGGGAGTTTCAGCTACGCCGAGAATGAAGACGCGGCCCGAGTGACTGCGAAACCCGAGGCCGCGCCGTTCCAGGAGCGACTCGGGTACTCGTTCGACGAGCCCACGCGCGACTCGGTGGTTCTCGCGCTTCGCTGGGAGAAGCTCCGCCTGCCGGTCGAGATCCGCATCGACTTGGCGCGCACGGTCCTCGAAGACTTCAAGGCGCAATTGCGCGGGCTTCCGCGATTCGGCTGGCAGGGGTGGAATCAGGCAGCGAGCTTTGCCGCGCAGAACGACATCGATCTCGACGACGCGCTCGGATGGGCCGACCGTTCCATCGCGATGAACCGGAACTTCACGAACCTTCGGACGAAAGCGCTCGTGCTCACGAAGAAGGGGAACGCGGCCGAGGCCGGCAATCTCGAGAAAGAGGCGTTGAGCATCGCCACGGAGGTTGAGATCAACGCGTACGGCTACCAGCTCCTCGGACAGAACAAGGTCGACGAGGCCATCGCGATGTTCCAGAAGAACGTGAAGGATCACCCGCAGTCGTGGAATGTGCACGACAGCCTCGCCGAGGCTTACGCGCTGAAGGGCGACAGGAAGAAGGCGATCGAGAGCTACACGAGGGCGTCGAGCCTCACGACGCTCGCGGAGCAGAAGACGCGAATCGCCGCGGCGATCGAGCAACTGAAGAAGTAGGCGGGCGCTTCAGACGCGCGCGGACCTGACCGGCGACGGGTGCAATGCGTTGCCCGCGCCGGTCAGTCGCGTTGCGCGATCCAGACGAGGTAGCGCGAGCCGCCGGCGCGGCCTCGGGCGCGGACCGAGCGGGCCTCGACGTCGAACTCTGCCTGCTTCAGGCGGCGAGTGAAGGCCGGGTCATGATCCGCGGACCAGACGGCGAGCACGCCGCGCGGCCTTAGCGCCTCTCGTGCGGCACGCAGACCGCTCGCGCTGTAAATGCGGTCGTTCGTTTTCGACGTGAGCGCCGATGGGCCGTTGTCCACGTCGAGGAGAATCGCGTCCCATGCGTTCTTCTCCGCCCGGATCACGTCGACGACGTTCTGCTCCCGCACGCTGACACGCGCGTCGGCGAGCGCCACGCCATTCAGCTCGGCCATCTCGTTGCGGTTCCATGCGACGACGGCCGGGACCAGTTCCGCGACCACGACGTCGGCCTTCGGTCCAACGCGTCCCAGAACTCCGGCAAGTGTGTACCCCATGCCGAGGCCGCCGATAAGAAGTCGACCGTGCTCGCGATCGGTCATGCGCTCGCACGCAAGCTCGGCGAGAGCATCCTCGGAGCCGTAGATGCGGCTGTTCATCAGCTCCGTGTTCGCGACGCGGATCGAGAACTCGGACGCGCGGCGGTAGAGACGCATCTCGCCTCCGTCGCCGGGAACGATGGTCGAAGCGAGGTGTACCCAGGGAATCATGCGGTGCATGGTAACGGATCGGCGCCCGAAGATGCGGTCGACCCTCAACCTCAGTCGAGATTCAGCCCTGAAGGTGCAGACTACCGCTGAGGCGGCGATCAGGTGAGCTTGAGACTCCTCGCGGCGCTCCAAAATGCCAGGACCACGCGAAGGGTGGCGAGTTGCGAATGAGCCGCCTCGCGGCCGCGCCAGCGGCCGTTTCTGGCTAGCCCCACGCGTGAGCGTGGGGTGTCGATGTCGGTTGATCATTCGCGCCGCGTAAGGGGCGCAGGAGGCGTGAGCCAGCGTGTCGCGATGACGCGCGGCGCGGACGATGCTGTTCGCTCTTACCCCACGCTGACGCGTGGGGCTATCCAGAGAATGGCCGCGACCGCGGCCCTGAGCGCAGCGACGACAGCGGGCTGGCTGGTTGTGCGTCCGGAGCCGCCTAACCCACGTTCTCCCCGGTCCCCGGTCCGTCCGTCATTCCCTTCACAGAACGCTTTGCGACCGATCCGGCGATCGCGGCGGTAAACGTCCCGAGGAGCCCAAGGCCCGTGACGAGGAGCAGCATCGCCACGATACGGCCGCCCGTCGTGTGCGGATAGATGTCGCCGTAGCCGACGGTCGTCACGGTGATGAAGGCCCACCAGAAACTGTCCCACAAGGTGTGGATCTGCGGGTTGATGTCGGCCTCGAAAAAATGAAATCCGAGCGCTCCCGAGACGATGACGATGACCACGGTGGTCGTGATCCCGACCATGTAGCTGTTCGAGGCGAAGTTCCGCACGAGGCGGAGCAGAATGTGCATTCGCACGGCGACCTTCACCACGCGCAGCAGCTTGACGATGCGGAGGATTCGAACCGTGCGCAGCGAGCGAAGCATCTGCGTGACGTCGGTCGACAGCGGAATCGATGCGAGGAGCTCCCACCAATAGCGGCGAAAGAAGCGCCACTTGTTCTCCGCGAGGAAGAAGCGGATCGACCACTCGCAGAGGAAGAACAGCGCGATCCCGAGATCGGCTGCGACGAGAACGGCGTGCTTCGAGGGGGTCATCTCGACGACGCTCTCCAGCACCAGGATCGCGATGCTCAGCAGCGCGAACAGCGCAACGAGGATGTCGACGTAGATCGATCGGGCGGTGGGGCTCGAGGGGGGCGTCGCATTTTCGCTCATGAGAGTAGATTGTAGGGATCGAGACAGGATCGGTCGACCCCGGCGGCGCATTCCGGCCGCAGGCAGCGGGCCTGCGGCCGAATGCGGTTAGGCGCCTCGCGCCACCGGCTACTGGACGCGCAGGATCGAGTCGCCGGTGCCGTTGTCCGTTGACGACACGGTGATGGCGACGCGCCCGGTCCCTCCGACGACTTCGAACTTCAGCTGCAGGTTGCGGATGTCCCCGTAGTCGGCGCGTGCGGCGCCGAGGATGTTGTCGGTGATCCGATTGATCCGGAAGAGCTGGTTCGGCTGGATCTCGTAGCTCTTCGAAGCGACCGCGCCTCCGGCAAGACTCCTGCCGTCAGCGAAGAGCAGCGTGACCTTCACGGTCACGGGTGCGCCCGCGGTCTCGACCATGTCGACGTTCGTCCGGAAGGTCGCCGGCGTCCCCGCCGACAGTGTCTCGAGTGAGGAGTCCTGCAGCCCGCCGATGACCTTGGACTGGCCCGCCGCCAGCGAGGCGGACATCGGCAGTGCGGGAACCGCCGTTCCAAACGTTGCGGTCGATCCTGCGACCGTCGTGTACGTGCGGCTGGTGACCGTGATGCTCCTTCCGAGCGGGTTGACGAGGACGTACCCGAGCGAGTCGCCGGTCACGTTGAAGAGGTTCTTCACGACGTCCTGTGAGAGGAACGACTGATTCGGCGCGATGGTGACGTTGCGGACGATCTCGGTCCCTCCCGACGGCCGGTAGGTGAATCGGACACTTCCGCCGCTCGCTCCGATGTTCGTTGCAGCCACATCGGTGCGGAAGAACGTGCCGAGGGCGCCCGCGGCCGAGCCGGCGATCGGAATGAGAACCGTTTCGGTCGCTGCCGACCCGAACGCGGCGCCCCAGTCGGTCACGGCCCACGTGTCGCCGCTCGCGGCGTCGAGCGGGGTCGCATACCCGCTGATCGATCCATTGCCGCTCGTCTGCGTGATCACCGCGGCCACGGTGCCCGCCGGCGCTTCGTTGACGATCTGGAGCATCTGGAACGATCCGACGGCATAGTTGCGGAACGAAAGCACGGTTCCTGCGGCATTCAGGAAATCGGTGCGGAAGTTGGCCGAGCCGCCGCCGGTCTCCTGCACGTAGAGGTTCGTGCGATGCGTAGCGTCCTGGATCAGGCCGGGAAGATAGAGCTTGCTTCCTGTGGTGATCGAGCGGTCCGATCGGAGCACGGGGATGGCCGTGCCGAATGTGCCACGCGGGTCGCTCGAGTTGAAGATGTTCGCCGCGACCGCAAGATTCTGGATCGCGCCGGCGCGAATCTGCAGACTCCCTACCGTCGTCTCGCTGTCGTATACGTTCTTCACGATGTCGGCGAGATTCACCGACTGATTGGGGAGAAGCGTCGAGATCGAAGACGAGGTGGCACCTGCCGAGGTTCCTTCGCGTGGAGTGAAGTAGAGCGAGACGTTCCCGATGCTGAACGCGTCGACGGCGTTGCCGATCGTGACGTCCGAGATGAAGGTTACGTTTCCGCCACCGGTCACGTGCCCGACTCCGGCCAGGAAGAAGGCCGGACCGGTAAGCGGTGGAATCGCGCCGGGAGCGGTTGTCGGCTTGGTCGTGTCGACGACCGACACGAGGCTTGCGCCCGACGTGCCGGCGAACGGCAGTCTCGCCGCGCCGCCTGTGAGGAAACGCAGGCTCAGCGTTCCGACTACGGAGCCGAGCGACGACGCACCCTCGAGCCGAAGCGCCCGATCGACACGGAAGGTGACATTCGTTGTCTGGCCCGGACCGATCGTGATCAGGCCGCTCTGCGGGATGAGCCACGGAGCATCGGACACGGCGATCGCCTGGATCGTCGAGGTTCCATTGTTTCGGAACGCAACGCTTCCCGACGGGTTCTGTCCCTGAACCGCCGCGAGGTCGATGCGGTTGGATGCCGGCACCAGCGTGATCGCTGCCGTCGGCGGGACCGCCGAAAGAAGCGTGACCGGAACGCGCGCCTGCACGGCGCCGGCGGCCGTGACGATCGATGTGCCGCTGAACGAGCCCGGCCCCTGCGACGTTCCGGTGAGGGCAATCCGTTGCGTCGCACCTGCCGGCAGGGCGAAACTCGTCGGCGACTGCGTGAAGAAGCTCCCGCTCTGCGTGAGGGTCACCGACGCGGAGACGCTTCCCCGATTTGCAATCGTGTAGCTGTCGCTCCCGCCGCCCGACCCCGAGGCCTGTAGCATTCCGCGCGGTTGCGCAACGAGCACGAGCAGCACGCCGTCGGCGCGGAGGTTGTCGATGGCGATGAGGTGGGGCGTGACGCTGGAGATACGGATCCGGTTGAACGCCACTCCCGGTGCAAGGTTGACGAAGCCTTCACTGAAGTCGGCCCCGGCGGGAACGGACGCGTTCTGAATCACGGAACCGACGCTCGTCGATCCCGAGAATGCTTCGGTCTTGAGTTGAGATGTGGAGGTGAGATCGCTCTGCGCGAACGAGAACGAGACGCTGGAGACCGAAGTCTGGAACGTGACGTCGAGCGAGCCCGGCAGGAACGGTTGATAGAGACACGTTCCGCCCAGACCGACGAAGAGCAGGGTCCTCGAATCGACGGTGACCCACGAGCCTCCCGGACTCGGAGCGAAGGTGACGCCCGCGATCCCCAGGCTCTCTGCCGGCACGTTGTCTGAGAACTGGTTGAAGGTGACGTTGTAACTCTGTGCCGCGGTGTCGAGTGCGAAGCAGATGGCAACCGCCAACAACAGCACGAAGGTGAGCGGACGATTCATGGCGATCTCCGATCGATTCGATTGGTAGGTTCATTCGGATTCTTCACCCCTTTCCCGCAGGTTGCAAGTACGTATGGGCAGGGGAAGGGCGAGAATTGACAGCTCGTCACGAGCGGGAGATGCACTCAGAGCCTGGGCTGCGCCTTTATGACGAGGTCAGGGTCGGAGAGGCTTCGGCGGTGAGCGACGAGCAGTCGTCCCGTGTGTCCCGTGGGCGTGACACCTCGGAGGCTGACGCGGCGCGGCCGCTGGCGAGACCTTTGACCTTTCGGTCGCGCCCCTTGTAGCATCTTCGCGCATTCCCAAAAGGATGGATACGATGATCGGTCGGACTGTTGCGCACTACCGCGTGAAGGCGAAGCTCGGCAGCGGCGGGATGGGTGTAGTGTACGAAGCGGAAGACACGATGCTGGGACGCCACATCGCGTTGAAGTTCCTTCCCCCTGAGCTCGCGCAGGATCCGTCGGCGCTCGAGCGTTTCCAGCGCGAGGCGCGAGCCGCGTCGGCGCTGAATCACCCGAACATCTGCACGATTCACGCGATCGACGAGTTCGAGGGCCAGCAGTTCATCGCGATGGAGCTGCTCGAGGGCGAGACGCTCAGCGAGCGGACACGCCGCGGCACGTTCGGGGTTGAGGAACTGGTCGACATCGGTATCCAGCTTTCCGACGCTCTCGAGTCGGCGCATGCGAAGGGAATCGTCCATCGCGACATCAAGCCCGCGAACATCTTCATCAACTCGCGAGGCCAGGCGAAGATCCTCGATTTCGGCCTTGCGAAGATCGAACGGCTGCTGTCGAACACCGGACTGTCGGAAGCGACCATGGTCAGGCCCGACGAGCTCACCAAGGCGGGCACGACGATCGGCACGGTTTCCTACATGTCACCGGAACAGGCTCGCGCGCAACCGACCGACGCGAGAACCGACATCTTCTCGCTCGGAACGGTGCTGTATCAGATGTCGACGGGACGGCTTCCTTTCCAGGGGGAATCGTCCGCGGTCGTCTTCGAGGCGATCCTGAACCGCGATCCTGCCCCGGCGAACGAGGCGAATCCGGCGATCCCGGCGGAGTTCGCGCGTGTCCTCGGCAAGGCGCTCGAGAAGGATCGCGATCTGCGCTATCAGAGCGCCTCGGAAATGCGGACCGACCTCAAACGCCTGAAGCGCGATCTCGACTCCGGCGGGCGGCGAGTCGGGGACTCGAGTGACTCCCGCCCGGGTATCGCGGCCGCGTCGCAGGAGAAGTCTGTGGCCGTTCTCTATTTCGAGAACCTGAGCGGAGTGAAGGAAGACGAATACCTTCGCGACGGAGTCACGGAAGACATCATCACGGAGCTGACGAAGATCAAGGGGCTGAGGATCTTCTCGCGCGCGACGGTGCTTGCGTATCGGGACAAACAGGCGACGCCCACGCAGATCGGCCAGCAGCTCAAGGCGAGCTACGTCCTGACGGGGAGCCTGCGTCGTGCCGGGAACCGCCTGCGCATCAACACGCAGCTCGTCGACACGCAGACCGACTTCCCGCTCTGGAGCGAGCGCTACGACCGCGAGATGAAGGACGTCTTCGAAGTGCAGGACGAGATCGCGCACAGGATCGCGGAAGCATTGCGTGTGACGCTGTCGCCGCAGGAGCAGCAGGATCTCGCCGCGAAGCCGACGGCCGACCTGCAGGCCTACGACCTCTATCTTCGAGGCAAGAGCTACGCACGGCGCCTCACGCGGCAGGACATGGAGTTTGCGCTGCAGATGTTCGAGAACGCCGTATCGATCGACTCGAACTTCGCGCTCGCGCACGCCGCGATTGCGAACGTCTGCGCGCAGTTCCACTACCACTACGAGCGCAAGGGCGACTGGCTCAAACGCGCGGTCGTGGCGACCCAGCGCGCCAGTGCCCTGCAACCCAACGCGCCCGAGGTGCAGCTCGCCGAAAGCTGGATCCTCTACGTCGAGGAGAAATACGCGGAGGCGGCGACGAAGGCTCGCGAGGTGCTCGTGCGCAAGCCCGACACGGAAGGCGCCTGGTACCTGCTCGGCCGCTCTCTCTTCCAGGCTGGAGACTTCCAGGGGACGATCGACATCAAGGACGAAGCGCTCAAGGCGGCCGGAAACGACTACAACATCTTCATTCCGATCATGAACGCGATGGGTTCGCTCGGGAAAAAGGAGGCGCTTCGGAACCTCACGCTTCAGCACGCCGAGATCCTGGACACTCACGTGAGGCAGGTCCCCGAGGATGCGAGAGCACGCGCGCTGCTGGCGGGAGCGTACGCGGAGGTCGGTCGGATCGAGGACGCGATGCGGGAGGCGACTCTCGCCATGGCCCTCAGGCCTAACGAGGCGACGGTACTCTACAACCTGGCGTGCGTCTTCTGCCAGCTCGGCAGGAAGGAAGAGGCGATGAAGACGCTGCGGCGCGCCTGGGAAACCGGCTACAAGGATCCGGGCTGGGCGAGGCAGGACCCCGACCTGGCGCTGCTGCACGGCGATCCGGAGTTCGAGAAGCTCTATCCTCCCGCGCAGACCTGATCCGCGACGGGCATCGCCGCGAATGCCGGAAAGTTCCGTGTCGCAGGGTGATATCGTTACCCGGCGATGGCCAATGGCTTCAAGGTCGGGCTCGCTCTCAGTGGCGGCGGCGCCTCGGGGATGGCGCATGTCGGTGTTCTCGAGGAGTTGGTCGCCGCGGGGATTCCGATCGACTGCGTGGCGGGCACCAGCGCCGGCGCAATCGTCGGTGCGGCGTGGGCCGCGGGGCATCTCACCGAGTTCCGGAGGACGATGTGCGCGCTCACTCGCCGCAACGTCTTCGCGCTGTTCGTTCCGACCTGGCCTCGCACCGGGCTGCTCGACGGGAAGCGGCCGCTCGATCTGATCCGGCCACACATCGGCGACACGATCGAGACGCTGCCGGGGCGGTTCGCCGCCGTCGCAACCGATCTGCTGACCGGCCGCGAAGTCGTGCTGCGCCGCGGAAATGTCGCGAACGCGGTGCGAGCCAGCGCCGCGATTCCAGGGCTGCTCACGCCCGAGTCGGTCGACGGACGGATGCTCGTCGACGGAGGAATCGTGAACCCGCTTCCGGTCGATGTCGCCAGGCAGCTCGGTGCCGAGTTCGTCATCGCGGTGAGCGTGCTCCACATGTTCGAGGAGCCGGTCGCGGAAAAGCCGGTGGAGAGCATGCAGGCGCTCGCTGCGCATTGGTTCTCGAGCCTCTTCCCGGGGGAACTTGCGAAGGAGGCCGCCCTACACGATCGTGCGCCGAAGGCCACGATACCGTCGCTGGTCGACGAGCTGGGGCTGATCGAGATCATGGGTCGCGCGTCGCGCATCGTGCAGGCGCGCCTCGCCGAGGAGCGGATCCGCGCAAATCCTCCCGACGTCCTCATCCGCATTCCGAGGACTGGCATCGGACTCTTCGAGCTCGACAAGTCGTCGGACGCCATCCTCGCCGGCCGCAACGCGGCCGTCGCTGCTCTGCCTGCCATCCGCGAAGCTCTCGAGAAGGCCGACTCGATCCAGGGTCGGATGACGCGAATGCTCAAGAGCAGGACTTAGGCGAGAGGCGACAGGCGAGGAGCAGGCGCATGTGGAGTGCGAAAGCGAAGCTTTCGCGCTTATGGGAGAGCGGGAGCGCAGATTCCGATGATGCGCCCGCCGTCATTCCGAGCGAAGCGAGGAATCTGCAAAACAGGGACCTGCCCGCTTCCTCAACGCAAATCGCTGCTTGGCGGCACGGTCTTCTGCTGAGGAAGCGGTCAGGAGACGGCGTCGGCAGATTCCTCGCTCCGCTCGGAATGACTTTGCTCCCGCGTCGAAG
>JBPPMG010000059.1:0-10129 GCA_051305935.1 Thermoanaerobaculia bacterium
TGAGATGTGTATAAGAGACAGTCATTCTTCATTCGACATCCTTCATTTCGGTTTTCGTTTGAACTGCGGGATTGCCCGGGCATGACCCCGAACGTCGAATCCGCCGTCCCTCACACCCATGCCTGGGGCACGCAGCCCGAGATGTTCGGGCCCCGGCACGAGTACCGTCTCGCTATGTTCACGCGGGAGACGGCGAAGCTCGCGCGCGGCTCGAAGATCCTCGACGCGGCGATCGGGCTCGGCCAGCTCGCCGGCCGGCTGGAGAAGCAGGGGCACCGCGTCTTCGGCATCGACTATTCGTTCGACGCGGCGCTTCACGCGAAGCGGACGACGGGCGCGAGGCCGGTGGTCGGAGACCTGACCCTCCTCCCGTTCCTCGACGGCGCGTTCGATGCGGTGACCAGCGGCGAGACGCTCGAGCATCTCGACGACGACGAGGAGGCGATTGCGGAGCTCGGTCGCGTCGTCAGGCGGGGAGGCAGGTGCGTCGTCACCGTGCCGGCGCTCCGCAGCCTCTGGACGAAGTCGGACGATTACTACGAGCACAAGCGCCGCTACGATCGTGACGAGCTCGCCGCGCTCTTCGACCGCGCGTCGTTTCGCGTCGAGCGCGCGTCGTTCTGGGGATTCCCCATCGTGCTCGTCTACGACTACGTCTTTCTGCTGCCGATGAACCTCCGGCGCGCAAGGCGCGACATCGCGAGCGACACCGCACTACGCGGCGTCGCCACGGTCGGTCGCGCGAGGTGGCTCGTCCGCCTCGTGCAGGCTGTCTTCTCGCTCGACCGCATCTTCGCCTTCGTCCCGTTCGGCCCGGGACTGCTCGTCGTCGGCGAACGGCGCTGAACTGGTAGTTGGCCCCTGCTCCTTCGCTCCCCCGATCCCGAGCCCGATCAGGTTGCCCCGCCACGATCGGGGTTGGTGATCGATTGTGTGACATGATGACTCTCCTCAACCGTTGATCGTGCAGTCGTTGTCCCGGAGGTATCACGCATGCGCTCACACTTCTGGTCGACGCTGGTCGTAGTGTTTCTGACGCTTTGTACCATCCAGGCGGACGGCGCCGGGCTGTCGGTCCAGAATGCGTCGGGATCGTGCGGCTCGACTCTTAAAGTGCCGATCCGCGTCGATGTCGCAGGGGTGACCGGCTTCGACTTCACGGTCAACTACGATCGGCTTTCTCTCAAAGTCAAAGCGATCGTGCCGTCGAGCTCGACCTCACGTTTCTCGTTCGTGCCCGACGATTCTGTGCCTGGAAAGCTCGTCGTCACCGTCAGAGGTCCCGAGCCGTTGCCCGCTGCGGACAGAATCGCGGACATCGAGTTCGACGTGTTGCCCGACTCGGTCGCCGGTTCCACGCCCATCTCGATCTCGAACGTCTCACTCGCGACCCCGACGGGGACGATTCCCGGTACGGGAGGAAGCGCCAACATTCCGATCAGTTGCGGCTCGGCGGTGTTCACCGTCGGAAACGCGAACGCGATCTGCGGGGAGTCGGTCACGTTTCCGGTATCGATCCAGACGTCCAATCCCGCCTACAGCGTCTCGTTCCGCCTCGAATACGATTCGTACGCCCTCCGCTCGCCCTCGGTGACGAAGGGGCCGCTTGCCGCGGGATTCGACCTGATGACGCGGCTTCTCGCCGACGGTGAGCTCGAGGTCAGCTTGAGCGGTCCGACCCCGATCAGCGGCGAGGGTGTGATCGCCACCGTCCGATTCGAGGTGCTGCCGTCCGCGATCAACGCGCCGACGAAGATCGGCATCGCCGATCCGAAGACGGGAGCCGTCGTGAACCGCGGCTTCGCCGGCATCGTCACGTTAGGCTGTCCCGGACGTTCCTGTCCTCCCGAGACCTCGACGCTCTGCCTGCAGGACCGGCGCTTCTCGGTCGACCTCACGGCGAAGGACCCGCGGAGCGGGCGCACGGCGATCGGCGTGCCGGTGCCAAAGAACAAGCAGACCGGCTTCTTTTCGCTCGTCGATCTCACGGGCGACCTCGACAACCCTGAAGTCTTCGTGAAGATCCTCAAGCCGTTCGTCGGAGGCTACTGGGTCTTCTACGGCGGGCTCACCGACTTCGAGTACACGTTGACCGTCACCGACACCAGGACGTCGAAGAGCAAGGTTTTCCGGAAGCCGGCGTACCAGTTCTGCGGAGGGAACGACACCTCGACGTTCGATCAGCAGCTCATCGAGGGTGGTGGCGACGAGCAGGTAGCCGGAGGCACTGGCGAAGTGGGACTCGCGGACGGGACCGATCTCTATCTCGCCGGGCGCCGGTTTCGGGTCACACTCGATGCGAGGGACCAGCGAACGGGCGACGTCTCCCGCGGGGCGGTATTTGATCGCAATGAGAAGTTTGGCTATTTCTTCCTGCCGAATCTCACGAAAGACCCCACGAACCCCGAGGTCTTCATCAAGATCGTGCCGTTTCCTCCCGACTCGTACTGGCTATTCCACGGCGGTCTCACCGACCTCGAGTACAGCTTCCTCGTCACCGATCTGGTCAATGGAACGACTCGCTCGTACAAGAAGGAAGCGGGAGTCACCTGCGGAGAGATCGATTTGTCGACGTTCCGCAGAGGCGAGACCCGCGTGGGATGCCCCAGGGAAGTGCTTGAAGCGAAGCCATTCAGCTCCGTGCAGGCACGCGAGGTCATCGCTGGCGACTTCGACAACGACCTCGACATCGATCTCGTCGTTTCGAACTTCACGACGCGCAGATTCTCGCTCCACCGTGGAGACGGCACCGGCGCGTTCGGCCCTGCGGAATCGTTCCTTGCGTCGGCGGCGAGCAATGCGACGGTGATCGACGTCGCGACGGCCGACTTCAATCAGGACGGCTACCTCGACGTCGTGACGGCGAACTACACGGCGAAGACGTACTCGGTGTTTCTGTTCGATCCGGCGCGGAATACGTTCGCCGCTCCGGTCGAAAGGTCGACCGGCAACACCGTTACGGCGATCGCGACCGGCGATTTCAACGACGATGGCATCGCGGACATGGCGCTCTCGATCGGGAGCGGCGCCGTCGAGCTTCGAATCGGAGACGGCGCTGGCGGTTTCGGACGGCGCTACTTTCCGTTGATCAGAAACTCCGGGCCCCGCGACATCCTCGCAGCCGACGTCAATCGCGATGGCAGGGCCGACCTCGTGGTGGCGGACTACAACCTTCAGGCCGTGACCGTGCATCTCAACAAAGGCGGCGCGGAGTTCGCGCCACCGGGTTACTTCCCCGTTCCGGCAAGACTCACGACCGCGCTCGCGCGAGGCGATTTCAACGCAGACGGAAACCCCGACATCGTTGCGGTGGGCATCGGTTCGAGCGACGTCGCGGTGTTACTGGGGAATGGCAAGGGCTCATTCACGACCGCTCCCGGGCCCGCGCCGCTCGCTGGAAAGGGGCCGCAAGGCGTGGCCGTAGCGGACCTCAACCTGGACGGCTTCGACGATCTGATCGTGACGAACTCCGGTGCCGACGAGAATTTCACGAGCTGCGACACGACCTCCGACTCGATCTCCGTGTTCATCGGCAACGGTTCCGGCGGATTCACGGCGTCTCCCCTCACTGCGATTGCGAATCTTCCCGAGGGGCTCGTCGCCGCCGATCTCGACCTCGACGGCAAGACCGATCTCGCGGTCACCTCGACCTGCGCGAACGCGGTGACGGTGCTGATGAACCGCTGCAGTTTCTGAGCGCGGCGAGGACGCGCCTACTCGCGCGGCGGCTTCACGGGCGCGCTCTTCTGGAGGATCATCCTCACGGTCCCGTCGCCTTCGACGCCGATGATGGCGTCGGCGGCGTGTCGCGCTTCCAGCAGGCCGGCGGAGTTCAGGGCTCCGAGCGCCTTTGCCGCCGCGTTGCGCACCTCGCTCGACTCTCCGCCACCGAGGAGACCTTTCTTCCGGATGAGCTCCGTGAGCGGCGCGACCGCTCCTGGGGATCCGATCTGACCGAGGACCTCGATGGCGCGCATCCGCACTTCGTCGTCGCCTCGGCCGAGACGCCTCTTCGTGAGCTCGGCAATCTTCGGGATCGCACTGTCGCCCTTCATCGCGCCGAGCGCCGCGAGAATCTCCAGCTGGGTCTCGGTCTCGTTCGCCGCCAGCGCGTCGCCCAGTTGCTTTTCCGCGCGAAGCCCGCCGAGCTTGCCTAACGCCCTCGCCGCGGCGCGCCGCACCCGGCCGTCGCTGTGGCCGAGCGCATCCGCGGCGTCGTCGAGAAGATCGACCGCGACCAGGTCTCCGATCAGGTTGAGCGCGTTGCGGACGAGGTACCAGGTCTCCGACTTGGTCGCCTCGTGCAGGCTGTGCAGCGCCGGCTTGCCGATCGCCTTCACCGCCTTGACCAACCGTCCCCGGCGGCCGCGATCTTCTTCTTCCGCCAGCGCCTCGAGCAGGCGGTGCGCCGCCTTCTCCCCGAACAGCGTCAGGAGCGGGTGGTACGTCGCAGAGGCCATCTCCACGTCGCGCGCGAACATCTTTCCGAGCAGCGTCTTCATCCGCTCCTCGGAGGTGAGCCGCGTCACGAGCGCACCGAAGACCTCGCCCTTCCAGGGAGCCTGGGCCGCGCCGGCCGCCGCCGCGCCCTCGAGCTTGCGAAGCACCTGATAGGCCTTCGGAACCTGCTCCCGCTCGATCCACGAGTCGTACAACGTCTCGAACGCGACGACCGAGCGCTCGTGAATGTGTGGATCGATCTCGCGCACGAAGTGCGTGAGCAGGAGCTTGTCGATGAGCGCCTCGACCTCCGGCGGGAGCCCCGGGTCGGTGCCCCAGGTCGCGATGCGGATGAACGAATCCGCCGTGGCTCTGCGAGTCTCGTGCGATTCGACGAAGAGGCCCGTGCCCAGCTTCTCGATCAGGCGCGCCGCGTCCGTGGACCGTTCCAGACGGATCAGCTCCAGGATGAACGAGAGCACCTTCTCGGGAGGAAGCTCGAAAATCAGGTTCTGCTCGAGCGCCTTTGCGAGCCGCTCCTCGGTGCCGAGCCTCTCCCACGAGATCGTGTGGAGCAGTTCCTCCAATTCGTCCTTGGTGACGCCCATCTCGCCGAGCCGCGAGCGGAGCCGGATCAGGTCGACCGACTGCGCGCGAAGCCATGTCGATACATTCGCCGCGAACGTCTGGAATCGGACAGTGCGTGGCAGCGATCGCTCGCCGCCGCCCGTGCCACCCCCTGCGCCAGCGCCGCCTGTCCCGCTGCCGCCGCCTTCGGAGCCGCCGGGCTCCGGTCGCCCGAACCACTCTCTCGTGAGTGAGGAGAGATGCTCGATTGCCTCCTCCTCGTCGATCTCCCCCATCGGGAGATCCGGGAATCCGCCACCGTCTCCGAAGCCGGATCCCGTTCCACCTCCGGGTCCGCCAATTCCACCGCCGGTGCCTACGAATCCCGTTGCGGGCGAGGCTCCACCGAGTCCGCCGGGCGTCCCATCGCCGATCAAAGCATCCTCGGGAACGACGATCTCGCCTTCCCGGACCTCTTCGTAGCGAACGTAGCTGAGCCGCACGTGCGAAGCGTCGATCTCCTCAAGGAGCTGGGCCGCGCCTCCCGCATCGGCGAGGTTCTGCGGCTTGAGCACCAGAATCTGCACGACCTGTTCGATCTCCTCGGCGGTGATGCCGTGTGCCATCACGAAGCCGTTGAGGCGCCGCTCCATGAGTTGCTCGATGAACCAGCGGAGCCCGGGGCTCTGCTGGCGCAGCAACTGGCCGTCGACGAAGATCCGGTTCTGGGAGACGACGATCTGCAGCCGGGGCGTCGCGGTGAGAAGGGCTCCCGTGACGTTGACCAGCTGGTCGAGCACCTCTCGCGATCGCGGATGCGAGGTGGAGCCGTAGAGCTGCACGCCTTTGACGGCGCGCTGGAGTAGCGAGGTGAAATCGATGATGGAGGCCATTGGCGAACGCTTCCCGTCATCTTAAAACCGTCCGCCGTGTTCTGGCAGCGTTTCTTTCGATAGGTGCGCGCCAGCGGAGCCGGCCCTGCTCAGTGATGGCTTGACGTTTCCCGCTCGTTTCGCGGAGGGACGAGGAAGTCGCGCAGCGAGCTTCGGAGATGCGAGCCGAGCGTCCCCACGATGTCGAGCAGCTCTCGCCCGGTGAGGCCGTACGCGCGGGCGGCGCTGAGCAGGGAGAGGGTGAAGGCGACGCCGAGGTTCAGCACGAACATCGTCCCGATCCCCGCCACGGCGCGCATGAACCAGGCGATATTGAACAGGTCGAACGGAAGGCTTGCGGCCCCGAGCGAGAGCATGCCGGCCGAAAGGGTGACGTGCCGGACGTCGATCGGAAGACCGAGGAACTTGCCGAGTGCCGGGGTCATGCCGAGGAGGAACCCAAGCGCGATGTTCGTGCCCCAGCCGGAGACATTCCGGGTGTAGAACGCGGCCGCGCGTTTCATTCGCTCCTTGCCGACCATGTCCCCCGCGGTTGCCTCGCGGATCGCCTGGGGGACGCGATGGTACATCGACCAGTTCTCGAGCCAGCCGCCGGCGAGGCTGCCGAGGTAGAGCAGGACGCCGGTGAGCGCGGCGTAGAACACCGTGCCGCTGTTCACCGGGCTGAGCGTGACGTAGACCTCGCGCGCCGTCGCCTCGTCGAGATACGGCTGACCGAATGCGGCCCGCCAGGCGAAGCTCAACGCGTAGGCCGAGACGAATACGATGAAGACGTTCGAGATCGCAGCCGCGAGCTGCGAACGACTGATCCTCGCGAGGAACTCGACGATCTCCTCGCTGCGCTCGTGTCCTTTGTGCTCGCGGATGATCTTCGCGAGCGTGGCGGCGGTCATGGCGGGCTGCTTCGTCGCGAGAATGAGTGCGAACGCCTGCAGGAGCAGAAACGAGCCCGCGTAGTTGAGCGACGCAAGAAAGCCCTCGACGAACAGCGGCAGGTGCGCGTGCGTGACGGCCATCTTGATGGCGGCAGTGAAGGCAGTCAGGAATCCTCCGCCGGCGGCCGCGATCCAGATCTGTCGATACTCGCGCTTCGAGCGTGCGATGTAGTGCTCCCCGGTCTCTCCCGAGCGCTCCACGATGCGGCGATGCAGCATCTGCACGTTCGTGCCGATGAGGTCGCTGATGCTGCGGTCGCGATGAGTCGCGTCGAGGAGGCCCAGGACGAGAGCGTGAACCCGCCCGGCGAACTCCTCGATCGACTGCGACGCGAGGATGAGCGCCATCTGTTCGAGCCGGTCGAGGCAGATCTTCAGCACGGTGAGCCCGAAGACGATCTCGACGTTCACGCCGTCGGTCTCGAGGCGCCGGGATATCTGCGCCATCTCGCCGCGACACTGCGCCAGCGTCTTGCGCCAGGTCGCCAGGGCCAGTTTCAGTTCTTCGCTGCTTCCGCGCGAGGCGAGCAACTCGTCGGTCGTCCGGGCGAGCTTGAAGAACGGAGAGGTCGATATCTGCGAATGATGGCTTCTCGCGCGTAGCGGGGCGGAGAGGCCCTGCGCCGTGACGCGCGCGGCAAGCAACCGCATCCCGTCCGCGAACGAGCTGCGGACGCGCGACCAGATGTTAGGCCGATCCTCCGGCATCACGATGCGGACGAACCGGAGGAAACGCTCGTGAGGCATCGAGGCGAAGGCCTCGCTGCTCCTGCGGGTCTCGAGGAACCGCCGAAGGAGCCACGCGAGGTCGTGGTCGTTGCGCGGCTCGGGAAGCACGTGGCTCACGAGCCGGTCGAGCGCTTCGACGACGAAACTTCGCCCGCTCGGAATCCCGGCGTCACCGAACATTCCGACAGCGCCGGCATCGCAGGCGATCAGGGCGACCGCGTCGACGAATGCCGTGCGCAACGGGTCGTTCTGCTCGAGCATCGAGAGGAAGCGCTCGCTGAGCGCCCGCTCCCCATCCTCGTCGATCATCGGAGCCCACGACGCGATCGCCACGAATGCGTCGTTCCGCTCCGGAAGAGTCTGCGCCTTGGCAAAGCGCGCGAAGTGCTCTGCGAGGACCTCCGCACGTCCGGGAATGACCCCGCGCGCGACCAGGTCGGTTTGAACGAGAGTCTTGAGCTCGGCCTGGTCCATTCGAAGTGTGGTCGCCGAAATCGACGGCGGCGCAATCATGCCAGAAACGCGGGCGATTTGGAGAGAGGTGGTTGGGGGAGGGGGGCGCTGGCTAACTGCGGCGTGAATCACCGCGCGGCGCCTTACACCGAGGCGGCTGGAAAGTTGGGAGCGAAGAGAACGAATGCGCGGGCCAGAAAAATGCAGGGTGCGGCTTTCGCCGCACCCCGGGGGTCACTGATCAGCCGCGATGGGACTACCTGCTAGTTTCCGCCGGTCCGGAATGCCGCCGCGTCGAGCGCTGGCGGTGACGGAGGCGTAGGCGAGGCAGCAACTCGTCGCGCCGGTAGGAGAGGCAGACTTCGTCAGCCGATACCAGTGTGAGATGTTGCTCGTTCGGTCCGGAAGGCCAGTCCGCCCCTGTGGGCTCCGGCTGCCCGGGATTCCGACGACGCGGAGCTGTTCTGACAGAGTCTGTAGTGGACGCGGTTCGGACTCACCCGCTCCCGGCGACCGGGAGCGGTGAGAGGTCGCGGTATCTCTACTCTTAGGTGTTGATACGATCGACGATCTTGAAGTCTTCCGACTTCACCTTCTCGTCGCCGATCCAGACTTCCGCGTGGTAGCCGCCGATTGCCCAACTCGAGGTGCTCGGCGCCTCGAAGGACAGTGTCTTCGCGCCTACCGCGATGCTCTTCGACTCTTCGGTGATCTTTGTGTCGTTCGGTCCGTACCAGACGACTTTGACGGCCGCGGTTGCGGGAGCGTCATTGACCGTCATCGTGAGATAGATCGGCTGGCCCGCCGTGAACATATCCGTCGTCTTGTCGATTCCGATCAAGCCGTCGGTGCCCAGCGCGTTTCCCACCTTGACGTCGTCAATGTAGGACTGAGCGGTCATCGGGTTCAGGTCGTTGGGGTTCGTCGTGCCTGCGATCTCCTGAGTCGTTGCGACCTGCGGCGGCTGCTCGGCTCCTGTTTCGGTGGTGTATTCGGCTTTCTTGCAGCCGAAGGACGCTACCAGAAGCGTCCCGAGTGCCAGTGAAATCAATACTTTCTGTTTCATGAGTTTTTGTCCCTTCTATCGTTGGTGACGTGCCTCAAACGGTCTTTCAGAGGCCGTTCACGTTGAAGCACGTTTCAAACTAGCTTTTGGATCGCTGCCCGGGAAGAGCAGTTTCTACCCGCTCCGTAAGGCTCATACCGGGTAGTAACTGCCTTGGTAGCCATCGAACCATTGGGGTTGGAACCCCAATTTGAACGCTTGTCAGGGATTTCCTCCCCCGCGCAGCCGTCATTCCGAGCGGGCAAACGGCGCGGGGCGCCGGTGAGTGAGGGATGAACCGGAGTGGCACTGAGCGCCATCAAGCCGTCCACAAGAGTCCGATCAGAGGAAGGCCCGGAGGCGGCGCGGAGCGCCGCAGGATCGGTAGCCCCCGACTTCAGTCGGGGGGCGATGTCGAAGAACGAACAAGGCGCCGCGTAGCGCCGCCGGAATTCGCGATTCGCCCTGGTCACGCGGCGCCAGGATCCTGCGTCGCTCCGCGGCGCGGTGCATTGGGTCGCCATTCCCCACAGCTGAAGCTGTGGGCTACCGATCCTTCGCCGCTGACGCGGCGGGGTGACCCGCGAGGAGTTCAAATCTCGTGGATCACGCGTCCGCCCAAAATCGTCATGTCGACGCGGACCGTCGCAATCCGGTCGGGATCGATCGTGAAGAGGTCGTCGGACAGGACGGCCAGATCGGCGCGCATTCCGGGCGCGATCGTGCCGACTTCGCGCTCGGCGAACACCGCCCAGGCGCTCGACGCTGTGTAGCAGCGCAGAGCCTCGGCGACGGTGATCACCTGCTCTGGAATCCACCCGTCCCGGTGCCGTCCGTCGACCGTCAGGCGCGTGACGGCAGCGTGGATGCCGGCGATCGGATCGAGCGGCGCGACCGGCCAGTCGGAGCCGAATGTCACGACCGCGCCGGCGTCGAGCAGCGAGCGCCACGGGAACGACCACGCCGCGCGCGCCGCACCGACTCTCGCGCCGGCCCAGCGACCGTCGTCGGCGCAGTGGTACGGCTGCATCGCGGCGACGATTCGGCCCGCGGCGAAGCGCCGCACC
>JBPPMG010000094.1:0-6056 GCA_051305935.1 Thermoanaerobaculia bacterium
GCGCGAAGCGCCGCAATGGACTACGCGCCGGCTCCGTATCTGACAAGCCGCCTTCGGCGGCGCGCAGGCAGGAGTGCCTGCGCCACAGAGGCGAGCCGGAACGACGAATCTCCGAACGAGTCAGCCATCACGGCTTCTTGTTGAAGAGCGCCTCGAACGCCTTGCGGGCGTCGTCGTTCGACGACGGGCGCTGCACCTTGTCGGCCACGAGGTCGCGGACGATCTTCGGCGAGAACTCGCCGCAGACGTTGCGCTTGTCCTTCGGGGAAACGCGGGCCGCGATCGGCGCGCGACACTCCCACTGCGTCGACGTGTCGAAGTGCTTGCAGTTGAGGCAGCTGTGAAGATCGGTGCCGCAGACGCAGATTTCGTCGCTCGCCACGTCGTCGAGGCCGTGCCTCACCTGCCCGCAGCGGTTGCACTTGAAGACTTCCGGGCCGAAGCCGCCCGCGGTCCTGCCGCGCGGCGCGCCTTCGAGGCGCTGCTTCTGTGGCTCGTACGGCGTCGACGGGCGCTGTGGCTTGTCACCCGAGGACGACGAACCCGAACCGTACCCTCCACTGTCCTGGTATCCGCGGTGCCGGTACTTCCGGTCGCTCATCTGGTCACCTCTTCGACATCTTGAGTATGGGATCGATTCTAGATCAGCAACCGCAGCGGCTGCTCGATGTATTGCCGCAGGGTCCGCAGGAATTCCGCCCCGACCGCGCCGTCGACCACCCTGTGATCACACGACATCGTGACCTTCATCCGTTCGCGCACGACGATCTGTCCTGCTTCGACCACCGGCTTCTGCATCGCCGCGCCCACCGCGAGGATCGCCGCGTTCGGCGGGTTGATGATCGCGGTGAACTCCTCGATCCCGAACATACCGAGGTTCGAGATCGTGAAGGTGCTTCCCTGATACTCGTCGGGCATCAGCTTACGCGAGCGCGCCTTCTCCGCGAGCGCGCGGATCTCGGAAGCGATCTCGGTAACGCTCTTGCGATCCGCGTCGCGGATCACCGGCGTGAGCAGTCCTTCGGGCGTCGCGACGGCGACGCCGACATGAACCTCGCCGTGCTGCGTAATCGCCTCGGGGCCGAAGCTCGAGTTCACGAGCGGGTGACTGCGGAGAGCCAGCGCGGACGCGCGGACCATGAAATCGTTGATGCTCACTTTCACGCCGGTGATCTCGATGACCTGCTCGCGCTGCTGCTGCAATTGCGTCACGTCGAGATCGACCGTCAGAAAAAAGTGCGGAATCGGCCCGATCGACTCGGCGAGCCGCTTCGCGATCGTGCGGCGCATCGCGCTCAGCGGAACGACCTTCGACTCGAGCACAGGAAGGGCAGCGGCTGTCGGTGCCGCCGGCTTCGCCGCAGTGGCGGCACGCGGCAGGGCACGGACGCCCTCGAGGTCCGCGGCGATGATGCGTCCGCGCGGCCCCGAGCCCTCGACCATCGAGAGGTCGATTCCCTTCTGCTCGGCGATCTTTCGCGCGAGTGGTGAGGAGCGGCGGCGACCCGCAGCGCCCGCCGGGGCCTCCTGCTCCGCCGTCTTGCGCTCGTGAACGCTGAATTCTCCCGACTTCTTCTTCGGCGGTGCGGCCGGGGCAGGCTCCTCGACGTCCGGAGCGACGACCGGAGCGGCGACAGCGGCGGCGGGCTTCTTCGCCTTCTTCTCGCCCGTGCCATCGCCGATCGTGGCAAGCACCGCGCCGACCTGGGCCATGGCGCCTTCCTCGTAGGCGACTTCCTCGAGGATTCCCGACTCCTCTGCTTCGAGATCGAGGTTCACCTTGTCGGTCTCGATTTCGAGAACGGGCTCGCCCTTCGCGACCTTGTCTCCGGCCTTCTTGTGCCAGCGGACGACGCGACCTTCCGTCATCGCGTCACCCATCTTCGGCATGATGATCTCGCCCATCGTGTCTCGCCTCGTCACTCTCTCGCGCGCGGGTCAGTCCCGGTAGAGCGTGCGTTTCACCGCGCGGATGACATGCTCTTCGTGCGGCACCGCGAGCAGCTCGAGGTTGCGCGCGTACGGCATCGGCACGTCCTCCCCGGTCACCCGCTCGACCGGCGCGTCGAGCTCGTCGAACACCGTCTCCATGATGCTTGCCGCGATCTCACCCGCGGCGCCGAACGGCTTCCACTGCTCCTGCACGACCACCGCGCGATGCGTCTTCTTCACCGACTCGTAGACGGGCTCGAGGTCGAGCGGCCGGATCGTCCGCAGGTCGATGACCTCCGCTTCGATCCCCTCGCCCGCCAGCTTCGCCGCCGCCGCAAGGGAAAGATGAAGCATCTTCGAGTAGCTAACGATCGTCACGTGCGTCCCTTCGCGCGCGATGCGGGAGACGCCGAACGGCTCGAGCGCATCGGGATCGTCCGGCACCTCGCCCTTCGTCCCGTAAAGTGCCGCGTTCTCCAGGAAAATCACCGGATCCTTCCCGCGGATGGCGCTCTTGAGCATCCCCTTCGCGTCGGCGGGCGTGGCAGGAGTCGCGACGATCAGCCCGGGGAAGTGGCCGTAAAAGGCCTCGAAGCTTTGCGAATGCTGCGCGGAGAGCTGAACGCCCGCGCCCTGAGGTCCGCGAATCACCATCGGAATGTCGACCTGGCCGCCGGAGAAATAGCGGATCTTCGCGGCGTGATTCAGGATCTGGTCCGCGGCGACGAGCGCAAAGTTGAACGTCATCATCTCGACGATCGGGCGCAGCCCGAGCATCGCCATGCCGATCGCGGTGCCGACCATGCCCGCCTCTGCGATCGGCGTATCGATCACGCGCTTCGGGCCGTACTTCTTCAGCAGCCCGGCGGTGATGCGGAACGTGCCTTCGTAGACGCCGATGTCCTCGCCCATGATGAGGACGTTCGGGTCGCGGTCCATCTCCTCGACGATGGCGTGGTGGATGGCGTCACGGTAGGTGATCTCAGGCATGGTCGCCCTCCTCACCGTCGTCATCCTCGCCGATGTCGTCGCGCGTGTCGGCGCTAGACCAGTCGAAGCCGGAGACGATGTCGGTGAAGAGCTCCGCGGGATCGGGAAGCGGGCTCTGGTTGGCGAACTCGACGGCCTTCGTCGCGATCTCCTGCGCCTCGGCCTCCATCGCCGCGATCTCCGCTTCGGTGATCAGCTTCTGCTCGGTCAACCGGGTGATCGCGAGACGGATCGGATCGCGTTGCTTCTGCTGCTCGACTTCCTGCTTCGGGCGGTAGGGCTGCAGGATGTCGGCCGCGCCGTGGCCTGAGAAGCGGTAGGTCTGCGCCTCGATGCAGAACGGGCGCCCCGTCTCGCGGATCGTCGCGACCGCGCGCTCGGCGAGGGCGTGGACGGCGAACACGTCCTGGCCGTCGACCTTCTCATTCGGGATCGCGTAGGCGTCGAAGCGCGCCGCGAGATCGGTGAGCGCCGAGTGGCGGTCGACCGCGGTTCCCATCGCGTAGCCGTTGTTCTCGATGACGAAGAGTCCGGGGCACATCCCGTGGCGCCCCCAGAGCCCCGCCATGTTCAGAGCCTCGTGAAACGAGCCGATGTTCATCGAGCCGTCGCCGAAGAAGCAGAACGAGATCGAGTCGGTCTCCTTATAGCGGAGGGCGTAGGCGGAGCCTGTCGCGAGCGTCAGGTGCCCGCCGACGATTCCGTACCCGCCGTAGAAGCCGTGAGCGGCGTCGAACAGATGCATCGACCCGCCCTTGCCGTGCGAGATGCCGGTCGCCTTCCCGTAAAGCTCCGCCATCACGGCGCTCGGATCGCTTCCGAGCAGCAGCGTGTGCGCGTGGTCGCGGTAGCCGGCGTAAACGATGTCGCCCTTGCGATACGCCGCGAGGATGCCGGCAGCGACCGCTTCCTGGCCGGTATAGACGTGGAGGTAGCCGCCGATCTTGCCGCGGCGAAACTCGCGCTCGGTCGCCTCCTCGAAGCGGCGGACGACGATCATCTGACGGAGGATCGCCTTCCACTCCGCGACGCGGGCGGAGAGCGGATGCGTGGAACTGCCTTGCATGTCTTTCTTGCGAGCCATGAACCTGATCGGCCTCGGCGGGCTGCGCATATCGTCGAAAAGCGACGACGGCTGGCCCGGAATCGGATTGGTGCCCGCCCGAAGGCGGGAGAACGGATTCTAGATGGATTCCGGCAAAAATTGTAGCGTGTGACCGATTTGCGACCGGGGCTTGGTAGGCAAGGCGTCCCGCCTTGCCCGTTCCGCCCCCGAACGAGACGTCTCGCCCAGCGGACATCGCGCGCCAGTCATTCCGAAGCGAAGCGAGGAATCTGCTAAACGACGATTGATCGCTTCCCCAGCAGCGTATTGGAATCGGGCCCCTGGAATGGGGGCCAGTGGAATCGGGGCCACAGTGGAATCGGGGCCAGAGCTTCGGACGTCGCGCACCTGTCATTCCGAAGCGAAGCGAGGATTCTGCTAAACGACGATTGATCGCTTCCTCAGCAGCAGCAGATCGGGGCCAGAGCTTCGCAGATCGGGGCCAGAGCTTCAAATCGGGGCCAGAGCTTCGGACTTCGCTCCGCCCTCCAATCGCCTCCCCGCTCTACTCCTCGTAGACTCGACCAGCCCGATTTTCCATTCCGAGGAGCTTTCAGCCCGATTTCGCATCGATTTCGCCCGTTCCCTCGGAGATCGTGACAAACCGAGGGATCCTCGGTGCATGGCAAGAGCGATGAGAATCGAGTATCCAGGGGCCGTCTACCACATCACCTCACGCGGCAATGAGCGGCGCGACATCTTTCGCGACGACCACGACCGCAGCCACTTCCTCGAACTGCTCGGTGACGTCGTTAGGCGCTTCGGCTGGATCGTCACGGGGTACACGATGCTCGACAACCACTTTCACCTGGTGATCGAGACACCCACGCCGACGCTCTCACGCGGGATGCAGTGGCTTAACGGGAGCTACGCTGCCTGGTTCAACCGGCGGCACAACCGATGGGGACATCTTCTCGGCGACCGCTTCCACGCGTTCCTTGTCGAGAAGGAGTCGTACTACCTCGAGTTGCTCCGCTACGTCGTGCTCAATCCTGTTAGGGCGAAAATGGTGGAGCGGCCCGAGCAATACGCGTGGTCGAGCTACCGCGCCACGGCGGGCTACGAAGCCGCGCCCGAATGGCTGAAAGTCGGCGAGATCGCCGCGCTCTTCGGTGAGGCGGAAGACTGGCGGGAAAACTACAAGGCGTACGTCGACGAGAAACTCACCTCCGAGGAGCGGCTGTTCGACAAAGTGCAGCGCCAGATCTACCTCGGCACGGAAGAATGGGTCGCGTCGATGCGAAAGATCGTCGAGTCGAAGATGCGAAGCGACGACCATCCGGTCGTGCAACGAACCGTGGGCCGGCCGAAGATGGCGACGATCCTCGACGCGGTGGCCGGCGCATTCCGCACCTCGGCACGAGACATTCGCGAATCCCACGGCGGCGCCGCGCGAATGCTCGCCGCGTGGCTCGGCTGGTACGAAGGGCTGCATCGACTTCGATCAATCGCGGCCGCGCTGCGCCTGCGAAGCTCGGGGCACGTGAGCGACTTGGTCGCCGACGCCGAGCGCTCCCTCCGCGGCGACACCGAGCTGCGTCGGATAGTCGATACCGCTTGCGCGGCGCTCGGCTGAACCGTCCCAACGACGTTCGCCGCCCACTCACACCACGAACGACTCACTCCACGTCGGCGACGTGATGGCCGCGGTGCGCCCGGATCCCGGCAACGGAGGCCCGATGGCGCCAGGCATCAGGCGGTGCGCTGAAAAATCCCGCGCCCGGCTCGGGCTGCGCACTCGGCGTGCCCCGTACTCTCGCAATCACTGCGCGCGATTCGCTTCGATGAGGAAGTCCGAGCTGACGATCAACCGAGAACCTAAGCTCTGGCCCCTTCTGCTGTGCTTCTGCTGTTTACGACACCAGGGCCCCTCCGACCGGTGCGTTCGCCAACAGGTTCAGGTTCACGTAACCGGTGGTGCTCTGCCCGCCGATCACGCTGTACGGGTTCGTGTAGAGAGACGAAATCTTCGTCGGATTCGCCGTGATCGTGACGGTCCTCGTGAAGGGCCCGGTGCTTGCCGTAATGG
>JBPPMG010000100.1:0-2826 GCA_051305935.1 Thermoanaerobaculia bacterium
CCCTCGAGGCCGCTTCAGCCTTACGATGTTTCCGATTCAGCCTGATTGGTTGAGGCTACGGCCCCAGGAACCGCTATTTTTCCACCAATACCCCAACTTATCGGCTTCAGGCTTTTGACGTTTCTTCTGGCTTCTAGCTTTCGGTTTCTGGCTTCGCCCTTTCTTCTGGCTTCTGGCTTCTGGTTTCTGGCTTTTGACGGTCTGAACCCGAGCATTCAGGAATTATTTGAAGTATATGGAGGTCTCTTAGAGCATGGCTGCACGATATGAAGATCTGCTTCCGGGTGTCGAAGGGCCGCGGCTTCGTGGGCTCCGTGCCGAGGAAATCCGCCAGGAGCTCCAGAGCGCGCGAAATCGCGCTGCGGTGGAAGACCTGCTCGACTGCGGGGTCCTGATCGTCGTGAACCTGACATTCCTTCTCTGGCCGAATGCGCAGATCCCTTTTCTCGGCCGGGACGTGACGCTCCTCGTCCTTCTTGCGGTCAACGCCTTCACGGTTGTGAACTACGTTCGCACCCGTCTCTATCCGGGATGGAAGGCGGCGCGAATCGCCCGCTCCTGGTCCGCGGACGAGAAGAAGCGAAGCCAGGCAACGCGTTCAGCGAAAGCCGCCTGACCCGCGTCTCAGACGGACGAGGCAACTTCCGGGGCGCTCCGCTCCTTCCGCAGCGCGAACCTCTGCAGCAGCACCGCGACGACCGCAAGGGAGATCGCGAGGCCTACGAACGAGGCGACGCGATAGAGGCCTCCCAGCCGGCTCAGGTCGTGGAGGAATCCCTTGAACACGGTCACCGAGAGAA
Organism: Thermoanaerobaculia bacterium; assembly: GCA_051305935.1. Taxonomy (GTDB): domain Bacteria; phylum Acidobacteriota; class Thermoanaerobaculia; order Gp7-AA8; family Gp7-AA8; genus JACPDH01. The sequence goes on from JBPPMG010000100.1 coordinate 801, forward strand.
GCGCGATGGCGGCGATCCTCGCACCCCTGACGTCGAGGATGATCCCAGCCACGAGCAGCCCGATCGCGAAGATCGCCCAGCCAAGCGTGTACGTCAGCTCCTGCGCCAGGCTCGATCGGAAGAAATCGAACGTCAGCGTCTGCCCCGTCGAGTAGAAGTCGGCGATCTCGATATTCAGCAGAAGGAAGAGCAGAAGCGTCGCGGCTCCGTTCAGGAGCGAGCGAACCGTCTCGAGAGGATGCCCCTCCTCAACGTGCCTCCAGAGCCTTCCCCCAACGAACATCGCTGCCGCCGCGACGAGATACGTGTAGAGATACCAGTTCAGCACCGGTGATCCACTGCGCTCGTGATAGTCGAAGACATTCGGGTTCAGGACGAGGCGGACGAAGACGGCCGCGAAGAGTCCCGCGGACCAGAATGGAAGATTGCGGTGGGGGATCCTGGTATAGAGCCAGGCGAGAGCGGCCGCTTCGAGGGCCCATCCGAGAGTCAGCCATTCGTTGTCGAGCTGCAGCGGGATCGCCACCGTCACGTAGGCCAGGACGGCGCCGGCCAGAAGAGCGCGGGTGGAGAGGTTTCCCGGCTCTCCCTCTTCGAGTCGAGGGACGCGCGTCAGGAGCAGCAGCAGGGCCGCCGCGATCGCGAGCGGAACGATTCCGATGATGCCCTCCAGGCCGAAGACCACGAAGGCATCCCTGATGAGGAAGAAGAACGGAACGCTGGCCGCGGCGGCGACGAGCTGTGCTCGATGCTCGCGCGCGCTGCGCAGGGCGAAGTAGAAGCCGTAGAGCGTGAAGGTCAGGAAGTGGAGTGACGCGACGACGAGCACGGCCGGGTGGTTCGCAGGCAACTCGCCGGCCCCGCGAAAAATAAAGAGGCCCAGCGCGCTGGCCGCCACGGTGAGAAGCGCAGCCGCATGCCACCGCGCGAGAGCAGCGAGAACCGCGAGAACGATTGCCGGGATGGCGAGAAGCGTCGCGAGAACCTGTACCGAAAGCGTCCGTGGCGCGGCGGCCGCCACGCCGGCCATCAGCATCAGGGTCAACGCAGGGACGAAAGCGATCGCGAGCCATCCCCCGACCTCGACGTCGTCGAACGCGTGACTCTCGCCCGCGGGAGCGAGGAGTCGTCTCGCCAGAAGCATCGCCCCGATCGCGAGAACGGCGAGGCCGGCCGCCGCGAGCAGAGGCCCGGCCATCGAGTCGGTTCTGAACCGCGTCATTTCCCAGGCGAGGAGAACCGCGAGCGCGGCGACGACCCCCGAGCCGTGAAGCGAGAGGCGGCGGAAGTGAAAGGCCGCAATGGTGAACGCGACCGTGACGATCGCGAGGGCGGGCAGCACCGCGCGAAGCGGCGACGGAAGCTCGGGGTTGATGACCGCGGCGAAGAGGAAAAGGTACGCGCCCATCGCGAAGTAGGCATTCTCGATCGTTGCCGGGGCGGCGGATCCCGACGTCTTTCTCTCGCGCCACCGGCCGACCGCCGCCGTGGCGAGCGCGCCGATTCCGACCGTGGATGCCAGCGCGATGGTCGACTCCAGCAGGTCGTGGGCCGGACGTTGAACGAGGATCAAGGCGAGCAGCAGAAATGCGAGAGCGGTTGCCGCGCGGTAGAGAAGCGGAAGCCGCGCGCGAACGCTTTCCGCCGCTGCGGCGACGAGAAGCAGAAGCATGAGAGTCGCAAGGGCCGGGAAAGCCGCCTCGACCAGCCGGCCGCGCACGAGAAAGAGCGCCAGCACGAACGAGCCGAGGATGAGCCAGGGGGAATGCGCGCTCGCATCATCCCTTCCGCTGCGGCGCGCGACAGCTCCGATCACGAGGACGAGAAGCGCGAACGCGCCGTACAGAATCGCGCCTTCCGCGACGTTCGACGCCTCCAGGTACTCCGCGCTCCAGAAGGCCTGCGCGACGAGCAGCGCCACGGCCGCGGTCGAAAAGTCGAGCGCCCGTCCGCTCATGTGAGCCGAGATCGCGCTTGCCACGAAGAGAATCCCGAGGATCGTGAACAGCAGCAGGGGCGAGCGCGT
>JBPPMG010000105.1:0-2395 GCA_051305935.1 Thermoanaerobaculia bacterium
GCCGACGTTGCAGCCGCGTCCACCTCCAGAATCCAGCCGCGGAAGTGAATCTGTTCGATCGCGCCCACGTCGACTAACGGCTCTGCGCATCAGCCGCGCAGCCCGCACGCGAAATGGTAACGCACTCGGAACAACGATGGCGCGGGCTGCGTCGGCTGCAAGCGCGAGTTAGGCCGCGACAGCACGCCGTTGCGTTCAAGGGTCGATCATTCGGTTCCGAACTCCCGCTTGCGATAAGCCAAACGATCTTCTGGTGCTAGTAGAACAGCCTCGCTTGGCCGAGGTACCTTCGGTGCTAGCAGTTCGTCGAAGTAGCGTTCATCCCGCATAACGTTCCAAGGACGAATTCCGTGAAAAGCGGCTAGGAAGTCCGCGACAATTCCAGCGTCGAGGATCTTTGCTCCGACATACCCGTCGCTGCGAAGCCTTTCATTCGGAAAGTCAGCCGTTTCAACCGCAGGGGAGAAGGTGTCCCGCGCAACCCATTCTCGAAGAGAAGATCGAACAACGGCTACGAGGGATATGACATCGGCTTTTTGTAGCGAGGGAATCGGCTTTGATGAGGACTCAGTCAACTGACGAAACACAGCGACATATATTGCGTTCGGCATCATCGCCGAAATCGCTTGTGCCATCCCGAATCGGCCGTCCGCTAACCGAATCGCGTAGGTCATACCGGGCTTCCATCGAGGATTGGTCACGTGGGTCGGCCTAACTCTGTATTCAGCTGCAGAATACCCGACCATTCTAGCCGTGTAACACGGCGCGTAAACAGGGAAAACGGCGCGAAGCCGCCTGCAGCCTCAGGTGGGATCGATCGATTGCCCTGTTACTCGACAGCATACGCGACAGGATACGCGCTTGGTTACGCGACTCGGCGGGCGGCCCGGAGGGGGCACAGGTCGGCACTGAAGACAACAGAGCACCTCTTCGTGCGACTCGTTCCCCGCTGGAGATCCGCCTCCTTTAGGCCGTGTCGAGCGGGCTGCGGACCCCGCCTGCGCCGAGACCGAGGACGTGCGTGTAGATCATCGTCGTCGAGACGTCGCGGTGGCCGAGGAGCTCCTGCACGGTTCGGATGTCTTGGCCGCGCTCGAGCAGGTGCGTTGCGAAGGAGTGACGGAAGGTGTGACAGGTGATGCGCTTCGGGATCCCCGATGCGCACGCGGCGTCGCGCACCGCGCGCTGCACCACCGATTCGTGAAGATGGTGCCGGTACTCGACGCCAGACTCGTCGTCGCGCCACCGCCGAGTGGCGGGAAACACCCACTGCCACGGCCACTCTTTCGCCGCGTTCGGCAGCTTTCGGTCGAGCGCGTAGGGAAGCTGCACCGACCCGAATCCCGCCTCGAGATCGCCGGCATGAAGCGCGCGCGCATCTTCGATCTGCCTCCGCAGCGGCTCCTTCACCGACCCCGGAAGCATCGTAGCCCGGTCACGCCGCCCCTTCGGCTCACGCACGAGCAGCTGGCTGCGCCCGAAGTCGACATCCTTCACGCGGAGCCGCAGACACTCGAGCAGGCGCAATCCAGACCCGTAAAGCAGCGACGCCGCGAGTCGGGTCACTCCCTCCATCCGCTCCAGCACCGCGCGCACTTCGTCCGACGTCAGCACCACGGGAAGCCGCGACGGTCGCTTCGCACGCACCAGGTCCTCGATCCACGGCATCGGCTCCTCCAGAACCTGGCGATAGAGAAAGAGCAGCGCGCTCAACGCCTGCCCCTGCGTCGATGCGCAGACCGAACCGTCGACCGCGAGGTAGGTCAGAAACGCATTCACCTCCTCGGCACCCATCGAGGAGGGGTGACGCTTTCCGTGAAAGAGAATGAAGCGGCGGATCCAGAGGACGTACGCCTCCTCGGTCCGGCGGCTGTAATGGCGCACGCGCACCGCGTCCCGCACCCGGTCGAGCAGCTTCTTCGGACGCGCTTCCATGCACCGAGGCTCCCTCGGTTCGGCGCGGAAGGCAAGCCTCTCTACTGGAGGTGGAAAACCGTTCGGAGCCTCTCACCGGCAGGCATCATCTGTCAGGAAGGGCGTCCGCGGGTGGCGGCGCGGTCGAGGTGCTCGTCCGCGGCTCTTCCACCGGCGGCGATGGCTCTTCGGTCTTGCTGGTGGCTGGCGGCTCTTCCACCGGAGGCTCGAGCGGCTCGATCTCGAAAGGGTCGGCCGTCTCGGTCGCGGTGTCGGTCTCGATTCCTTCGACCGGCGGAAGCTCCTCCTCGACCTTCTCCGGCGCCGGCTCCTTCAGCACGTCCTCCTCGGCGAGATGCCCCCACCGCTTCATGCGCGAGAGGATGATGTCGCGCCGCGCGCGAAGGCGGCCGTTCGGATCGTCCGGCTTCATCACCCGCGGGTTGGGGAGCGCGCCGGCGAGCAGGGCCCCCTCCCGGGG
>JBPPMG010000142.1:0-8531 GCA_051305935.1 Thermoanaerobaculia bacterium
ATTCGGCCCGCCGCGAGCTGCGTGAATCCCATACCGTCGCCGACGACGAGAATTACGTTCTTCGCTCGAGTGCCTGTGACCGGGGCGAGCATCGAAGGCCTGGAGGCCTTCGTCCCAACGTTGAGCACCGCCAAGTCGGCAGCGAGCAGACCTCGGTGAACCGCGAGTGCCGCGCACGCAATGCCGATCACGACGACGAGAGACACGATGGCGATGGCGCTGCGGCGGTTCATGCCTTGTCCAAAGCGCTCGCGGGCCCTCGCGGATTCCTCACGACGTTTGGCGGAGCGGCGATACACTCTCACCCTGCGATCATGAAGGGCTTCGTCGCGAATACCGACTGGGACTGGTTCGCGCAACTGCGAGGCGTTCCGCAGCTCGACGAGGCGTGCTTCTGGCGCGCCGGCGGCGAAGCCTTCCGGGCGCTCGCGCCGGGCGAGCCCTTCTTCTTCAAGCTCAAGGCGCCCCACAATGCCGTTGCGGGTTTCGCCCGCTTCGCGCACTACACGCAGTTGCCGTGCTCCGCGGCCTGGGCGCTCTTCGGAGACGCCTGCGGAGCGTCTTCGCTCAGCGAGATGATCGAGCGCCTCCATCGCATGCGTTCCCGCGCCGGGCTTCGCGGCAGTTCGAAGGCCGACCATCCGGCGGGATGCATCCTGCTCGGCGAGCCGGTATTTTTCGACGAGGACGACTGGATCGCCGTCCCTGCCGATTTCGTTCCGCGCGTCGGTCAGGGGAAGAGCTACAGCGTCGAACGGGGCGACGGGAAAGCGCTGCTGCGCGACTGTCTTGCCAGGGTGCGCGCCGTCCGCCGCCGCGCCGGCGACGAAGCCTCGGGCAACGCGCATCTCGCCGCGGTCCCGCGGCTCGGCCCGTTCAGCTTCATCGCCGCGGTTCTCGACGCCTACGACCGCCGCTGCGCCGTGACGGGGGAGGCGACGGTGAATGCGCTGTCGGCAGCGAGAATCCGCGTGCTTCCCGATGCGCCCGGATACCAGGTGGCCAACGGACTGCTGCTACGCGCCGATCTCGCACGTCTCTTCGAGGCCGGACACCTCACCGTAACGACCGAGTATTTCCTCCGCGTCGCCCCGTTGCTCGCGAAAGCGAGCGACGACTACGCGGCGCTCGACGGAGTCCCCGTTCGCCTCCCTCGCAAGACCGCACTCCGCCCGATGGTCGAAGCGCTCTGGTGGCACAACGAGACCCGGTTCCTGGGCTAGGCGCACGCTGCCGGACGCGGTATGGAACCGAAAGGCCGGGCGCGGGCCGGGCGCGTTCACGTTCACGAAGGGTCAGCCCGCGTTTCTTCAGGAGGCAGCATCCCCCGTGAACGAGCCCGAGCCCGAGCCCGAGCCCGGCTTTTGATTCTCGCTTCACGTGGCTATTGACACCTCTTCCCATCCATCCGATAAAGCCCTCACCATGACCTCCGACTCCTCCCGTCTCTACTTTCGCCAGCTTCTTGCCGGCCGCGAGTTCGCGCAGGACGATCCTGTCGCCGGGCAGATGCGCAACTTCGCCTACCTCATCGGCGATCGCGAAACGAAGCAGTGCCTCGTCGTCGATCCCGCCTGGGACGTCCTCGGCCTCTTCGACGTCGCGCGGAGCGACGGCATGGAGATCGTCGGCGCGCTGGCGACCCACTATCACCCCGACCACATCGGAGGGGAGCTCTTCGGCTTCCGTGTCCAGGGGCTCGCGTCCGTTCAGGAAGCAAAAGGGATCAAGGTCCACTGCCATCGCGAGGAGGCCGCCGGGATTCGCGAAGTCACCGGGCTGTCGCAGAGCGACCTCGCGACGCACGACGGCGGCGACTTCGTCGACGTCGGCGCGGTGCGCGTTCAGCTCCTCCACACGCCGGGCCACACGCCCGGAAGCCAGTGCTTCCTCGTCGATGGGCGCCTCGTGGCCGGCGATACGCTTTTCGTGGAAGGCTGCGGCCGCGTCGATCTTCCGGGTGGCGACCCCGAGGAGATGTACCGGACCCTGACGCAGCGCCTGGCGACCCTGCCGGCCGGAACGATCCTCTTCCCGGGCCACGACTACGGCCCCGTCCCGTCCCGCACCCTCGGCGAGGAGCGCAGCGAGAGCTACTACCTGCAGCCGCGCAGCCTGGAGGAGTGGATGAGGCTGATGGGAGGGTGAGGCGGAATGCGGAATGCGGAACGCGGAATGCGGAATTGATAACCAGGGCCTTCCTCCGTGCGTGCGCGGGTTTCGCCGTCGCTGCCAATGACCGGTTGTGCATTCCGCATTCCGCATTCCGCATTTCGAATTGCCTTATCATGCCGTCCGCATGAAACTCCGAATCGTTCTTGTCGAGCCGCATGAGGCGGGAAACGTCGGCGCGGTCGCGCGCGTGATGAAGAACTTCGGGTACGACGATCTCTGGATCGTCGGCTCGAGGAACCAGCGCGTCGACCAGATCTCCGAGTGGTGGGCGAGTGGCGCGGCCGACCTGGTTCACGGCGCGAAACGGGTCGAACGGCTGGAGGACGCGCTCGCCGACTGCGATCTGAGCATCGCGACGACGGCGGTGCGCGCGAGACAGGTGTTCGAGCAGCTCACTCCCTCGAGTGTCGCGGAGCTCGCGTCGACGCTCGCGCCCGAACATCAGCTCGCGATCGTCTTCGGGCGTGAAGAGTGGGGGCTGCGGAACGAGGAGATCGCTCTCTGCCTGCGCACGGCGTCGGTGCCGACCTCGCCCGCCTTTCCGACGATGAACCTCGCGATGACCGTCGGCGTCTTCTGCTACGAGATGTCGAAAGGGCTTCGCTCCGCGCCGACGGAGAGCGAGCCCGCGCCGGGGCAGCTCATCCAGCGCCTTCACGAGCGTGCCAAGGAGTTCCTGCTCGAGATCGGATTCCTGCACCAGACGAACCCCGACCGGATGTTCAACGAGCTTCGCGCCCTCGCTGGCCGCGCCATGCTTTCCAAGCGCGAGGCGTCACTCCTCCTCGCACTCCTCGGCCAGGTGAACTGGCGGATCGGCAAGGCGGAAAGAGACAAGGCGGATGAGGGGCGAGAGGCGAACGGCGAGGAGTAGGCTGACTCGATGTGGCGCAGACACTCCTGTCTGCGCGTCGCCGAAGGCGACCACTCTTGCTCGACCCTTGCGCAGGCCATGCGGCGCTTCGCGCCGCGCGCAGACAGGAGTGTCCGCGCCACATCGGTCCGCGCCGCCGTCCGGGGAATCGTCCTGTTGCCTCCGCACGGCTCCGCCCCTAGAGTTAGCCCTACATGACGAAGCGTGACGAGGGGAAGGCGGTGGCCTCCGAGATCGAGAAGCTGCGGGACGAGATTCGCAGGCACGAGCGGCTCTACTACGTCGATGCGCGCCCGGAGATCTCCGACTACGACTTCGATCAGCTCATGCGCCGCCTCGCCGACCTCGAGCGGGAGCATCCGGAGCTGCAGTCGCCAGAGTCGCCGACCGTCCGCGTCGGTGGCGCGCGTCTCGCGAAAGGGGAGAAGTTCAAGCCGGCACCGCACGACCCGCCGATGCTCTCGATCGAGAACGCGTACTCGCTCGAGGAGCTCGGCGAATGGGAGGCGCGCGGTCGCAAGGGGCTCGAGACCGACGCGGCCGAATACTCCGTCGACCTGAAGATCGACGGTCTCTCGGTCGATCTGCTTTACGAGGGTGGCCGGCTCGTGCGAGGCGCGACGCGCGGCGACGGCGTGACCGGCGACGACGTCACGCAGAACGTTCGCACCGTACGTGCCTTGCCGCTGAAGATCGCCTTTGCCGGCCGTCTCCGCGTGCGCGGCGAGATCTACCTCGACAAGGAGCAGTTCCTCCGGCTCAACGAGGAGCTCGAGACAAACGAGCAGGATCCGTTCGTCAATCCGCGCAACGCGGCGGCCGGAGCGCTGCGCCTCAAGGATTCGGCTGAAGTGGCGAAGATGAAGCTTCGGGCTTTCGCCTATCAGATCGTGGAGATGGAAGGCGAACCGCTCACGACGCAGCACGAGATCTACGAGAGGCTCGCTACGCTCGGCTTTCCCGTGAATCCGGCGCGCGCGCATTGCCGGTCGCTCGACGAGGTGCAGAAGTTCATCGAGACCTGGCACGAGAAGCGGCACGAGCTGCCCTTCGAGATCGACGGGATCGTCGTGAAGGTCGATCGCTTCGACTACCAGCGCCAGCTCGGGGCGACGTCGAAGTTTCCGCGCTGGGCGATCGCGTACAAGTACCCCCCGGAAGCGGCGCTCACGGTCGTTCGCGAGATCACGTTCCAGGTCGGGCGAACCGGGGCGATCACGCCGGTGGCGAACTTCGATCCCGTCTTCATCGGTGGGTCAACGGTGCGGCGCGCGACCCTCCACAACTTCGAAGAGCTTGCGCGCAAGGACATTCGAGTCGGCGACACGGTGTCGGTCGAAAAGGGTGGAGACGTAATTCCAAAGGTGACGGAAGTGATTCTCGACCGCCGCCCGAAGAAGACCGTGACGGTCGCCCCGCCAGAAGCGTGCCCCGAGTGCGGATCGTCGGTCGTTCGCGACGAGGACGAAGTCGCGTGGCGTTGTTCGAACGAACAGTGCCCCGCGAAGCTGCGCGAAGCGGTCATGCATTTCGCGGCGCGCAAGGCGATGGACATCGAAGGCATCGGGGACAAGGCGGTCGCCCTCTTCTTCGAAAAAAAGCTCGTGCGCGATTTCGCCGATCTGTACACACTTCGCCGCGACGACCTCATGGCGCTCGACGGATGGGGCGAGCTCTCCGCCGACAAGCTCCTCGCCCAGCTCGACGCGTCGAAGACCCGGTCGCTCGAGCGGCTCGTTTTCGCGATCGGCGTCCGCCATGTCGGCGAGCGGGCGGCGAAGCTGCTCGCGGAGCGATTCGGATCGCTCGACGGGCTCATGAAGGCAACCGAAGAGGAGCTCGTCGACGTTCCGGAGATCGGCCCTGTCGTCGCGGCGTCGATTCGCGCCCACGTCGCCGACCCCGCGAATCGCGCGCGCATCGAGCGGCTTCTCGCGGCGGGAGTCGCGCCGACGTTCGTGAAGAAGCAGTCGGGCAGCGCGCTCGCCGGAAAGACGTTCGTCGTCACCGGGACGCTCTCTCGCTACAGCCGCGACGAGATCCACGCGCTGATCGAAGCCGAGGGTGGGAAGACGTCGGGATCCGTCTCGAAGAAGACCTCGTTCCTCGTCGCTGGCGACGAGGCGGGCTCGAAACTCGACAAGGCGAAGAGCCTCGGCGTGCCGGTGATCACCGAAGACGAGCTGCTGGCGATGATCGGGAAGTAGGCGGGGCAGGGCGCACTCGAACTGCCACGGAACCGCAACGAAACCGGCCATCCCCGGCCCAAATGAATGAACTGCCCCCTTGCCGTGTTGCCCCCACTGGCGCGGGGCCTTCCGGCCGTCCGTGCGAATGCTAGGATGCCCTCGATGAAACGACACTTCGCGATCGCGATGCTCCTCACGACGACCTTCGCCGTGGCGGCTCAGGAAACCCCGGACGAGATGTACGGTTTCTTGGCGGCCCGGATGGCTGCCGAGCGCGGCGAGTTCAGCCGTGCCCTCGACCTGATCGGCGAAGTGATCGAGAAGAACCCCACCGATCCGGTGCTCCGGTACGAGCGCGCCGAGATTTACGCCACCGCCGCCAAGCTGGACAAGGCGATCACCGAGCTCCGCGAGGTCGTGAAGCTGAGTCCGAAGTTCTACGAAGCGCAGCGGCTGCTCGGGAGGATTCTCATCGACACCTCCGCCGGCAACCGCGAGAAGGTCGACGAGGCTCTCGTTTTCCTCGATGCCGCGTTTCGCCTCCAGCCGAGCGATCTCGGCACCGGCCTCGCCATCGTCCAGATCCACCTCGCGGCCGGTCGGGCCGAGGAGGCCGAGCGGGTTCTCGGCGAGCTCGCCGAAACGTCGCCCGACAATCGCACGGTCAACTACCAGTACTCGCAGGTGCTGATGAAGGCGGGGCGTACCCAGGAGGCGAAGCCGTATCTCGAGCGCGTCGTCGCGTCCGATCCCCTCTTCGGCCCCGCGGTGTTCCAGCTCGTCGACCTCTACCAGACGAATCGCGACTGGATTCTCGCCGCAGACACCCTCGGTCCGATCGTCGTGGCCGATCCGCGCAACCTCGAGCTTCGCCGCCGCCAGGCGTACTTCTATCTCGAGGGGGGCCAGTCGGGTACCGCGATCATCCTGCTCGAGGGGCTGCTGGAGCTCGACCCTCGGGACGATCGCTCTCGCTACCTGTACGGCGAAGCGCTGAGCGCGATGGCGCTATACGAGAAGGCCAACCAGCAGTACCGCACGCTTCTCAAGGGCAAGCCGAACGATCCGGAGCTGTTGATCAGCATTGGCAGCAACCAGATGGCGCTCGGCGAGTTCGGCGACGCGAAGAAGACGTTCGAGGTGATGGCGACGCTTCCGGAGCTGACGAACCAGGGACGGGGGATCGCGAAGACGCAGCTCGCGGCGATCGATCACCAGGAGGGCAGGTACACGCAGGCGCTCGCCGCGGCACGCAAGGTGCTCGACGAGGTCGATGCGCCTAACTACCAGGCGGTTTCGATCGCCCTCGACGTGTTCCGGCGCGAGAATCGTCTCGAAGAAGCCGCATCATTCCTCGACGGGCTGATCACGAAGTTTCCGGAGGACTCGCTCCTCGAGGTGCGCCAGCTCGAGTACTACGTTCGCGCGGCACGCACCGAGGACGCGGCACGTCGGGTGAAGGAGCTCGAGGCCGCCGGCCCTCGCGGCGCGCTCAGCGCCTCGCAGGCATACGCGGCCGCGGAGGACTACAAAGGGGCGATTGCGATCCTCGAGACGCAGCGCAAGGCTGCACCCGACGAGGTCGACGTCCTCTTCCAGCTAGGAGCGATGTACGAGCGGGACGGCGCGATCGAGAAGTCGGAGGCTTCGTTCCTCGAAATTATCGAGAAGCAGCCCGATCACTCGCAGACGCTCAACTATCTCGGTTACATGTGGGCCGACCGCAACGTGAACCTCGCTCGTGCCGAGACGATGCTCGTGAAGGCCGTTTCCATGCAGCCGCGCAACGGCGCGTACGTCGACTCGCTCGGATGGGTCTACTTCCGGCTCGGCAAACTCGACCTCGCGCGCAGGCATCTCGAGGACGCGACGCTTCTGGTTCCCCGCGACCCGACCATCCGCCACCATCTCGGCGACGTCTACGCGAAGCTCGGGATGCGGGACGAAGCGCTCGCCGAGTACAAGAAGGCGCGCGACTTCGAGCCCGAAGACGAATCCGAGGCGAAGACGATCACCGAGAAGATCGCGCTGCTCGAGGCCGCGCCGGACAGGAAGTGATCGCCGGTCGTTTCCCGGCGCGCTCTCGCGCTGCATGCCTCGTGGCGCTCCTCGCGCTCACTTCGGGCTGCGCGAGTTCGCGACAGGATCTCCGGCCCATCCCCCCGCTCGCGGCCGGGGACGCCGGCTCCGCCTGGAGTGAGCTTTTGCGCATCCGGCGCTCCGATCTTCGTCTTGCGAGCTACTCGTCGATTCGTGTCGAGTCGGGCGGCTCGAAGCAGACCTTCCGCGCGACGATCGAGGCGGACCAGCGCGGACGGCTCCGCGTCGACGCCTTCACCCCGATGGGCACCGCAGCATTCACCCTTTACGTCGACGGCACCGAGTCGACCATGGTCGACCACGTGAACCGCACTCTCTGGCGCGGGCCATTTTCGACGGCGGCGCGATCGCTCGGGCTTCCAGAATCGCTCGATGCGGCGGGACTGGCGATGCTGGCGTTCGGCTTGCCTGCCTCGAGAAGCGAGGCGCGCGTCGACGCGGCGAGCGTCGCGCAGGACGGGGTCGACTACCGCCTGGAAGCGGCCGGGATTGCCGAGGCGGGCACGCCGGACTGGACCGCCAGCTTCGAGGAACCCGCGTATCCCGCCAAGAGCGTCACGATCGTCACCCGCGACGGCGGGCGCTCCATGAGCGTCCGGCATCTCGAAGTCGGCGCCGCGAGCCGCGCGGTCGAACCGCCGAAGATCGATCGCTCGTACCGATGCTGCGTCGAGCCGGCCCTGCCGTAAGGCGCGGAGGAGTCTGGCCCGTCATCGCGAGCGAAGGCCACTCGGCGCAGCTCGCACGATCTGTCGTCCTGAGCGCAGCGAAGGACCACGCAGGGTTCTTCTCACTTGCAACGGGACGAAAACCCATTGGCTGAAGACTGCCTCGGTAGAACCCTGAGAGGTCCTTCGCTTCGCTCAGGACGACAACTGCGGAGGGCGGCTCGGGATGACAGGCGCGTTTGCAGCGCGCGAGCCCGCGAGCCGAAGCGTCGACCCGCGCGAAGTACAATCACCTCGATGCAACGCACACAACCCATCGAAGTCCACGCGCACGCGAAGATCAATTGGATGCTGCGCATCCTCGGCAAGCGCGCCGACGGTTTTCACGAGCTCGAGACGATCTTTCAGTCGATCTCTCTCCGCGACACGCTGCGAATCCATCCGGGCGAGCCGCTATCGCTTGCCTGCGACGATCCGACGATTCCTGCCGACGGCTCGAATCTCGTGATGCGCGCGGCACAAGCG
>JBPPMG010000261.1:0-6381 GCA_051305935.1 Thermoanaerobaculia bacterium
ACGCCTTCCACGTCGTTGAGCCGGATGTAGTCACCGACCAGCTGGTTCTCCCACCGGATCTCCGTCGCGAAGTAGACCGCGTCGGTCGGCAGCGACTGCGAGCAGACCGCCGAGGTGTCGAACGTGATGTATCCGACCATGTTGTCGCTCACGTCTCCGACCTGGCCGCACGCCACGCCTCCGGCCGAGTACGGGCCGCCCGTCAGGCCGCTCTGGATCTGCGAGAGCAGGAAGCCCGGCACCGCGCCGTTCCCACCCTGCGCCGCAGAGCACGTCGCCGCCAGCGGGTTGTACGGCGCGACCAGGCGCACCGGCGAGGCCGCGCTCGACGCGTCCGTGCGCGTGCGCACGCCCACCGGCGAGATCGACGTCACGTGTCCCGTGTTCGGGATGTTGCCACTCACGAGCAGATCGCGCAGCGACATCGTCACTACGTCGTAGCCCGTCAGGTACAGGTTGAAGTCGAGCACCGGGAACGACCAGTTCGACCACACCGTCACGTGCGCCACGATCGCCGTGTCCGACGCGTTCGTGATCGCCACGACCGTATTCTCGCCGAACCCCGTCGGATCCACTTCGAAGTACGGCAGCAGCAGCGTCGCCGCAGGCTGCACCGTCACGTCGCATGAATCGTACCCGGCAAGCGTCGCAGGGCCTAACGCCGCGTTCGCGGGGAATGGGGCGGCGGCAAGTGCCGCAACCAGGAACGAGGTCGGATCGGTGAGGCCGCCGACTCCCGGGTCGTCCGTCAGACCTGCCGTATCGTTCGTCCCGTTGCCGTCGGAGTCGAACGACGTGGCTCCCTGGTTCATCACGGTTAGACCGGCCGTGCCGAGATTGATCGTCGCGGGAATCGTGATCGTCACCGAAGCACCCGGCAGCAGGCTGCCGTTCCAGGTGACCGGGTTGATGCCGACGCCCGAGACGGTGCCGACGCTAGCCGTCGGCGTGCCGACCGTCACCTCCACGGGAAGCGTGTCGGTGAACTCGTCGCCGGCGTTGTCGAACTGCGCGCCGGTTCCGGTGTTGGTGATCACGATCGTGTAGGTGATCGCGCCGCCTTCGGTGAAGCTGCCGGCGACGGTCTTCGTGGCGGTGAGAATCGGGGCCACGGCGACCGCGTCGCAGACCGCCGGCGTGAGCGTCAGCGTGAACGACCGGATGCTGCCCGTGTCGCCGATGAAGTAATCGACGACTCCGAGGTTCCAGATGCCGTTGGGATCCTCGCCGTCGAAGGCCGAGAGCGGCGCGTTAGGCGTGAAGTTGCCCGTAAACGGGGCACTTGCCGTGAGGACGGTCTGAATGTTCGCTCCTGCGCTCTCGTCGTCGAGCGCCGTCTGGCAGAAGTTGTTGCCACCGCCATCCGTTCTGTTGATGACGATCACATTCGTCGCGCCCGGAGAGAGCAACGAGATCTCGAGGTCGTTCACGAAGGTGTGGTTGAGCCCAACCGTCGTCGAACCGGAGACGTTACTGCACGCCGACCCGTCGAACTGGAAGTCCACGTCGAAGAGATTCCCGACGAATCCCGCGACCGTGAGCGGCGCCTGCGCGAAGACTCCCGGCGTATTCGCTCCCGGGCTGTCCGGAATCCCCACGGCAGGGTCGACCCCTTCCACGTAGCTGTACGCGACGGGCGCGCCCGCCGAACCGATCTGGAGGGAGAAGTCGAACGTCTGCGGGCTCGGCCCGCCGGTGTAGGCGATGGTCAGTGTGAAATCAATCGTGGCACCGCATGCCAGCGGCGCTGCGGTCGAGAACGTGAACGGCGTCGTGTTGTTGCCAGACGCCGCGGCGGCGAGATCAGCGTACGACGAGAAGCCGGCGAGGATCGAGACGCCCGGCGTCGTCGACGTCAGCGTGCCGGTAATCGCGGTCGCCGTGATGCCGCCGTTGTTGGTCACCGGAATCGTCAGATTCCACTGTTCGCCGATCTCGATGTTCGCGTCGCCGTCGCCGGCGAGCTCGCTTGCAGTCGGTGCGCCGCCCACGAGGAACGCGGCAGGCGCCGCGCCCACGAACGCCAGCGCCGCATCGGCCATGACGATACCGACACCGGTCTCCGAGTCGATTCCACCTGCTTCTATGTCGATCGCCGTGCTTTCCAGGGCGGTTCGAATCTGCGCCGGCGTCAACGTCGGCACGGCCGACAGAAGCAGGCCCGCGATTGCCGCGGCATGAGGAGCTGCGGCCGAGGTTCCGTAGAAGGTGCTGAAACCGGGCGCGGAGCAGGAGACTCCGTCCGCGGCCGTGATGTCGGGCTTCTGACGAACCACGCCGCCGGTGCTCGTCCGGTCGCCTGGGGTGATCTCACCGCCCGCGGGGTCGAGGATGATCCGCCGCGTGCCGTCCGACGAGAAACTCTCGCTCTCGTTCGCCGTCGTGAAGACACCCGGGAACGGTCCGTCAGGGGTCACGCCGTCAAAGGAAAAAACGGCGGGCGTCGCCGCGGTGCTGAAGGCGGCAGCGGCGGCGCTGTGGCCGCGCGTGGCTCCACCCGTCGCGAGCGCATCGTCGAGCTCGCCTCGGAAGAGAATCAGGTTGAACATCGGACGGGACGACGTCGCTCCGTCGGAGAACAAGTCGATCAGCAGGCGCTCGCCGGCAAACGCCCCACCACCGATGAACTCGATCGGGAAGTCGTTTCCGCCCGCGCCGTCCTGCACGTCGGTGGAGGCGTCGAAGATGGTCGTCAACCCGCCGTCCATGTCGTACAAATCGAAGTCGGTCGACGCCAGGCCGGTCGTGAGGTCGTAGTGTTCGGCCCAGATCAGCAGTGGTGGATTCCCGCCGCCGAACTCGACCAGGATCGAGTTGCCGCCGTCGCCGAAGTCGTGGAGGTTGGCGCCGGCCAGCGGACCCGGGTCGGCCGCGACGCTGGGGGCGAAGTCGCCTTCCCACGTTCCGGAAGTCAGATCGACCGCGTTGCCTTCGTTACCCGCGGAGGAGAAGTAGAGCACGCCTGCCGCGGTGACCGTGTTGACCGCCTGCGCCACCGGCCCGTCCTGGAAGGGCGACTCGTCGAGATAGATGATGTCGTCGACGATGATGTCGCAACCGGCCGCCGCGAGGTCGAGGATGTTCTGGGCGAAGCTCGCCTCGCTGATGAACGCGGTCGCGAAGGCGAGATCGGCGTTCGGGGCGAGATCGTAGATGATCTCCAGCATCGCCGAGCCTTCGTCGCCAGAGCCCGCCTGTCCGGGGAGCACGTCGACGACGGGAGGCAGATCGCCGCTGGCCTGGAGGGCAGCCAGCGAGTCGACGCCGTCCGAGAGGACGCCGATCTTCACGCCGTTCCCGAGCACGCCGTAGAAGGTCCTCGCCGTATCGGCAGCGTGCGTCACGTCGCCCTCGGACGTGTCGTTCTTGTTCGTGAACGCCGGAATCGTCGTCCGCACCTTGCGGACTTCCGGCATCACGGCGAGCGGTTCGAGGCTGTCGAGGCTCACCCGCGCGCTGATGCGGCCATGGCGGAAGCTCGTCGACTTCACCACGTCACCGCGCGCCTCGAGCAGCGAAAGGACCGGCTTCACGCCCGTGGTCCCGCTGACGATGATGTCGACGGCGACTCTGCCATCCGCCTCGGGCTTCACGAACCGAAAGTCAGGAAGCGCCGAGAGCCGGGCGTCCTTACGCTGATTCAGCAGCCCCAGAAAGAGGCGCGAATCGATCTTTTTCTGGTCCGGAGTCTTGGAGAGCTTGACAGCTTTGAGCGCTGCCATCTGCTCCAGGGCGGCGGCCGAGACCTTCGGACCTTCCGCCATTCCCGTCGTTGCGAAACCGATCGCGAAAACGAAAAGAAGCAGCGTGACGACTGACCTTCGGTTCATCATTGAGTCATCCTCATGAGTGTGGCGAACAAATTCAGCGATTATGGGGGGCGATGGAAAATTCTTGAGCCGGCGCAATTTTTATGCGCGCGTCACAATTCTGCAAGCATTTTCGTACGCCCGTCGGGCGCGACTCGGAACGGCGCGAACAGAACGTTTCAACCGACGATCGTCACCGGGCGCCCCGCGCTGAACTACACTGTTCGGGTCGGCGTTCGCCGAGGCATTCCGGCCCTTCCGGTGGCGAGGAGAGTTTGATCCTGATTTCCATACGTGAACTACAAACGATTCGACGGGTGTCGCTTGCGATCGTCGCCTGTCTCGCGACGACCACGCTCCTCGGCCAGGGCTCGCCGTTCACGGGCAGCGCCACGGTGCGGCTCGCGGCAGGCTCCGCCCAGGTGCTCGCCGGCGAGCCGATCACGCTCGAGCTGGAGGTCGACCTCACCGGAATGACCGGACAGGGCCCATCGGGATCGACACCTGTCGTGTTAGGTGGCTACCAGATCGATGTCGCCTTCGACGCCGCGCTCGTGCAGTTCATCGCGGCGTCCGGCGGCTCGGCGGCCGGGTTTGGCCAGGAGCCGACGTTCACCGCTCCCGCCCAGGCGAACGCGCAGGGCAGCGTGACTCTCGTCGCGTCGCAGACTTCATCGACGGCTCCGACAGGGAACGCAAGTGTGGCCGTGCTCACATTCGTAAGCGTACAACCCGGCGCCGCAACGTTTTCGGCCGCGCCGCTCAGCCTCTCGTCGGCATTTCAGCTCCCCACGTTCGGCCCCGAGTCGATTCCCGGAACAGGAGAAGAGCTGAGCATCACGATCGAAGCTCCACCTACGCCGCCGGGACCCTTCGTCTACATCTCACCCTCGGACGGAGCCGCGGGCGTCGACGCACCGGTCACCCTCTCGTGGAGCGATGCCTCCGGGGCGACGACATACGAAGTTCAACTCAGCGAACAGAATCCCCCTGGCTTCGCCGGCATCACGAACGGAACGGCGATCCAGGTCGAGACGCAGACCGGAACGACTTACTACTGGCGAATCGTAGCGAACGGCCCGGGTGGTTCCACGGCCGGCACGATCTGGTCGTTCACGACGAGCGGTCCGACTTGCCCGGCGCTGACGGCTCCTACCGCCTCCGCGTCCACGGGCGCCCCGTCGGGCACCGACTACGCGCTCGCCTGGACCATCGTGCCGAACGCATCGGAGTACACGGTGGAGGAGTCGCTCACGTCGTCGTTCTCCGCCCCCGTCTCGACTCGCACCGTCGTCGCACCCGCCACCACGTCGACCTTTCGGCATACGGTCTCCGCCGACACGGCGTACTTCTATCGCGTGCGCGCGAACAACACGGCGGGAGGCTGTCAGACGTCGAGCGAGTGGTCGCGGACGGTGATCGTCGCCGTCGCGAAAGCGACCACGCCGCCGCCACCGCCCGAACCGGACTACTCCGTCCTGCCGGTCGCGGGCTCGCTGCCCGGCGGCTTCGGCTCGTTCTTCCGCACCTCCCTTCAGCTTCACAACCCGACCTCCGGGACGATCCGCGGCAAGCTCGTCTTCCACTCTCGGGGAGCCGGCAGCGGCGGCGGTGATCCGTTCCTTCCCTATGAGCTTGGCCCGCGCGCGACGCTGTCGTTTCGCGACGTCATCGCCACGATGAATCTCACTGGTCTCGGCAGCCTCGACATCGCTCCCGATGCGGGCATGAGCTCGCCCGTCGCGACCGCGCGCGTCTTCAACGATGCAGGCGACGCGGGAACGAGCGGCATGGCAATCGATCAGGTCGATCCGCGAACCGCCCTGTCCTCAGGACAGGTCGGGATCATCGTCGTGCCCGAAGACCTCGCGTCCGCGCGATTCAATCTCGGCGTCCGCTCTCTCCAGCTCGGCGTGACCATGATCGTCAACGTCTACGACAAGACCGGCCTGCTCGCCACGACGCTGACGAAAACGGTTGCGCCCGACGAACTCGTGCAGGAGCCGTCGGCGAACTTCCTCGGCGCGGCGCCCGCGGGCGGAGGCGTGATCGAGTTCCGCGTGCAGGCAGGGTCGGCGATCGTCTACGGCACGCACAACGACAACAAGACGAACGACCCGAGCTACCAGGCAGCGAGACGGATTCAGTAGCCGCGCGCCGCGGCTCTTCGATCATGGCCTCCTCGCGAACCGAACCCGCAGTCTGGCAGGACGTCACGCGGCGGATCGCGCGGCGGCTTCGTGAGCTCGCGTTCGCCGCGCCACTGCTCGCGCTGCTCGCGTCCCCTCTCCACGCCGAAGACCCGCCAGTCCTTACCGCATCCGCGCAGAATCAGATCGCGGCACTGCTCGAGGAGAAGGCATCGCGCACTCCCGCGCAAAGAAAGATCGATTCGAAAATTCTCTACGCCTTGCGCATGCACCAGGGCAGGCCCGTTGCGCAAGGGATCGAGCGACTCGACATCGACGTCGAAATCTCGAAGCGAGGCACGACGATCGTCGACATCCGGCTCGAGCGCCCGAGCAAGCGCGTCGTCGCGTCGATCGAATCGTCGGGCGGAGTCGTACTCTCG
>JBPPMG010000273.1:0-2859 GCA_051305935.1 Thermoanaerobaculia bacterium
GGTGGCCGACGGACTGCCGCCGGTGGTCTCCGTGCGCGCAGCTCTCGTCGGCGACGAGGCGGGGGGCTGATGGCGCTCCGGTTCCTGATCCCGGGGCCGCTCCAGCAGTTCTCGGGAGAGCGGCGGGAGATCCTCGTCGACGGCGCGCCGGCGTCGCTTTCGGACGCTCTCGCGATCCTCTGGCAGGAATGTCCTGCGATCCGGGACCGCGTCGTGACCGAGACCGGCGAGGTCCGCCCTCACGTGAACATCTTCGTCGACGGAGAGAGCGCGAGATACACGGGAGGACTCGACACGCCGCTCGGCGAGGAATCGGAGATCGCGATCTTTCCCGCACTCAGCGGAGGGTGACGGCGCGGGGCGCCGTCATCCTGAGCCGGCGAAGCACGGCGAAGGATGACGGTGGGGGAGGATTCCCTCCCCCACCACCGAATCGTTACTTGATCTGCGGCTCGATGCCCATCTCGCGCATCAGGTTATGAGCGCCGTCGATGGCGTCCATGACCCAGAGCATGTAACGCGAGTCGACGTGAATCGAGCGTGCGATCGCGGGATCGACGATGTAATCCGAACCCATCGCTTCGTAGTTCCCGTCGAAGGCGAGTCCGGTCATCTCGCCGCGCGCATTGAGCGTGGCCGAGCCGGAGTTGCCGTTGGTGATGTCGCAGGTGCTGAGGAAGTTGACCGGAAGCGTGCCGAGGTCGGGATCGACGTAAGGTCCGAACCGGGAAGCGCGCACGGCCTCGAGCAGCGCGGGAGGGGAAGCGAACGGCTCCTCGCCGGTCTCCTTCTCGAGAAAGCCCTTCGCGGTCGTGAACGGCTCGTACCGGACTCCGTCGCGCGGGTTGTATCCGACGACTTCGCCGAAGGTCACCCGCAGCGTGCCGTTCGCGTCGGGGGCGAGGAGCCCGCCCCGCACCGCGCGAAGCGCGCGGATGTACTCGGGACGGAGGCGTGAGAACGCCCCTCTTCTCTCTTCAGCGACGCGCTGGTTTTCGTCGAGGAGCGGTCGGAGAGCGGCCGCGAACTGGATCATCGAGTCACCGCGGGCCATGAGAGCTTTCGTCGATTCGCCGAACATCGCTTCGCGCACGCTCTGATCGGCGAGCTTCGTCCCGGCGTAGAGGCTGTCGAGGAACGCGTCCACCTGCGCCTCGGTTCCTTCCTTTCCGGTAGCAGCCAGCGCCGCGTCGACGGCCGGAATCCGCTGATCGGCGGGAAGTTTCGCGGCTTCCAACAGGAAATACCGCAGACCGGCCCGATCGCTGTCGAGCTCGATCGTCCGCTGGGTGCGCGCGATCGATGCCTGAAGCCTCGGCCAGTTCCGCTCCTGATATTTCTCCTCGCGGTCGAGATCCTTCTTCGCTCTCTCCCGGCTCTGCTGATACAGCATGTCCGCCTGCGCCAGCATCGGCGAGGCCTGCTGGAGCCAGCTCAGAACGGTGTCGCGCTGCATCGTGGCGCGCTGCGCCGCGACGATTTCGCGAAGCTCGCGCATCACCGCCTCATGGCCAATTCGAAGGTCGCCGTCATTCGCGACGAGGGCCAGCATCTCACGCTCCTCGGCCGCCTTCACGTTCGCCAGGTCGCCGGCCTCGAAGGCTTCGAGCGTCCCCCTGTACTTCTTCAGGTAGTTGGCCAGACCGCGGATCCGCGTCGCGTTCTTGATCGCGACGTCGCGCCCGCGCTCTCCCTCCTTATCCAGGATGGCGATGAGCGCCTCGCGGTAGCGGATCGACTCGGGGAAGCTGTAGTCGATCTTCATCCGCGTCTCGTCGGCGGTCTCGTAGCGGAACGTGATGCCGGGATAGCCGGCGACGATCATCAGGTCACCAGGGTCGATGTCGCCGGTCGAGATCTTCAGCCAGTGCTTCGGCTGATACGGAACGTTCTCGGGCGAGAAGTCGGCCGGCCGGCCGTCGCGTCCGACGTACGCGCGAAGGAAACCGAAGTCACCGGTATGGCGCGGCCACATCCAGTTGTCGATTTCCCCGCCATAGGTCCCGATTGCGTCGCCGGACGCGTAGACGAGACGGACATCGCGGATCTCTGTCCGCGTGGTGCGCAGGTACTGCGTTCCGCCGAAGTAGGCGTCGACCGAGCAGCGAAGCCCGCCCGGCTTTTCGCAAGCGGCAGTCAGCTCTTTGCGGCGGCGCTCGATCGTGTCATAGCGCGCCGTGTCGCTCATGCGATCGAGGCGGCCAAGCACCGTACCCGTGACGTCCTCGATCTTCGAAGTGACGTAGATGCGCGCGTCGGCAGAGGCCTGAACCTCCTGCCCCATCTCCCGCGCGAGAAAGCCGTTCTTGAGCAGATCGCGCTCGGGGGTCGAGTTGTACTGGAGGTAGCCGTAGACGCAGTGATGGTTCGTCGCAACGAGGCCCATCGGCGACACGAAAGAAGCGCTGCATCCTCCCGTGGAGACAATGGCTCCCATCGGGAAGCCGGTCAGGTCGGCAAACTGTCCGGGATCGAGCTCGAGCCCGCGCTCCTTCAACTGGTCCGCGAGCTGGGGAACCTGCTGCGGCATCCACATCCCCTGTGCTCCGGCAAGAGCCGGGAGGAGACAGACGCTCAATGCAATGACGAGTCTTTTCAAGTGGAGCTCCTTTCGGGTCGAGGGGCGGCGAAAAGCTGATGCGACTCCGTGCCCCGCAGATTTTTCCCTGCGAGCCGCCGGGGGGTCAAGGTTCGATGAACATCGTCATGTGATGGGCTGACGCGTCAGACTCGGCTCAGGACCGCCTCGCCGGCGGCGCGGGTGCCGAGCGATCCGCCGAGATCCGAGGTCGTTTCCCCCGCGCGGATCGCATCCTCGCAGGCATTCTCGATTCGCCGCGCCGTCTCGTCGAATCCGAG
>JBPPMG010000036.1:0-5995 GCA_051305935.1 Thermoanaerobaculia bacterium
TATTACATCGCCAACCCCGGCTACGGTCTGACGACATCGATCGCGGAGCAGCCGTTCCCGAAAGCCATTCGTGACTACGACGCAACCGAACTGACGTTCGAGCGCCGCATGACCGACAACTGGGGCATCAGCGCCAGCTACACGTATTCGAAGCTGTATGGCAACTACACCGGTCTCGCCAGCGGCGAAGAACAGAACACCGTCGGCACCGGCGCACGCCTCTCGCCGAACGTCAGCCGGCAGTTCGACGTTGTCCAGTCGAGCTACGACAAGAATGGCGAGTTCACCTACGGACGCCTCGCCTCCGACCGTCCCCATCAGTTCAAGGCGCAGTTCATGTACCAGTTCCCGACGCAGACGATGATGGCGGTGAACCAGTACATCGGTTCGGGCACTCCGAAGACGGAGTTGGCGCTCGTTCCCATCCACAACTTCTTCTCGCCGAACGGGCGCGGAAACCTGGGACGGACTCCGACCCTGACGCAGACGGACCTCTCGGTGACTCAGAGCTTCTCGGTCGCCGGGCGCGACATCCAGCTGCTCTTCAACGTCCTCAATCTCTTCGACGAAGACACCCCGATCCGTTTCTGGACGATCCGCAACACCGAGGATCTGCCGGTCACGGAAGAGGAGTTCTTCTCGGGGAGCTTCAACTACGAGGAACTCCTCGCGCAGGTCGATCCCGACCCGGCTTACAACCGACCTGACGCATTCCAGGCGGGCCGCGAGATCCGCCTCGGACTCCGCTTCAACTTCTGATCTTCGATTCAGCTGAAAACGAGAGAGGCTGCCCGCAAGGGCAGCCTCTTTTTTGTGTCGCAGCGGTCGTCCTGAGCCGTCGAAGCACGCGCACCGTCATCCTGAGGAGGCACGCGGAGAACGACTCCTCACCGCAACTTTCCGCGCCGACGAAGGATCTCCAGATGCGAAGATCGCGTTGGCCGGTGCGGGGGAAACGGGCAGGTGGGCGACATCCTGCAATTCTGAGTTCCTTCGCTCGCGCCCTCGGTTCTCCTGGAGCCACCCTGCTCCCGGCGCTCTCTCAGGATGACGGGGGCGCGCCGCCGCGCTCCCGTCGTGTCTTCGGCCCCCCTACCCATCCACCTGCCCGACCGGCCGCGCCGTCATTTCGAAAAGATCCGACGGCCAGCGGGCGAGCGGCTGATCGACGGCCTGCTGAATCGGCGCCTCCGGAAAGTAGGGTGCTGCATTTGCCAGGAACGCGCGAGCACTCGCCTCATTGCCTGCGTCGCGCTCGAAGAGCGCCAGCACGACATTGATCTTCGGCTCGAGCCTGAAGTCCAGCGGTTGCGAGGTCAGGAATGACCTTGCCGCACCGTCGTTCCTCAGAAGCCTGTAGCTCTCGAGGACGAGAGCGACCGCCTCACCGCTCGGACGAAGCTCGTAGAGCTTTCTCGCGAGTGCGAGGGCGTCGCCCGTGCGCCTCCCCTGCTGAAGTCGGACGACCTGGTCCTCGAGTCCTTCCAGATAGACGGCTCTGTATGCGACGTCGTCCTCGCGCGGCGCGAAGCCTCGCCCCCAGAAGCTCCACCGCGGCTCGCGCGTCAGGTAGCGGGCGAGCGAGGGGGTGATCTCGTGCCGGGGCCGGAGATCGGGGCGCGCCGAGAGCCACGGGGGATTCCCGAGAATCCGCACCGCCTCTTCCGGGCTCGACCACGTCGCTCGAGCGAACCACGCGTGGACTGACCAGGGGTTCGCGGCCGGAACCTTCGAGAGCACGAGGTCAGGGCTGACTCGATCCCCGTCACGTGCATACGCCGGGATTCCGTGGAGCTCGGCCGGCCCGACCCGCGGCCACTCGAGATTCGTGACGTACGTCGCGATCGGCGTCGGGTGCTGAACGAGCGGCGGCAGGTTGATCAGGAAACAGATCGCCACGATCCCGATCGTCGCGGCGCGTCCCCATCGCTCGAGCTGGACTGCCGCGAGCGGCGCGAGGAGGGGGATGCAAGGAAGGATCAGCCGCGGCCCCCACCCTTCGTTGCCGTGCCATCCCCAGTACGCCGCCGCGAGGAGGAGAAGCACCGCCGAGGCGGCGAGCGCCGCGTACTTCGTCGGGCGTTCCACTCGGCTCAGGATCGCGACGATGGCGGCCGGAAAGAAGAGGAAAAGACCCTCGGTCGGACTCACCAACAGCCGCCACGCTCCGTCCCAGACCGGGTTCGTGAACCCCTCATTCGGATAATTGGCGAGCGGCGCTCCGAACCGGACGATCTCGAACGCGAGCCAGACTGCGCCGAGCATCGCGAACGAGACAGCCGGCGCGATCCAGTTCCGCCGCTTGACGAGCGGAAGAAGCAGCAGAGGCGCGACCACGAGATTCGCCGATTTGGTCAGGAGTGCGATTCCGGCGGCTCCGCCCGCGGCAAAACCCCGCCCCTCGAGCGCCATCCAGAGCGTGACGGCGAGAGCCGCCGCCTGCATCGGCTCGGAGAACCCCATCGCGGCATAGGAGCCGAGGGGCGAGGCGACCGAGGCGAGAAGAATTGCGGCGACGACGGCCGCCGGGCCGCCGCCGAGATTCTCCGCGATTCGCCCGGATGCGTATGCCCCCAGGAGTATGAAGAAGAGGGGCGCGAGGAGAAAGAGAGGCTGCGACGATCCGGGGCCGAAGCGCCCCTCGATTCGGGGCGCGAGCCACGCTGCAGGAAGCTGGGCGAACGACATTCCCAGCCCGTAACGGGACACCCCATCCCCCTCCGGGCGTGCGAACGTGAAGTCGCGGCCGCGGGCCTGGGCGATCTCACCGGTCTCGTTGATCGCGATCGCCGTCCAGATCATCTGTCTCGCGTCGGCGACGGCGCCGACGTGACGGTCGTCGATCGTCAGAAGGAGAAGCGCCGCGGCCGCCACGAGCGTCCACGCAGCGACCCTCCCGCGGCGTGGAGCTTCCGGCGTGGCCTTCGGCCTCGGCACCCGCTTGCGTGACGGCATTCGCGAATCGGCGGCGCGCGCCGGCTACTCCTTGCCGGGGGCGATCGAGGCCGCCGCCAGAGTGTTGATCGCGATGCCGTCTTTCTGGAGGATGGCCGTACCGATCCCCTGATGCGAGACGAAGCGGAACGTCACGGTCTGCCGCGACGTGTCGATCGGCAACTGTTCGCGGCGATACGTCCAGTACTCGACGGTACCGACCTCGATATTGCTGCTTCCCCGGCTCAGCGCCTGGACGTTCGCGGCTTCGCGGGCGGTCATCGTCCGTCGAACGACCGATGCAGGAACTCCGAGAACCGCGAAGACGCGCCCACGGTCGGCGAGGGCCCCCCGTTCCCTCCCCGCCGCGAAGGTGTCGTCGGCGAAGGCGACTCGTCGGAGAACTTCGTCGCGGAACTCGTTCTCGGACGTGTCCGGAGCCCTGTCGCGCGCTGCCCAGAAAGCAGCGAGAAAGTCCTCGCGGTCGGATGCATTGGTCACGTCGCGGAACTGCCGTTTCTCATCGCGCGAACCGAGGATCTCGATCGCCGGGATTTCTGCCGTGACCGGCGGCAGTTCCGACGAGTATGGCGCGAACCCGGGGTACAGATCGTCGAAACGGCGCCCTCTGGTCTCGTTGCCGTCTCCCTTGGCACGCTCGAAGAGAGCGACGAAACGTGCGTCGTACCTGGCGGGGTCGACGTTGCGCATCGCCGGCGTGAGGAGGAGCGCCTCCTCCAGATGGATCAGCGCCTCGTCATCCTCTTCCAGACCGCTGTACGCGACTGCGGCATAGAAGTGAAGTGCGGTGAGCGCCTGCTTCTGCATGTTCACGTCCGCAATCTTCTCGGCGGCCTCGATCGCCGGCACGAGTTGCCGGACCGCATCGTCGTACTTCTTTGCCGCGATATGCTTCTTGGCTGCGTCGAGCGCGGTGGCGGGATCGACAGCGGCTGCGCCGGCGGTTCCCGCGAGCGCTGAAACGAAGAGGATGATGAGGAGCCTTCGCATGATGTCCCCCGAGTTACGGTCGAGCTTAACGGCACCTGTGAGTCTAAGGTGCCGGAGGCCGCGAGTCCATTTCGTGGGGGTCAGGTCTTTCCTTTTTCCAAGTTATTGCTAGCGAATCCACTCCGACCGCAGGGTGAACGCCTCCAGAGCGTCTCGGTCGATCTCGACGCCCGTCCCCGCCCCCTCGGGAACTTCGATGAACCCGTCCTCGCCGAGCACGACTGCCGGGATCACGAGATCGCGTTCGAAATAGCGGCGGGTCTCGGACGTGTCGCCGGGAAGCGTGAACGCGGGCATCGTCTGGAGGTGGATGTTCGCGGCGCGCCCGATGCCGGTCTCGTCCATCCCTCCCGACCAGACCGGAACTCCGTGCTCCGCGGCCCAGTCGGCAATGCGCATCGCCTCGATCAATCCGCCGACCCTCCCCTGCTTGACGTTCAGGATCCGGCAGGCGTCCATGGCGATCGCCGCCCGCGCGTCTTCGAGAGAGTGGATCGACTCGTCGAGGCAGATCGGCGTCTCGATCCTCCGCTGCAGAATCGAGTGATCCCTGATGTCGGTGTAGGAGAGCGGCTGCTCGAGCATCGTGAGGCCGAACGCGTCGAGTCGCGCGAGATGGTCCGCGTCATCGAGCGAGTAATCGCCGTTTGCATCCACCATCAGAGCGATCGAGGGGAAGCGGTCGCGCACCGCGGCGATCCGCTCGATGTCGCAGCCGCGCCCGATCTTCAACTTCACACGGTGATACCCCGCGCGGACGGCCTCGCCGACCGCCTCCAGCAGCGATTCGGCCGAGTCATGGATGCCGATGCTGACCCCCGATGGAATCGGCCTGCGCCGGTAGCCGAGGAGCGTGTGCAGCGGAAGCTCTTCGCGCCGCGCGATGAGATCCAGCAGCGCGTTCTCCACGGTCGCCTTCGCCATCCGGTTGCCGCGGATGCGCTCGAACCGGACCAGCAACTCGGCGATCGTGAGGCCCGACACAACCAGCGGAAGAAGGAACTCGCGGATGATGTGGCTGGCGCTCGTCGTCGTCTCGGGCGAGTAGAACGGGTCGGGATCGGCCACGCATTCGCCCCATCCGGTGAAGCCGCCCCCCTCGACTCTCAGGAGGAGCGCTTCCTTCACGGCCCACGTCGCCGTGCTCGTCGAGAACGGCGAGACGAACGGGATTCGGACGATCCGCTCCTCGATCCGGTCGATCTTCCCAATCGCCCGTTCCGCGGCGGCGGACCCCGCGCTCCGCTCGCTCGCTTCGGTCACTTCGACTCCGGAGCGACCACCTTCAGCACCGGAAGCGTCCCGTCCCATCCGACGAGCTTCCGGAAATCCAGATACTGATAGAGCCCGTACAGCGATTCCGGCTCGAGCAGGAGCGCTGCGCGCTCGGCCGAATCACCTTCGAGCGGAACATACAGCGAGCCCGCTTCGAGATCCCGGTCCCCTGGCGGATCGCACCGCACGATCTGCCGCCCTTCGTAGCGCGAGTAGACCTCGTCGAACTCGTCCTCGACGCGCAGCAGCCTGCACGCCCGGACAGCGACCCGCCGCGTTTCCTCAACGCTCGCGTAGGGAACGGCCTGCCGGTCGAGAAGCGCGCCGATGGCTCGCGCGGCATGAGGCGCGACCGCGTAGCCCACCGGCGCGGGGACGGCCCTCTTCACGGCGACCTCCGTCATCAGGTTCACCGTCGGGATTTCGAGTCTTCGACCCGTCGCCGTCTCCGTCACCGGGAACCGCGTGACGGTTCCTTCGGGATTCACCCATAGATAGTTGACCGGGACGAACGAGGGAAATGGCCGTGAGCGGGAGGCGCGGATTGCGCGCGAGTCCTCGGCGCGATGGCTCCGCTGGTCGATGAACATCCGGAAAAGAGAGAGATAGGCATCGACGCGTACGCCGAGCTCCGTCTCGGCCGGCGAGGAACGCGCCGAAGCTTCGATGATGAAGGAGAGTCCGCCCCAGGTGCCGAGGGCGTTCAGCCCAGAGTCGAGGTCGGGGGCCGAGTGCCGCTGCTCATCCTCGGGAGGCACGCCGCCGACCCAGTAGC
>JBPPMG010000308.1:0-3411 GCA_051305935.1 Thermoanaerobaculia bacterium
AGCCCCTGGCCCCTACCTTAAAATGGCCCTCATGGTGGAGCAAGCCGTTCAATTCCGGGAGCTCTCGTCGGCGGTCGCGGCCCTGAGCGCAATGTTGACGCCGGCTTTGTTTCTCCTCGCCACCGGGTCGATCCTCGCGACGACCTCGGGACGCGTGGGGCGCGTGATCGATCGCGTGCGTGTCCTGGCGCGCCGCGTCGAGGAGCTCGACCGGGTCGAGCCCTCTCCGGACACGGCCCGCCGTCGCGAGCACGTTCATGCTCTGATGGCCGTCGCCGCAACCCGCACGCGGCTTCTGCAGAGAGCGATGACCTGGCTCTACCTCTCCGTAGCGGGCTTCGTTCTGACGAGCGTCACGATCGGCGTCCTCGAATTCACGAGCCTCAACCTCGGGTGGATCGCGCTCCTGCTCGGCCTGGCCAGCGCGGGGCTCCTTTTCGGCGCCGGCATTCTCCTTCTCGCCGAGTCGCGCCAGGCACTCGCATCCGTCTACGCCGAGATGGACTTCGTGATGAAGCGAAAGTCATCCTGAGGGAGCGCCGCGTGGAAGGGGCACTTCACAAAACGGTGAGCGCGACCGAAGGAACTCAAAATGGCAGGATCCTGGCCACCTGCGAGACACCCCCGCATCGACCAACGCGATCCTCGCATTTTGAGATCCTTCGTCGGCGCACTCGTTCCCGGATGAACGAGGTCGTTCTTCGCGCGCCTCCTTCTAATGAACCAGCCTGGGTTCATTTCCGCTGACACGCGTGATCCTGCCATTTTGAGATCCTTCGCCGCGCTTCGCCGGCTCAGGATGACGACGGGCGTAACGCTATCGCCTAACCGCGCGGCGGCGGGCCGGTGGAGCCTGAAGCTCGAACCGGGTCGATTCGCCGCGCGCGACGACCACGTCGACGGTCGTTGATTCGTTGCTGGTCGCGACGATGGTCGCGCCCGATCCATTCTTGAGCGACCAGACTCCGTCGAACGTCACCCGCACGCGGGAGGTCGAGCGCGACGGGTCGCTCACCACCACCTTGAGAGAGCGGCCGTCGGGCTCGAGCCACACGACGGCCGGGCGATCGGCGTGGACGTCGGCTGCCCGGGCCGCAGACCAGAAGACGATTCCCGTCGCGCCAGTCCGCCGGTCGCGCGCGGCCGCGGCGAGATCTCCGTTTTCGAGAATCTCGATCGGCGCCTCGTTCGCCCACTGCTCCATCTCCGCCGCGCTGCGGCCCGGCACCATCACGTACTCGGTGGACGCGGAACGGGGCTGAACGCCGTGATCGATCCGGATGGTCCGTATGCGCCGCGTGACCCAGTCGGCCGACGCGGTCCCGAGGCTCGCCCACGATCCGGAGCGCAGCTCGTCCTCGACGCGAACTTCCTGCCGCCGCGGAAACCAATAGCCGACGTCCTCGCCCGCCGCCCAGCGAACGGATTTCCCATCCACCGCGGTGACGACACCGTTGATCACGAGCGGTTCGTCCGCGTTAACCGGGCGCTGATCGACGATCGTTTCGACCGGAAACGGCGAGGTCGAGCTGATTCTCGAGCCGAGAAAGACGATCGCATCGGGAAAGAACATCCACGACTTCTTCGCGCGAACGCTCGAGTCGAGCGGCGCGAGATCCATCGCGGCGACGCCTCCTCGATCCGATCCGGCGGCGCCAACGAACTTGCCTCCGCCATTGCCGTAGAAGTTGCTCGCCGCCCCCGCGTGCCGCTCGACTGTGATGCCGGGGAGCCGGGTCCAGTCCATCGCCGCCCATGCGCCGTCCCAG
Organism: Thermoanaerobaculia bacterium; assembly: GCA_051305935.1. Taxonomy (GTDB): domain Bacteria; phylum Acidobacteriota; class Thermoanaerobaculia; order Gp7-AA8; family Gp7-AA8; genus JACPDH01. Next base: position 1,770 of record JBPPMG010000308.1, read on the forward strand.
TACTCATCCCCGCCAACCGTCAGATGCAGCCTTCCATCGGCCTGCCGCGATCCGAGGAGCCCTTCCCCGTTCGTGGATTCCCCTGATTTCGTCCGGGTAGAAAGCATCCTGATGGAAGCAAACCAATCGCGCGTCCGGAAGGCGACGTAGTCCGACTCGGGAAAAATGCGGAACCCGCTCGGCGCCCTGGGCGCCACGTCGAGATCGATCGCGAGCGCGGTGAGCTCGACCGGAAGCGACCATGGCCACCTCGCCGAAGCCTCGGCAGCCGCCGCGGCGATCTCGCCTCTTCGCGGCCCGTCGGTCGCGGCCGCGTGGAGCAGCGCGGAAACGCCGTTGTATCCGCTCGCCCATGGTTTCGAGATCTCGCGTCCGATGACGGACGGATCGAACCATGCGCCGTAGAGCGAGAACGCGATCCCGTCGATCATGAAGTCGTCGAACAACGCGCCGGCCGTCGCCGGAAGCTCATAGCTGGTCTGCTGAGTGAAGAGTTGATATCGCGAGACGTCGCAGGCGAACGAGCTCCCGTATCCGCCCGTGTAAAGCTGCTTGCCGTGCTGGTGAAACGAGCGATCCCATTGAATCCCGTCGCTCGAGGTGACGCGAACGTTCGCCGCCATCCGGTCGCGCGCCTGGAAGAGCCGTTGGGAATCAGCCGTCAGGACGGCGAGCATCAGATGATTCATCGACGACCAGACTGCGTTCTGACCGTCGAGAACGGACCATGACGAACTGATTCCGGGAAAGGGACCAATTCGCCGCTTGAGAATCGAAATGCCGGTGTCGAGCACGCTCTGCGAAACGCCGTCGGAGACGAGCACCAGGGTCGGCCCAAGGTCCAGAGCCGGGCCGATCGTCCAGAACCACCAGTTCCCCTCCGCGATCACCTCCGAGCCATAGAAGGTCTCGGTGAAGACGATCGCCGATTCGATGCGCGCGAGAAGCTGCGGATCGCGGTAAAGGGTCTGTCCGGGAGTTGCCCACGCCCGCGCGAGCGTGGTCATGCGGCGGAAGTGATCCCAAGCGGGCCACTCGCCGGCGGGGATCGCCGAATAGTCGAGGTCCACCCACCGTCCGTCCGAAAGAAGAAAGCCGTCGCGGGAGATCTCACGTGCCTGCCGCTCGAGCTCGCCGAGGGCCGAGACCATTGCAGGATGCGTGGCGTCGGCCGCGGCGCCGGTGTAGTAACCGACGATCCTCCCCTGAACCAGCGCGACCTCGTCAGCCGACACCGACGATGAAGAGAGCAGGAGCGGGAGAACGACGACAAGCGACTTGCGGAGCATTAAGAAATGTAACTAACTTCCGAGAAGGGGATATTTCGGTAGGCGAAGCATTCTTGCTTCGCTCACAGGAAGCGCGGCTTTCAGCCGCGCGCGCGGGCAGGCGGGCCGGGAGACTCCGAGGCCGAAGCTGGAAAGCTTCGGCTCCTGTGAGCGAAGCAAGAATGCTTCGCCTACACTTTCCCGATGATCGATCTGCTGGACGTTGCCCTGGCTCTGCTTCCTCCACGCGGGAGCGAGGGACTCACGCCGCTTCAACTCAAGGCGCTCTCCGCGATCGAGAGGTCTCCCGGATCGGGAGTCGTCGAGCTCGCGTCGATCCTGCAGGTCGACAAGGCGGCGGCCTCGCGCGTGGT
>JBPPMG010000310.1:0-7402 GCA_051305935.1 Thermoanaerobaculia bacterium
CTCGTCGCCGACGAGCCGACCGGAGACCTCGACGCCAGGAGCGCCGAGGAGATCCTTCAGCTTCTAGAAAGGCTGAACGGAGAGTTCGGGAAGACGATCGTGATGGTCACGCACGATCCGAAGGCCGCTGCGCGGGCGCGCAGCACGCTCCACCTCGACAAGGGCGTGCTCGCCGAGCAGCCCGATCTGCTGGCGCACCATCATCCCCATCTGCCGGCCGACTGAGGAACGATCGATGCGCTTTCTTCCGCTCATCGTCAAAAACCTCTTCCGGAACCGTCTGCGGGTGACGCTGACGATCTTCCTGATGGCGTCGATCTTCTTCTTCGTCGCGACGCTGCTGTCGATCCTCGCGAACTTCGAGCAGGCGGAGAACTCCGGCGCGGGACAGAACCGTCTCGGCATCCAGTCGTCGATCTCCCTCGGCGTTCTCCTGCCGCTGGCGCACGAGGAGAAGATCCGCCGGATCGACGGCGTCGAGGACGTCGCCAAGATGACGTGGGTCGCCGCCTACTACCGCGATCAGAAGAATTTCTTCGCGAACTTCGCGATCGACCACGACAAGTTGGAGACGGTCTGGGACGACTACGCCGTGCCTCGCGATCAAATGAACGCATTCAAGACCGATCGCCAGGGAGCCGTGATCGGCCCCGAGCTCGCGCGGCGCTTCGGCTGGAAGATCGGCGATCGGATCACGCTCAAGGGGACGATCTTTCCGATGGATCCCGAGCTGACGATCCGCGCGATCTACCACCACAAGGTCGACACCTCGTCCCTCTTCTTCCGGTTTGACTACTTCAACGAGCAGTTGCAGCTCGATCGTGCGGGGATGTACTGGGTGAAGGTGAAGAACGCCGAAGACATGGCGGCCGTTGCCGACGCGATCGACAAAAACTTCGAGAACTCCGACTACCCGACCGAGACGTTCACGGAGAAAGAGTTTCAGCAGCAGTTCCTCTCGATGATCGGCAACGTGAAGCTGCTCTTCACGAGCGTGAGCGCCTGCGCGATCTTCATGGTCGTGCTGCTCGCGGCGATCACGATGAGCATGTCGGCGCGAGAAAGAGTGACGGAGATCGCCGTGCTCAAGGCGCTCGGTTTCACGCGCAACGGAATCCTCGGGCTCATGCTGACCGAGTTCGTCATGCTTTCGCTGATCGGCGGGCTTGCCGGAACGGGCGGAGCTCGTCTCCTCTACGCGGCGACGAGCGAAGATCTCACGGCGCTCACGCAGGGCTTCCTGCTCAACTTTCACGTCAACGACCAGACATTCGCGATCTGCATGATCACCTCCGTCCTGGTCGGCGTGATCGCCGGCGGCATCCCCGCGCTCCGCTCGGCGAATCTGTCGGTGGTTGATGGATTGAGGAAGGTGGTTTGAGAATGCGGATTGCGGAATGCGGAATGCGGAATGGAGGACCGGGAGGCTTCGATGAGCTTCGCCCCGATTCGGACCAATCGCCTCCGCCGACGCAGGAGCAGGATGCAGGAAGGCCGAGTCGAACGGACGCGCCGACTGCCGCCTTTCATTCCGCATTCCGCATTCCGCAATCCGCATTGGGGCTCGAGTGATGGCTCTTCCCCTCAAATACAACCTCGGCAACCTCGCGGCTCGCAAGATGTCGAATGCGATGACGATCTTCGGGATCGGCATCGTCATCGCCGTCATGGTGTCGATGATGGCGCTCTACGCCGGGGTCGAGACGGCTCTCGTCTCGTCGGGGTCAGACGAAAATCTGATGGTGCTGCGTGAGGGGGCGCTCACAGAGGCGACGAGCTGGGTCGACAAGGAAAAGTTCCGGATCATCAGGGCGCTTCCGGGTATCGCCTCGGGCCCTAACGGAGCGCCGCTCGTTTCCCCCGAAGTCCTCATCCTCTTCAAGCTGGCAAAGAAGGACGACCCCAAGGGCTCGAACGTCAATGTTCGCGGAGTGACGCCGGCGGCGTTTGCGATCAGGCCGCACATCCGGCTCGTCGAGGGCAGGATGTTCCGGCGCGGTGTCGCCGAGGTCATCGTCTCCCGTCGCGCGCAGCGGCGTTTCGTGGGAATCGAGCTCGGACAGACGTTTCGCGTCGGAACGGGGAGCTGGACGGTGGTCGGCGTCTTCGATGCGCAGGGCACGAGCTTCGATTCGGAGATCTGGACCGACGCAGACTATCTTGGCCTCGCCCAGAAGCGTGAGCGGGTGTCGACGGTGATCGTGCGGCCGGAGAGCGCCCTCGCGGCAGCGGAGATCAAGCGTATCGTCGAGAGCGACAACCGCCTGAAGCTGAAGGTGAAGACCGAGAAGCTCTACTACGACGAGCAGACCGCGGGTCTGATCGGCATCAAGATACTCGTGCAATTTGTCGCGTTCTTCATGGTGATCGGCGCGGCGCTCGGGACGATGAATGCGATGTTCTCCGCCGTCGACTCGCGGAAGCGCGAGCTCGCGACGCTGCGTGCGTTAGGCTTCCGGCGCCGGTCGATCCTGCTCGCGGTGGTCATCGAGTCGTCGCTCATCTCCCTGAGCGGCGGTCTCGTCGGGCTGCTGCTCGCGCTGCCGATCAACGGCATCTCGACCGGCACGACGAACTTCCAGACCTTCTCGGAGGTTGCCTTCAGTTTCCGGATTTCCTCCGAGGTGGTTCTGTTCGCGCTCGGGCTCTCGCTCTTCGCGGGCGTGATGGGCGGCCTGATCCCCGCGGTTCGCGCCGCGCGCCTTCCGATCACGACCGCGCTTCGAGAAGTCTAGCTCTCGGTGGCATTGCGTTAGGCAGATCAGGAGGGAGCCCGGATGCGGCGCGGCTTCCCCGCTTGCCGCCTGCGGGTATGTGGCGCAGGCCCTCCAGCCGGCGCGCGGCGCGTCGCGCCGCCCTGTCGAGGCATCCGGCCGGAATTTTCAGGTCGCCATCGGCGACGCGCAGGCAGGAGTGCCTGCGCCACACGCTACTTCCCCTTGCTCCAGTTCAAGTCGATCTTCGGCTCGAACGTCTCCTTCTGCGATTCCTGGAGCTCGTCGAGGCGCACGATCGCGGGTTTGCCTGCGTCGATCCGAACGGCGCGGCGGGGGAACTGGAGCAGCTCGAACCCGAAGAGCCAGACCGATGAAAAGACCAGGACCGTCGTGACGATCGGCCAGGTTGCCGCGGCCTCGCGCATCTGCACGTTGCTCAGGCGCTCGAACCGGTACTGGGGAACGTGCGAGACTGCCTCGAAGAACGTGGCTCCGATGACGACGAGCGAGGCGATCGCGCCGGCCGTCCAGCCATTGAGCTGCGAGAGCGTGGCGAGAATCGCGAACGGCAGCGGGATCCGAAACAGCCAGAGGTAGAGACGCTTGCCCGGCGAGCCGAGGTCGAAGACGTTCGCGAGCACGCGCACGCAGCGGCGCTCGACGAGAATCAGGAGGATCACCATCACGACCGCACAGCCGACGACGATCCCGAGCGCGGGGTTGAGCTCGAGCCGGGTGTAGAGGCGGAAGTCGTGGAACAGCTTCTGGTCGACGAGCGGAGCAAGCGTGCCGAAGGTGATGAGACTGCAGACGAACGTGTGCAGCGAGAGCCGGCCCGCCAGCTTCTGGGTCGTCGGGAAGAAGAAGACGAGGATGAGGCCGACGACTACCGGAACCGCGATGGCGATTCCCGCGGCCCGCACCGCCTGGTCGACACGGAGCGGATAGAGTCCGCTGAACGGATCGGCGGCGAACGGAAAATAGAGGAGCAGGGGGAACTCGCTCCGTGTCTCGCGGGTGGCGAGAACGCGGAGCATCGAGACGATTCCACTGGAGATCAGCGCGCAGGCGATCGTCGAGAAGAGGCTCATCGAGACGAGTGCGAGCGCCGAAGGGCGTTCGCGGAATCGGTTGTCGTGCTCGCCGTAGACTCCCATACGTGCTCATCTTAGTCCCTGGCGTGCGTGGACCGAAGGGGTCCGTCACCGGTTGCCTGTGCCCGGATTGCGGGATCGGTGCGGGGCGGCTGAGGAGGGATGCGGCATACCGGGAACCCGCGGCGCGATTCCGCGTATAACCCTGCGGGACGCTGACAGCGGTCCCCGCTGCGGGTATGCTGAATTCCGGCTTTCCTTCAACGGCGGGCGTCCCGAGCATCCTGACGAGCGATGTCGAAACTGAAGAAGTCTCTCCTCCTGATCTGGCTCGCCGCGATCGTCGCGGTGATCCTCGAGTCGAAGGTCTCCCACCTGCTCGACGGCGCTGGGCGTTATCTTCCGGGGCTCGAGCTCGCTCAGGTCCTGACCTGGATCACGATCATCACGCTCGGGGTCTACTGGTTCTCGCTCTTCTTCCGGTATCTCCTCAGGAAGCTTTTCTGGCGCGTCGGGCGCAGGCTCCTGCTCAGCTACCTCTTCATCGGCGCACTCCCCTTCGTGATCTTCGCCGTGCTGCTGCTGGTCATGGGCTACCTGATGGGAGGCGCCCTGAGTCGCGCGGCGGTGAGGAGCGAACGCCAGGCGACGCTCGTGAGGATGGATCGCTGGAACCTCGAGTATTCGCTCAGCGGAAGCATGCCGAAGGGCGAGGGGGACGGCGTCGAGGTATACGACTCCGCGAAGGGGAAGACCGAGACGCCCGACTGGCTCCTCAACCGTTCCTTCAGCGGCCTCGCGGCGCGTAGAGGCGACGCGATCTTCGTCTCGTCGCGCGTCTACGTGCTCGACGGCAAACCGAGGACGATCACGCTCGTGATGCCGATGGACCGGCAGTGGGCAGCCGAGGTGAAGGAGCGCGCCGGATTCTCCGTCGCCAACTTCGTTTCGTGGAAGGATCCCGACGCCGACCGTGCGGGCGACACGCGGGGGGCGAGCATCGAGATCAACGGCGAGCGGCGCGAGTATCACTCGAATGCGGGAGAAGACGGCTTCGAGGAGTTCTTCACCAGCCAGTTCCGCTTCGGAGTGATCTTCTGGGGCGACCAGAGCGGCTCGCTGGTCGAGTGGGACAGCGGTGCGACCGACGAGGAAAAGACGGTCCTGACCGCGATCGCAAACCCGGTCTCCAACGTCCGCGACACCTACTTCGGAGGGCAGGAGTACTCGGGCATCCTCATCCGGGTGATCATCGGGATCGGCGCGACGATGTTCCTGATGTACGCCTTCGCCGCGCTCTTTGCGGGAATGCTGATCTTCTCGATCACGCGCGCCGTCAACCGAATCGAGAAGGGAACGAAGGCGGTCGAGCGGGGCGACTTCAGCTACCGCATCCGGATGAACAAGCAGAGCCAGCTCGGCGAGATGGCGCAGTCGTTCGATCACATGACCGAATCGATCGCGAAACTTCTCCAACGCGTCGCGGAGCAGGAGCGGCTCCAGAGCGAGATCGACATCGCCGCGTCGATCCAGCGGAACCTGCTGCCGAAGGACGGCCCCACGCTCGCCGGCGTCAGCTTCGCCGCGCACTTCGAGCCGAGCGCCGCAATCGGCGGCGACTACTACGACGTCTTCTCGCTCGATCGCGGCCGCCTCGCCGTCGCCATCGGCGACGTCTCGGGCCATGGGCTCTCCACCGGGCTCGTGATGGCGATGGTCAAGGCCGCGATGACGACGCTCGTCGAAGAGGGGACCGCGGAGGCGTCGCTCTTCCGCCGCCTCAACGACCTCGTCTTCCGCTCGACCGACAAGCGCGCCTTCATGACGCTCGGCTTCACGATCTTCGACGTCGACCGCCGCGCGGTGCGCCACACGAACGCCGGGCACATCTATCCATATCTACTGCGCGAGGGCGAAGCGCCGTTCGCGATCGAAGCGCCATCGCTGCCGCTCGGCGTCCGCGCCGACATCGAGCCGGAGACCGCGGAGATCGAGCTCAGGGAAGGCGACACGTTCGTCTATCTGTCCGATGGGATCATCGAGGCGCAGAGCGAAGACCGCGAGCCCTACGGATTCGAGGCGCTGGAGGCGTTGCTCGCCGCGCACGCCCGGAACTCGCCCGCCGAGATCCAGGAAGCGATCCTCGCTGCGATCGCGCGCCATGCAGGCGACCGCTGCGCCGACGACGATCGCACGGTGATGGTCCTCCGGTTCGACCAGATCGAGGCGCTCCACACGCGCGCCGAGCTGATGGGCGAAGCGGTAGTCTCATAGCACGACAAACCGCACCCCGGTCCCTCTCGCCGCGGCGGCCACGATGTCCTGGTTTCAGCTCCTGCGCCCGCATTTCGATGCTGCGCGTCCAGCCCTCGCTGGTCCTCTTCGGAGTTCGCGTCGCGAGGGCCGTGCGGGGTGTGAGTTGCGCACGGGCCACCGTGCGGCGAGTCACATCCTCCCGCCTCGTGAATCCCTAGACTTTCCCGACAGCGCTTGGAATCAGTGTGACGAACCGGTCGGCCAACGGAAGACCTTCAACTTTACCGGGTGGCCCGGAGACCGGTCTCCGGTCGCGAACTGATCCTGGAACCAGCGGAAACGAAATAGAGAGTTTCGAAATGTGAACGTGGAAACGAGGGACGGAGCAATGAGCTTGACGACGAAGGCACGAGAGACTCGAGACGCTGGCGGTCGCGTGGTCCGCACGATTGTTCTGATCCTCATCGTCGCGATTGCAGGCGCGACGATGTCGGCACAGGAACTGCTCACGAACGGAGATTTCGAATCCGGCGCGCTGGCGCCGTGGGTGGTGACGGATCTTGCGGGGTCCGGCGGGACGTTTTATCTCAGCACACCCGGGGCCAATACCCCCGTGAGTCCGTTTGCGACGGCCCCGAATCCAGCCGGCGGCGCTTTCTACGCGATCTCCGATCAAATGGCCGAGGGAACTCACGCCCTGACGCAGTCGTTCACCGTGCCCGCGGGTAGCGTGAGTGTGACTCTCTCATTCGAAATGTTCGTCAATGACCAGAACAAGGTGGGCCCCATCGTGGATCCGGCGGGACTGGATCACAACGCCGTCCCGAACCAGCATGCGCGAGTCGACATCCTGACGGCCGCCTCGACCCCATTCGATACGACGGCCGGAGTGGTGGCGAATTTCTACACTTCGGTCGACCCTGGCGTGAATCCGAACGCATACACCAGCTATTCGTTCGACATCACGCCCTTCGTCGGTGCTGGCGGGACGTTCCAGATCCGGTTCGCGGAGACGGACAACCAGGGCCAGCTCCATCTTGGCGTTGACAACGTCAGCATTCTGGCACTCGCCGCGGTGCCGTATCCGGCCAACGCGGCGTTAGGCCCCGCGACACTAGACGGGTACGAGTCGTGCGACGTGACGGTGCAGCCTGCGGCGACGCTGCTGCTGCCGTACTTCGAAGTGGATCCGACGGGGTTCGGCGAGAACACGGTCGTGGCGATCACGAACGCGTCGGACACGGCGATCGTGGCGCACGTGACGGTGTGGTCGAACTGGTCGTTCCCGGTGCTCGACTTCAACCTGTACCTGACGGGCTACGACGTGGTGACGAT
>JBPPMG010000314.1:0-40762 GCA_051305935.1 Thermoanaerobaculia bacterium
CCCACCCCACACCGCTCCACGCCGCGCACCTCCATAGCGGACCCTTCCGGGTCCCGTCGGCGCACGGCAGAGCACCACGTTCCTCAGTCGAGGAAGCCTTTACCTTCGATCGTTTACAGTCGCCAGCCGGCGCGTCTCACTTCTCGTCTGCATAGATCTTCACATGCGGAACGCCGTCCGGGCCGATGACTCCCCTGTACATACCGCTCGTATTGAACGACATCGCCAACCTTCCGTTTCGATCGAGCGCGATGACACCACCGGAGCCGCCGGCTTTCACGAGCGTTTTCATGACGACGTCTTCCGCGGCCTCCACGACGCTCGCCCCGGCGAGCTCCATGCGCGCCGCGATGTCTCTCGCAACGGTGTATCGAATGAAAAACTCGCCGTGCCCCGTCGCAGAGACGGCGCAGGAATCGTTGTTCGCGTAGGTCCCTGCCCCGATGATCGGCACGTCCCCAACGCGCCCCATTGTCTTGTTCGTCGTTCCTCCGCTCGACGTTCCGGCGGCGAGGTTGCCGTGACGGTCGAGGGCGACGGCACCGACGGTGCCAAACTTCCCGTCGACAGAAGCAGGCGTTCCCTCGCTCACGCCGGCTGCACGCTTCTCGTCGATCAGGGCCTTCTGGAGTTGCTTCCAGCGTCTCTCGGTCCAGAAGTACGCCGGATCGACGATCTCGAGCGCCTGGCTGGTTGCGAAGAGCTCCGCTCCCCGACCAATCAGCATCACGTGAGGCGATTTCTCCATGACTGCTCGAGCTGCACTGATCGGGTTTCGAAGGATCGTGACTCCAGCGACCGCACCGGCAGCCATCGTCCGGCCGTCCATGATCGCCGCGTCGAGCTCGTTCGTTCCGGTGTGCGTGAAGACCGCTCCCTTGCCTGCATTGAACAGTGGTGAGTCTTCGAGCATACGAATCGAAGTTTCGACAGCATCGAGTGCCGGGCCGCCGTCCTTGAGCACGGCATACCCGGCTCGCAGAGACGACTCGAGCGCGGAGCGGTACTCCGCTTCGAGCTGCGGAGTCATCTCCGCGCGAGTGATCGTTCCCGCACCGCCGTGGATCACGAGAGTGACAGGCGCCGGGGTTTCGGATGCCGTCAACGTTGCGGCGAATACGATCGTGGCGAGGGCGGGACATAGTATGCGAGTCATTGGAACCTCCGCGATTCATGGTATCGCGGAGACAGGTGGCACTTCGAGGCGGTAAGATCGCAACGCGGGCGCGAGGCGCCGCGGACGGAAGGAAACCACCATGCGACTTGCGCGCGCGCTCATGATTCTCTTCGCTTCCTCTCTCTCCTTCCTCGCCTCCGCGCAGAGCGCCCGGGAGAACTGGCAGACGCTTCATACGGCGCACTTCCGCGTGCACTACACCTCGGAATTCGAGCCCTGGGCGAGGCGAGTCGCGTCGAAGCTGGAGTCGATCCGCACAGTCGTCGGCGACGAAGTCGGCTTTCTCCCGTCCGACATCACGGACGTGATCGTCGCCGATCCGATGTCGCAGGCGAACGGCTCGGCCTGGCCGTTTCTCGGTTCGCCGCGAATGATCTTCTGGGCGTCGCCTCCGTCGCCTGCCGGCGCCCTCGGGCACGAGAGTGACTGGGGTGAGTTGCTCGCCATCCACGAATGGGTTCACGTCGCCCACCTGACTCGTCCGACGCGCCGTCCGCTCGCGCAGTTGAAATGGGCGCTCTCACCTGTTTCGCTCGGGCCGATTTCGACGGCTCCGCGGTGGATCAGTGAGGGCTACGCGACCGTCCTCGAGGGAAAGCTCACGGGACAAGGGCGCCCCTACAGCGACTACCGCGCGGCGATCCTGCGAACGTGGGCGCAAGCCGGGCGCCTGCCGTCGTACGAGAGCCTGCACTCGGACGCGTCGAGCTGGATGGGGATGTCGATGGCCTATCTCGCCGGGTCGGCATACCTCGAATGGCTCGTGGAAAGGGAGGGAGAGGAGAGTCTGCGAAGCCTGTGGGCGAGGATGACGGCACGTCAGGAGCGATCGTTCGACGCCGCGTTCGAGGGGGTTTACGGCGACTCGCCCAAAAGGCTCTACCAGCGGTTTGCAGCCGAGCTCACGCACAAGGCGATGCTCGTCGAGCAGGCCTCCGTGGATTCACGGCGCCCGGGCGAGCTCTGGATGGATCTGAGCTGGTCGACCTCCGAGCCCGACATTTCCCACGATGGCCGGAAGCTGGTCACGATCGTCCGCGGCCGCAACAAGCCGGCGCGCGTCGCTGTCTTCTCTACGGAGCCCGATGACGAGGCCGAGGCCGAGCATGCCCGAAAGATCGAAAAGATGCTGGCTGCCGATCCGGAGGATGTGGGGCCTGTCAGGCGGAAGCCGCTCCAGCGGAAGCCGAAAAGCGAGCTGGTGTTCCGCCCTCGTGAGATGGTCTCCGGGCCACGCTGGATCGGCGAGACCGGGGACGTGCTCGTCACGGTGTTTGCTCCCGACAAGGATGGATCGTTGCATCCCGACATCTTCCGTTGGAGCCCCGGAGCGCCCGCCGCGTCCCGCCTTACGTACGGCGCGGATCTTCGCGACGTCCGGCCGTCGAAAGACGGTACCTTCGCGCTGGCGATCAGGAATCGATTCGGGTTCTCGGAGGTCGTTCTTGTCGACCTGGGATCGGGGGAGTGCACGACGCTCGCCGCGCCGACCGTCGATGGCCAGTTCGCCGAGCCGGCTCTTCATCCGGACATGACGCGGTTCGCGATGATCCGCCGACGGGAGGGCAAGTGGGAGCTCGTCGTGCGTGCGCTCTCCCATGATCCAAACGAAGCGGTGATCACGTTTGACGGCATCGTGGCGCAGCCCGCGTGGTCGCGCGACGGTCGAGCGCTCTTCGCGACGGTGGCGCGCGGTGGCTTCATTGAGATCTCACGCTTCGACTACGACGCCACGAACGGCACGCTCGTCGAGCGCGGCCAGGTCACGCGCGGTGCCGGTGCATCGTTCTCCCCGGCAGCATCGGAGGACGCACTCTGGTTCCTCGGGCTCGATCCCGACGGGCTCGATCTTCGCCGGATGCCGATCGAAGATGCGGAGCTGCCCCTCGCCGCAGCTGTGCTTCCCGCGGACGCGCAGCCAGCGCTCGTGCGGGTCTTCGAGGGAAGTCCGGCGACGATCGTGCAGGAAGAGCTCGCGGAGTCGGCACCGTACGGCGTCGGCCGGCAGGAGCTTTCTCCACTCTTCGGAGGCGGCTATTCTCCATCGGGCAGCGTGTTCGAGGCGGGGCTGCGCGTTGGCGACATCCTTGGCCGCCTGGAAACACTTGCAATCTTCTCGGCCGGGACGGACGGGGCCGTCGAGGGAGGGTCGGTAGCGGCTCGGACACGCATGCTCCCTGTCGATCTCGGGGCGCGATTCTTCGCTTACGAGGAGCTGCCGTCGAAGCAGAAGAAAGGGGCCCTTTCGAGCTCCCCGGATCACGAACGGTTAGGGCTCGAAGCGTGGCTGTCACGTGATCGGCGGTGGCGCGGAGGATCGCTGAGCGGAAGCGTGGCGATTTACGGCAGCGATGTCGACGGCGCGGGGATTGGGCAGTTCACCCAACTGGGATCCGCGGCCGGCGTTTGCGTTACGCACGCCCCGATGTTCCCTAACGGCATGCTCGCCCCACTCACACTGGATGTCTCCGCCAGCGCGGGAGACACCGACGACGAGAGTTGGACGCGGGTACGAGGGGCGCTGACCGTTTCGATCGCGTCGGGCGGGAAAGGGGCGACCCTCTCGCTCGAGACAGGGACGGCGGCAGGCGACACGCCCGTGTTCGAGCAATTCGAGATCGGAGGTGCACGCGGTTCGATTCTGCCGGACGCGGCGACCGCGAATCGCATCGACCTCTCCGCCCTGCCGGCGGGCATTCTTCGAGGTCGTGGATACGACTCTGCGCGAATCGACGTGCGCGCGGGCGGCGGGCTTCCCGCGTTGTTCGTGCAGCGAGTCCAGGCCGACGTGCCCGACGGCGACGAAGCGATCAGCCTTGCGGGGATCGAGTGGTCGATGGATGTCGATGCGATGCCGATCGCCCGGATTCCGGCGCTCGAGCTCCGCATGGGGGCAGCGCACGTACTGGACGAAGGTCTGCTCGAGGACGAGACGTCGTTCTGGGTGACGGTGCGCTGGAAGCCGTGAACCGGACGCGCCCTGCCTTCGATCAGTCGAACGATCCGAGATAGCGAAGCCGCACGAGTACCGAGCGACCATCGAGCGAGGTTGTCCCGAGCACGTCGCGCGCGGAGGCGCGATCTGCCCGCAGCTCGCCGATCTCCACAGCGATCGACCACCCTTCGCGAGGCTCGAGAATCGCGGCGAACGCGAGCGATGTGCCGTCCTCGTCGTTGCTCTCCGCGGCACTGAAATCGCGTTCGGCCGTCTCGAACCAGTCGAAGCGGGACGAGAGACGCAGTCTCGCCAGCTGCCAGCTCACGAGCGCGTAGGTCGATTCGAACCTGGCGTCGACCGCATCGCCCGGGGCGAATCCCATGCCCGTGTCGCCTCGCATGTGTTCGGCGGCTAGCGTCAGCGCGTCGTTCGGATGGATCTCGAGCCCGAACAGATCGAAGCGCGTGCACCACGAGTACTCGCCGTCGTGGAGCGCGCGATCTCCGCGCGTGTCGTAGCGTGTCCACTGCGCCATGAAGCCGAGAGGCGCGTCGACTCGAAGGCGAGCAGACCAGCCGGCACGATCATCCAGATCTCCGCCGAAGGGAGTCGTTCCCGACTTCTGCGCCGGAAACGATGTCGCGAACGAGCTCAGCGGGGGCAGCGGGAGCTCCTCATTCCAGATGCTGAGCCGGTTGCCCGACGACCAGCCTCGCCAACCCAGAAGCGTCCCCGACGTGTCGTTGCCACCGAACGCGGTCGCCCCCGCGCGCAGGCGCACGTCGGGACGGAACTCGATGCGATAGTCTAGATCGAGCCCCGTCGGTCGAACCTCTTCCGCAATCCAGCTGTTGATCGCCGAGAGTGAAATCAGGTATGGCGACGACCAGAGCTCGCCGACGTTTTCCCGCGACGTCGGCAGGAACATCATGCCCGCGCGAGCGCGAAGCCGTCCTCCGGCCAGATCCCGCCCGCCTTCTACCCAGAGTTCCGTCAGCCCCAACTCGCCGTCGGCAGCGACGTCGGACTCCGCGCGCGCAATCACGTGTGCCCAGGCAGCCCACGTATCGTCGAAGGCCACGCGAACGCCGGCCTGTAGATTCAGAGCCCCGGCTTCCTCCGGAGTGCCTGTCGCGCTCCCCGTGGAGAGTTTTCCGAACCCTCCGTCGAGCCAGCTGGCGGGACCGTCGGCTGAAACGCCTTCTGCCGCCGTAAGCAGTGAAACGCGTAGATCGGCAGCTTCGATCGGGCCTGAAACCATCGCAGCAACCAGTGCACCGATGGTCAGGACCTCAGCGGGCGGCCGCATCGGAGGTTCTCGGGTCGGGCCAGAGGCCGATCATCTCGTGGGCGTAGTCGATGGTAACGACGAACCGCGCGAGCACTCGATTGCCGATCCTCGGTGCCACAACGGGCACCACTGCGACGTCGAGATTCTCGAACCGAATTCCGCCGACTTCCAACGAGACGGTGGCGCGCTCGCCCGAGTACGGCCCCACGAACTCTTCGGGCATGATCGCCGTGTCGGGCAGTGCCGTGTCGACGATCGCCCACGTCTTCCGGCCGTTGATCTGCACCGGCACGCGCGGCGGCCCTCCAACGAAGCTCCACGGCGTGACGTCCGTACGAACCTTGGGCCAATCGCTGACGATCAGGAGGCCTCGAAAGTAGTCCAGGGTCGCGGTCTTCCCCCGGAAGGCGTCGGCGCCCAGAAGCCCGTCGGCCGGAATCTCCGCGATGTCGAGCCCCGTGGAACGAACGCGAGTCAGCAGTGTGTCGCTGAGCAGAATTCTCGTACCGGCGCGGTCCCCTCGGAGCGAAGAGCTGATCGCGGTGCGTTGCATTGCCGATGCGACGACGAGCGTCGAGTCGAGTCCGTTCACCTCGGCGCGCACGCAGGCGAGGTTCGATCGAAGGAAGAGCCCGACGTTGTGCTCTGGAATTCGAGGCTCGATCGATGGCACGCACGATCCTGTCAGCGGTAGCGCGAGGAGCGTGATGCCTGCGCAGAGTGTACGAAGGTCGGTCATGGAATGCGACGAGAATAGCGAATCGGGAGCCCCGCCGGAAGCGCGGAAGGGAGCGACCCGGGCGCGCCGAGTCCGTACAATGCGTTCGACATGAGAAATGCCGTCCTTTCCGTCGCGCTGGCAACTGCGCTTTCGTGCGCGAGCAGCCCGCCCCCACCGTCTATGCCGGAGCCGGTAGTGAGCGACTCTGTCATCACCGCGTCAGCGTTCTCACGCGATCGATCCACGCTCTGGTACGCGACGGGTGGCGCGCGATGCGAGGTTCGTGCTCTGAGCATCGAGCCGATGACCGAGCGCGTTGCGTTCACGCTCGACTCCTGCCCGACGTCGGTCACCGTGCTGGAGGACGAATCGCTGCTCCTTACCGACGGCGCGCGACTCGGAGCATGGCGGCGCCCGGACGGATCCGACGTCATGCCGGACACCCTGGTCGTCGCTGCGGCCGGTGCGATGAACTATGTCAGGCTCAGCGGGGACCGATTCGTCTGGCAACGAGGAGAGTTTCAGCAGGAGATCGGGACACTGAGCTCCTTGCGAGCGATCCGGATTCTCCCGGTGAACGGTGATCTGCTCGCAATCCGACTCTCTGCGGAAAGTGAGCGCATCGTGCGAATCAGCCTGTCGGGGGAGAACGATGTGAGCGGTGAGTTCGCCGCGATCGACTCGATGGACGCGGCACCGCGCGGTGACGAGATCGTCTTCTCAGCGCGTCGGGAGAACGGATTTGACGTGGCGATCGCGTCGACGGACGGGACGACGGTGAACTGGGTCGCTCCCGATCGCGCCGACGAAGTGGGCGTGACGTGGGCGCCGCGCGGCAACAAGATCAGCTACAGGATTCGGGGCGTCGATTCGACGCTCGTGCGATCGGTGCATGTGCCGACCTCGTTTCAACTCACCTTCGACGTTCCGCACATGAGCGTGCGCGAGATCGCATGGGACTCGCGCGCGGAGCGATTCGCGATGATTCTCGACGGACCGACAGCATCCCCCCATATCGACTGGATCGAGTATGGCGGCGGAGGGCGAGCGACGCTCGCGGCGCCCCGTGACGTGGTCGCGCGCGAGCCGGAACGGGTGACGTTCGGCCCCCGATCGAGTCTGCTTCTCGGGCCTGCGACGGTTCGCTATGGCGAAAAGCTGCCGCTCTTCATTCGGCTGACAGAGGAACCACTCGCGTGGCAGTCGGACTTGCGCGATCTCGAATCGTTTGGCGGCGGCATTCTTCTGCTTTCGGCGAAACTATGGGGGGACGGAGCGCGGCTGACGGCACTGCTGGACGAACTGAAGTGGGTCGATCCCGCGGCGATTGTCGTCGTGGACCTCGCGGGGGCGCTCGCCTCGACCGGCACCGGCTTCACCGAAGGAAGAACGCTGGTGACCCTCGGAACGAAACGGGCGTCGGACCGGTTTTTCAGTCAGCGCGAGCTGCCCGGGGGCGGATCGGTCGTCGTGGCCGAGGATTGGCGGGGAGCGATGGAGTATCTTCGGGGGCGGTTCAAGACCGGACGATGAGCGAAGTGGCGGGAAAGGCGACGAAGTCGACGTCGCGCGAGTATTTCGAAGCGCTGATCATCGCGCTCATCCTGGTCAACTTCGCGCGCATTTTCGTCTTTCAGGCGTTCAAGATTCCCAGCGGATCGATGGTCGACAACCTGCTCGTCGGCGACCATATCGTCGTCAACAAGTTCGTCTACGGACCGCGCGGACCGGGTCGCCTCGCGGCGCTCTTCCCGCTTCGTGACGTCGAGCGGGGAGACATCGTGGTCTTCCGGTATCCTTCGGATCCCGATGTCGATTACGTGAAGCGAGTCATCGGGCTGCCCGGGGAGAAGATCGAGATCCGTAACAAGGTCGTCTTCGTCGACGGCGAGCGGCTCGACGAGCCGTACGTGATCCATGTCGATCCGCTCGTGATTCCGGACAAGCCACTGCTGTCGATGAAGGTCCGCGACCAGTTCGGCCCGGTCGTGATCCCGGACGAGCACTACTTCGTGCTCGGAGACAATCGAGACGAGTCGCGAGACTCTCGCTACTGGGGACTCGTGTCGCGAGGCTTGATCAAGGGCCGTGCGTTCGTGGTCTACTGGTCGTACGCTGAGCCGCCCGCTCCGGCAGACGCGACGTTCGGCCAGCGCCTGGCCGAGGTTGCGGGCATAGCGGCTCACTTCTTTTCGAGCACACGATGGGATCGCACCTTTTTCATCGTTGACAGCGAATATCACTACCACGCGGAGCGAACCAGGGGGATGCGGGGCGAATGAGCACTGAAACAGGCGAGCGCGAAGAACTGACGGAGACCAGGCAGGCCGTGCCGTCGGCTCCCGTCGTCGTCGACCGCGAGCAACACTGCATCTCACGAACGATGATCCCCGAGAGCACGCTCAAGGTGCTCTACCGGCTGCACCGCAGCGGCTTCAAAGCGTACCTGTGCGGGGGCAGCGTACGCGACCTCCTCATGTCGCGCACGCCGAAGGACTTCGACATCGCCACCGATGCACATCCGATGCAGGTGCGCCGCCTTTTCCGGAACAGCCGGATCATCGGGCGGCGGTTCCGCCTCGTCCATGTGATCTATCAGGAGGGCGTGGCGGAGGTTGCGACGTTCCGGCGCGAGCCCGGGCAGCGCGACGACGGCGAGTTGCTCGTCACCGACGACAACACGTTCGGAACGCCGGAGCAGGACGCGCGGCGCCGCGACTTCACGATCAACGGCCTGTTCTACAACATCGCCGACTTCTCGATCATCGACTACGTGAGCGGGCTCGCAGACCTCGACAACCGGCTCATCCGCGTGATCGGTGATCCCGACCTGCGCTTTCGCGAGGATCCGGTGCGGATGATGCGCGCGATCGAATTCGCGTCGCGGCTCGACTTCGAGATCGAGGCAGACACGTGGGACGCGATCATCCGCCATCGCGAGGAGATCCTGAAGGCATCGCCTGCGCGCGTGTCCGAAGAGATTCTCGAACTGCTCCGGCGAGGGTGGTCGCTCGATGCTTTCGAGCTGATGGTCGAGACGAGGCTCCTGGAGCCGCTGATGCCGGAGCTCTACTCCTCGCTCACGTCCGGGGAGGCGGAGTACCTCTGGCGAATGCTCGAGGTTCTCGACCGGACGATCCAGTCGGGTCGGGTCTTTGGGGACGGGGTCTTCTGGGCCGTGCTGATGCTTCCCGGCTTCTTCAAAGCCGTCGAGCAGGAAGAGGCCTTGCGGGGCGAGCGGCTCAAGCCGAGCGACGCCTTCGGCCTCGTGCGCGACGTGGTCGCCCCCGTGGCCGCGCGCCTGGTCTTCCCGTCAGGCGTGCGGCATCACGTGGAGCAGTCGCTCGAGGCGCTCTGGCGGATTCAGGAAGTTCCGTCGGATCGCAAGTCGCAGTGGCGCCTCGTCTTCCGAGAGCATTTTGGCGACGCCCTTGCACTTTTCGAACTTCATGCGCTCTCGTCGGGGCGCAACGTGGAGCGATTCAAGGAATGGCAGGCCTTCGCTCGACGCGTGCAGCGACAGGAGGGAGCTCCGCCGCCTCCGACGCGCGCGCCACGCCGGCGCCGCCGGCGGCGGTAATCGGCAAGTCCGCAGGGCACGGGCGAGGTTTGGTGTCCCACGCCTCCTCGCAGAAGTTGGCGGCGCTCGCAGTTCCTGCGAGAATGCGGTGCATCCCCTCTGGAGACGATTATGAGCGACCTGCCGATCTATCTCGACCATCACTCGACCACGCCGTGTGACCCGAGGGTCGTCGAGAAGATGCTGCCGTTCTTCCACGACAACTTCGGCAACGCGGCGGCAGCGACACACGCGCACGGCCGTCGTGCTTCTGCGGCGCTGGAGGACGCGAGGGCGAGTGTCGCGGCGAATCTCGGCTGCCTTCCTTCCGAGATCCACTTCACGTCCGGCGCGACCGAATCGAACAACATCGCGCTCCGCGGGACCGCGCTCGATCCTGGCGCGCATGTGGTCACCAGTGCGGTCGAGCATTCGTCGATCTTCCAGCCTCTCGAACAGATGAAGCGCCTCGGGATCGAGCACACGATCGTCATGCCGGACCGTGAGGGCTCCGTTCGTCCGCCTGCGATTCGTGACGCGATCCGCGAGTCGACCGTACTCGTTAGCGTGATGGCCGCAAACGCGGAGTTCGGAACGCTCGAGCCCGTTCGCGAGATTGGCGAGGTCTGCCGCGAGCGTGGTGTCCCGTTTCATACCGACGCGACACAGGCGGTGGGCAAGATCCCGTTCGATCTCGGGTCGCTTCCCGTGGATCTTGCGTCGCTCTCGGCGCACAAGTTTTACGGGCCGAAGGGCATCGGCGCGATCTTCGTCCGCACCGGCACGAGCCTCGTCTCTCCCGTTGCGGGGGGTGGACAGGAGAAGAAGGTTCGCTCGGGAACGGTCAACGTGGCGGGAGCCGTAGGGCTCGCCGAGGCGCTTGCCATCGCGGTGGCCGACAGGGAAAGCGAGAGTACGAAACTGATCGCGCTGCGGACGAGACTTCGGTCGAAGCTCACGGCCGCGTTCCCGGATGTCGTGGTCAACGGCCCGGACGAGGAGCGGTTGCCAGGCAACCTGCACGTCAGCTTCCCGGGTGTCGACGTAGAAGCCCTGATCCACGCGATGCGGCGTTTTTCGCTGTCGACAGGCGCAGCCTGTGCCTCGGGCAGAAAGGAGCCGTCGCGCGCGCTGAAGGCGATCGGCCTGGGCGACGCGATCGCGATGTCCTCGCTTCGGTTCGGGCTCGGACGCTGCAATACGGAAGCGCACATCGACCTGCTGGTCGAGGATCTGGTCGCCGCAGTTCGCCGCGTGCGCGAGATCTCGGTATAGTTACCCCATGGATCCGGGCACGATCGTGCTTGTGACTCCCGATCGGGCGGCGCTCGGGGTCGAGGGTCTGCTCGCGCGGCGGGGCGACGCGGTCGTCGTCGTGCCGAGTGGCGCCGCAGCCATCACGCTGCTGCCGACGGGGCGCCCCCGCCTCGTGATCCTCCAGCAGCACATCGGGGACATGGACGTTCCTCACTTTTGCCGCATCGTGCGGGACAGCGAGACCACGCGCGCGATTTCGCTGTTGCTGATCGCGGACGAGGGTGACGAACAGGTCGCGGCGCTCAGCCTCGCCGCGGGATGCAACGACGTGATCCACCGTCCGCTCGACGAGGGGGATCTGGACGAGCGCGTCGGAAAACTCTCCGCCGTTCCTGTGCGCAAAGACCTGCGCACGCTCGTGAAGCTCGAGCTATCAATGGAGCGGGCGGGGCAGTTCTTCCTGGGTCAGAGCATGAACGTGTCGTCGAGCGGAATCCTGGTGCAGACGAACCAGATTCTCGCGCCCGAAGCGCGTGTTAATATTCAGTTTTACCTTCAGAACGATCCCGTACCGATGCGTGTCGAATCGCAGGTGGTTCGCGCCGAGTTTCTCGGTGGTGCAGCGCGATACGGGATGAGATTCATCGGGATGGGTAGTGACGACGGACGGCGGCTCGCTGCGTTCATCGCGCACATGAGGCAGACGGGGAAGATGCTGTGAGCAACTCTGAACGCGACATCACGAAGGGTATCCGGGCGGCAAAGCAGGGGGATTATCTTCTCGCGATGAACCTGCTCACCGACGCCTACGCGGGAGGCGAGTTCAAGGCCCATAACTCGAAATCGGTCGAAGGTCTCTCGTACTACGGTCTTTGCCTCGCCCTCGTGCAGAAGAAATACAAAGAGGCGATCGACGTCTGCAAGAAGACGCTGACGATGAACTTCTTCAATCCCGCGCACTACGCGAATCTGGCGCGGGTGTATGTCGCGGCCTCGATGCGAAAGCGCGCGATCGACACGCTGGAGGAAGGGCTGCGATCGTTCGCGGATGACAAGCAGCTTTGCGTGCTCAGGGCGGAGCTAGGAATGCGATCGAGGCCGGTGGTGCCCTTCCTCGAACGCTCGAACCCCGTAAACGTCACGCTCGGCCGGACACGCCACTCGAAGAAGGAGAAACCAGAGAAGGAAGAGCGACGCGGGTCGACTCAGCGCGAGCCGTAGAGTCGCCGAAGCTCTTCCGGCGATTTGCCGAGGTGGTACGAGAGGATGATCCTCCAATTCGTTGCCGCGGTCGCGAGAACGCCGCGCTGCAGGAAGCGCCGGCCCGACGTGGAGACCTTCTCCGGCAGTACGGTCACTCCGCCCATCACCTTCATCCGTCGCGCGAACTCGTAGTCTTCCATGATCGGCATCTCGGGGTAGCCTCCGGCGAGATCGAATCGCTCGCGCGTGACGAACTGAGCCTGATCGCCCCAGGGGCAGCGGGTGATCGCGGTGCGCAGGTTGATCATTGCGGCGGCGACGCGGAGCCTCGGCTCGGGCTCGGAGAACTGGATCCGAAATCCCCCGAAGGCGAAACCTCGCTCGACCGCCTGCCTGATCCGGGCGCCGGCCGCATCAGGGAGCACGGTGTCGGCGTGAAGGAAGAGCAGCACTTCCGCGTCCGTCGATCGTGCTGCGCCGTTCATCTGCTTCGCGCGCATTCGCTCGGATGCGACGACGCGCACGCCGCAACTCTCGGCGATGGCAAGCGTGCGATCGCTGCTTCCACCGTCGCTGACGACGATTTCTTCGGGGTCAGTTTCCCGCGCCGAAGCAATCGCGTGCTCGAGCGACGCCTCCTCGTTGAGCGTCGGGATCACGACGGCGATCCGCGCGTTCATTCTGGTACCATCCCGCCGTGAACTGTTACGTGCTCGCCGGCGGGCTTTCGTCGAGGATGGGGACGGACAAGTGGTCGATCGAGATCGATGGCGTGACCTTTGCCGATCGCGTGATCGGCGCGGCAGGCTCCGTGTTCGAGCAGGTCTACGTCGTCACGAAAAAGGGCCGCGGAGAGTTCTCCGCGCCGGTCCTGCACGAGGCCAACGACCAGGTCGCGGCACCGATCATCGGGCTCGACTGCGCGCTCGATCACGCGGCGGGCGATGCCTGCTGGATTCTCGGCATCGACTATCCGCTCGTTACGGCGGCGGTGCTTTCGTATCTCCGCGAGAGGTTCGAGTCGTCCGGTGCGGAGATAGCGGTGCCGGAGTTCGCGTCGAAGCTTCATATGCTTTGCGCGGGGTATCGTGCCACGACCGCTGCTTCGGTCAAAGCGAAGATCGCGGAGGGACGCCTCGCGCTCAAGGGGCTGGTCGACGCGCACCGGGCGCTCGTGATCCGCGAGGACGAGATCGTGGCGCGTTTCGGGCGGGGCGTCCTGATGAACGTGAATACTCCCGGGGACCTCGACGAGGCGCGGAAACACCATGCCGAAGCGCAAGTTCACTGAGCTCAGCCACGTCGCCGCCGACGGCTCGATCGCGATGGTCGACGTGGGCGCCAAGGCGGTCACGCAACGGGAAGCCGTGGCCGAAGGGGTCGTGCGGATGTCGGGCGCGACCGCGAAGCTGCTCGCGGAGAAGGCACTGCCGAAGGGCGATGTGCTGGCGACAGCGAAGGTGGCAGGCATCCTTGCCGCAAAGCAGACGTCGTCACTCATTCCGCTGACGCACCCGATTCCGCTCGATTTCGTCGACATCGAATTCGATGTGAAGGTCAGGACGGGAACGATCACCGTCACGTCGACCGCTCGCTGCAGGGGTCGAACCGGAGTCGAGATCGAGGCCATGACTGCCTGCGCAATCGCCGCGCTGACCATCTACGACATGTGCAAAAGCGCGGAAAAGGGGATCGTGATCGAGCAGGTCCGACTCCTCCGCAAGAGCGGCGGCAAGAGCGGCGACTACGTCAGGAATTAGGCAAGGCCGTGGGCGCGGGGATCGTGGTCGGCGGCGGCTGCGTGCGAAGCCTGCCTGCCAGCTCCTCCGCGACGCGCTTCAGCGCGTCGAGCGGCACCTGACCACGCAGGACGACGACGTCGGTTCCAGCACGGAACGCGAGCGTGTTCGTCAGGTGCGCGTCCTGCGCGAAGAATGCCTCGTTGCCGACCCGCAGCACCGGGTCGAGCGTGCGCGCACTGAGGGTCACTGAGCCGCGGAACGCTTCGAATACGGAGAGCGCGTCGCTGTCGCTCTTTTCAGGATGTCGCAAGACCTCGATCAGTGCGTTGCCGGCGCGTATTCGCGCCAGTGCCGAGCCTCGGAACATCGGGTAGCCGAGTGCGTCCTCGCGCGTCCAGATCTCCGTGCCGGGCACCACCGACTGGCCCCCGAGGAACAGGAGCGGAGCCGGCTTCGCTCCTCCCCCTGGTAACTGCTCCATCGCGAGGCGCGCCAGTTCCTCGAGAGCTTGCGGCGCGTGCGTGCTCCCGACGATTCGAAGAACGACGCTCCCTTTCCAGGCGAGCAGCGCGCCGGCGGTGACGAAGGCTTCGTCATCGATCGGAACGAGCCGGGCGTCGAAGCCGCGTCGCGTCGAGTAGGCACCGAACGCATCGGCTGGCGCGCGGAACCGGTAGAGCTCGACGAAGGCCATGGATCCGCCCGTGCGGTCGTACGAGGTGACGACCGCGTCGACCAGATCGTAGAGTCGCCATCGCTCTGCGTCGGCGCCAAGGTACTGATCCAGCGAAAGCGCGCTCCAGGTTCGCGGAGCGCCTCGCCGCTGCCACGCGCCGAGCGTCTCGGCGAGAATCGGAGCCAGCGGAGATTCGGGCGCGGCCTGGGGCGGTACGACGGAAGGGGCGGCGGTTTGCGGCGCCGGGCGCTGGGGCTCGGCGCCGCAACCGGCGAGCATGATGCAAGTCAGTGCAGCGGCGAAGAAGCGTTGACCCGAAGCCGCCGCCGCACGGCACGCGACGACGCGGGCTCCGCCGGGAAGGGTTGCCCCGCCGCGCGGCCGGCGCTTCAGGCGAGATCCTCCAGGAATCGAACCGTCGCGCGAACTCCGACGCCCGTCGCGCCCTTTAGTTCGCGAGCCGTCTCGTTGTCGGCCCACGCCGTGCCTGCGATGTCGAGGTGTGCCCACGACGGGCACGTGACGAACTCTTTGAGAAACATCGTTGCGCTGATCGCCCCGGCAACGCGGCCTCCAGAATTCTTCATGTCAGCCCACTCGCTCTTGATGTACTCCTTGTAGTCGTCCCAGACCGGCATGCGCCAGAGGCGCTCGCCAACCTCTTCGCCGGCGGCGACGAGGCGCGCGGCAAGGTCGTCGTCGGTCGAGAAGAGCCCGGTCGCCTCGGCGCCGAGTGCCACGACGCAGGCTCCCGTGAGCGTCGCATAGTCGATCAGGTGATCGGGCTTGAAGCGCGTGGAGTAGGTCAGCGCGTCGGACAGCACCACGCGACCTTCGGCATCGGTGTTGACGACCTCGATCGTCTTGCCCGACATCGTCGTCACGATGTCGCCCGGCTTGTAGGCCGATCCGCTCGGCAGGTTCTCCGTCGCCGGGATGAGTCCGATGATGCGGTGCGGGAGCTTGAGCTTCGCCGCGGCCTGGAGCGTGCCGATCACGGCGGCGGCGCCGCACATGTCGAACTTCATCTCCTCCATCCGCTCCCCGGGCTTGAGCGAGATGCCGCCGGAGTCGAACGTGATCCCTTTGCCGACGAGACAGACGGTCTTCTTCGGGCGGCGGCCGGTGGGCACGTACTCGAGGACGATGAAGCGCGGTTCCTGCGCCGAGCCGCGGTTCACCGCGAGCAGTCCGCCCATCTTCAGCTTCTGGATCTGTTTCTTGTCGAAGACGGTGCAGCGGATCCCCGACTCTCGCGCGACCTCCTGGGCGCGGCGCGCGAGCTGCGCCGGCGTGACCGTGTTGCCCGGGCCGTTGCCGAGATCCTTGACCGTGCGAACCGCGGCGGTGAGGATCGCGCTCTGGGACGCGACGCGGGAGACTGCGCGGCGATCGAGACTGGACGGCGCGATGAGCGTGCAGGAAACGTCGATGCGCGCCTTCTTCTCTTTCGACGTGATGAACGCGTCGTACTTGTAGTCGGACTGTGCGATAAGGTCGGCCGCGAGGCGCGTCGACGCCTCGGCGCCGGCGTTCGGGAACGACGCGCAGAGGGCGACGCCGATCTTCCTGTCTCGATTGCGGCGGGCTGCCTTGCCGAGCGCGTAGATGGCGGCGCGAAGGCCGCGATGGGAAAGCTTCTCGCCCTTGCCGAGACCGACGAGCGTGAGCTTGCGGGGTGTGCCGGCGAGGATGGTGATCGATTCGTCGGAGCGTCCCTCGAAGCCGCTGTCGGCGACGGCGCGTTCGACGCGCGCTCGAAGCCGCGCCGGGATATCGAGGTTCATCTCTTCGGTGACGAAGACGTATAGGTGGTCGATGCTCGAGAGCGTGAGCTCGCGTGAAACCGTGACGTTCAAGGAAATCCTCCTGGATGCCGCAGCTCAAGCCGCGGGAGTCGTGGCGACGGGCGCAGAAGGCGCCCGACCGCGGCGGATTGTAGCAGAGGCATTCATCCCGACAGGGGAAGCGTCAGTCCCGAAGAATCACCGTGCGCCGGGCCCAGCCGCCCATTCGTCTCGCATCATAGATGTGGACGAGCGTTTCGGTTCCGCGGCGCTCGACTTCGTACGCGGGAAAGCGAAGCCACGTGACCAGCCCCCACGCGGAGGGATCCTGCTTCGCCCGCCGCCATTCCTCGGAATCGCGCGCGACCTCCACCGTGGTGGGAAGCAGCGTCAGCGAACGGTCTCGCCAGTCGAACTCGCCGTATCTGTAGACGGTGCCCGTTCTGGCGACGATGCTCCAGTGCAGTGGATCGATGGGGTCGGGGGCGGCCATGATCTCGAGGACCGCCTCGCCCCGCCTTGCGAGGTCTCGAGTTACCGCGCTCTCGGTCGCCTCGTTGAGGACCAGCCGCGCGGCAATGTAAGCGCTGGCCACGATCAGCGCGACCGCCGGGAGTCGCTCTGCCAGACGGGGCCGTGCCAGTGGCGTCTTCCAGAGGAGCGCGAGGACGAGCACGAGAGCCACCGAGAGAAGAAGCGGCAGGTGCTCCGGCGAGCGTCTGGCCACGGTCCTGACGATCCAGGTGCCGATGACGAGCCCGGTCACCAGGATGCCGGGCGTCGCCCGCTTCACCGCGAGGTATCCGACGCCGAGGGCGAGCCATAACCAGATGTCCATGATGAAGACGGCGTCCCCGTAGAACCATCGCCCGCTGAACGGCATCAGCCAGCGCATGCCATAGGTGTTGAGCCAGTCGAGCGTGGGATGCGACCAGATGGCGATGGCCGAGAGGATCAGCAGCCATCGGAAATCGGCGCGCCGCTCACCTCGACGGAGTCTGTCGATGAGCATCAGCAGCCCCGCCTGCAGCACCGGGAGAATGGCGAGCGCAAGCACTCCGTGCGTCCATCCCCTCCGGAATCCGAGGGCGAGATCGCTGTCAATGAGGTAGCAGACGCCGTCGAGGTCGGGAAGATTCGCGCCCACGAGAAGCGCGGCGCCGGCAAAGCGCGTCTTGTCGCCGAGGCGGGTCGCAGAAAGGTTGGCGCCGACGAGCGTATGCGTGAGGGGGTCCAAGGATCAAATCGTACCGCAGGGTGGACGTTCTTTCCCGGTCGTGTCGAGTCTCGAGAGGCGGGTTCGCGGGATGCCCCTGCGGCGTCTGCGGCCATTGGAGCGGGGAGGCGTTCGTCGCGTCCCGACTCCAGCGCCTGAGCGCGAGCGAATCAGTGAGGCCGGGAGAGCACCGCGGCGATTCTCTTCAGCCAGTCGAGCTCGGTGCATTCGAAGGCCAAATTCCGGTCTCTGGTCAACTCGACTTCCAGCCGGTTCTTCACGACCGCAAAACTCTTTACCTCTGCCCAGGGGGCCTGGACCGCGTGCTCCTTTTCTTCGTCCGGGATGAAGTTGATGCCCGATTCGGTCACAACGAGTTGCCCTTCGCACCGGCCGACGAAACGGTGGACGTGCCTGCTCTTGAACGTATGGGGCGTGACCTCGGCGAGATCGATGCGAAACTTCAGTTCCGAAGAGTGCGCGGAAAGCGCCGTCGTGCTGTGTTCGCGATCGCCTCCCAGCTCGAATCCTTTCTCGAGGTGGTGGAGCGCTCCGCGGAGATTCCCGCTCTTCTCCAGCACCCGGCTCAGCTGGATGTTGTACGTGGGGTTCCGAGGTTCGAGCTTGCACGCGCGGGTGAGGTTCTTCGTAGCTTCGGTCAGCTCGTTCCGCGCGAAATTGCTGCGCCCCAGCGAGTAGAACGCGGCTGCGTTCCGTGGATCCGCCTTCGTCAGCCTGCCGAATTGCCTGACGGCCTCTGCATAGTTCCCCGTCGCGAAGGCCTTCTCCCCCGCGAGCTTCGCGCGATCCAGGTCGCCAGCCGCCTGTGTCCTGGACTGCGCGGCCTGCGCCGCCTCGAGCTTCGTCAGGATCTCGACGTCGTCCGGAAAGTCTTCGAGCAGCATGTCCAACGCCGCCTCGACCTCGCCGGTCTTACCCCGCTTCGCCAGTTCGTCGACCTGCTGCAGCGCTCGCGTTCGGATTTCCGCCTCGAGCGCTCGCGCTTCCGTATTGTCAGGATCGAGGGAGAGGACAGCCGTCACGAAGTGCAGCGCATCCTTGCCGTCGCGCCCCACGACGAGGCCCTGGCTCAACGCCTCCCGTGCGTTGCGCAGCAACTCCGCGACCGCAGAGGTTGGGGCGTCGGGGACGGGCTTGACCTCCACCGCGGCGGCCGGTGGCGGGGGCGCGGTTCCTCCGGGGATCCGCGTGAGTACGACGAGAGCCACAATGACGATGACCGCTACGGCGGCGCCGACAGGAAGCATCCAGCCGCGTCGCCCTCGAGGCAGCGCGGCATCGGTGGAGTCCTCGACGGATCGGCTTGCGGTGTTCGCCCGAGCTGGCTCGGGGGCGTCTCCATTCAACGGAACTGCTTCAGTGCGGGACGCGTCGCTCCCATACGAATCGCGCGGTAAAAGCGGCGAAGCGGAGGATGGGACCGCGGGTGTTCTTCCGCTCGGGGGGCCTACGTTCGAGATCGTGAAGGACCAGTCCTCCGGGTTCTCGGCATCTTCCTCGGGTCTCTCCCGGCTGGGGGGAATTGGGGCCGAGGTGGAGTGCGGACCGCCAGTGAAGGCCGTCGGAGCGTCGGAGTTCCGCGCGCGCTCGCTCCGGGGACCCCTGCCCCGCTCGAGACTGACTACGGCGCTCGGTGAGCTCCCGAGTGCTTCACCAGAGTCCTGGATCGACTGCGACGAATCGGCGGCATCAGCAGTCTCCCTCGGTGTGGGAAGCGTCGCAGAACGCTCGTGCGCGCTCGCGGGCGCGAGTTGCGCATCCTGAAGCAGCCGCTCGAGGATCAGCCCGAGCTCCGCGCAGGTCTGGTAGCGATCGGCCGGATTCTTGGCCAGGACTTTGTCCAGGATGGGATCGAAGTCCGGCAGGAGAGTGGGCTCCCGCTCGTGTTCCAGCACCGACGCGTGCCTGTCGTTGACGATCTTGTAAATGACGGACGTCGCATGCTCACCCTTGAAGGGTTTCTGACCCGTCAGCATCTCGTAGAGAACGACGCCTAACGAAAAAATATCCGAGCGACGGTCGACCGACTTGCCCATGATCTGCTCGGGCGACATGTAGCTGGGGGTGCCCATGACCATGCCGGCCTGGGTCAGGCTGGAGGAGTCCATCCTGGCGATGCCGAAGTCGACCACTTTCAACTTGTCGTCGCGCGTGAGCATGATGTTGCCGGGTTTGATGTCGCGATGAACGATGCCGGCGTTGTGCGCGTAGTCGAGCGCGTTGCAGAGCTGAATGAAGAGCCTGAGGATTCGGGTCTGCGACAACGGGTGCTCCCGCGCGACCAGATCGTCGAGGTTGCATCCGTCGACGTACTCCATGGCGATGTACGGCTCGCCTTCCTCGTCGCCGCCGACGTCGTAGATCGTGGCGATATTCGGGTGCGACAGCCGCCCGGCCGACTGCGACTCGCGCATGAATCGGGTGAGGAAGTCCGCGCGCGCCGCTTCGGGCTGGCCCTTCTGGGAGAGGATCTGCTTGATCGCCACAATCCGGTCGATCTTCGGGTCGCGAGCCTTGTACGCGATGCTCTGCCCGCCTCGCCCGAGCACCTCGAGGATCTCGTATCGACCGAGCTTGGTGCCTATCATTTGGGGCAATTCTTGCACGGATGCGGTGCTTTCGGGACGGTTCCGACGCAGCTGCACCCGTGGGAAGCAGGCGACAGGATCGACGTGGAGCGCTCCCTCGGCTGCCCGCGCCCCATCCCCCTTGCGACGAAAGTCGTGATTGCGGCGGGGCTCCTCTTGTATGCCTCGGCAAGGAATCAGTGACAAGGCGCGCAAGCCGCGGGACGGCCCGAAGAAGATGCAACTTCGTGATGCAGGATGAGTAGAGACTCGTTTGGAAAGCATGCAAACGCCCGAGTCCCTTCAGGCCTGAGAAAGGAACACAGACCAATGCGACGGACGAACGAACGTCTCGACGGCAGCGCGCCATCCCGGCCGCATCCCCCTTCACTGCTGCTTCTGCTTGCGCTTGGCGCTCTCACCCTCTCAGCCGGGGCAGCGAGGGCGCAACTCGCCGAGGCGGCGCCGCCGGCTCGCGTGCCCTATTCGGTTCAGCGAACGAGCGACGAGATCCGCGTAGACGGCCGTCTCGAGGAGCCGGTCTGGTCCGGAGCCCCGACCTTCGAGCTCTCGTGGGAGACGTCTCCCGCCGAGAACATCCCGGCGCGAGTTCGCACGGAAGCCTGGATCACCTTCGACAGCAACAACCTCTACGTCGCGTTTCGCGCCACGGATCCCGAGCCGCAGAAGATCCGTTCTCGGGTCACCGACCGCGACAACGCCTTCCAGGACGACTTTGTCGGCATTGCCATCGACACGTTCAACGACGAGCGCCGGGCCTTCGAGTTCTTCGTGAACCCGGCGGGTGTGCAGATGGATCTCACGCAGAACGAGCACACCGGGAACGAGGACGCCTCGTGGGACGCGATCTGGGACAGCGCGGGGCAGGTCGGCGAGGCCGGATACACGGTGGAGATGAGGATCCCGTTCTCGTCGCTCCGCTTTCCCGACGCGACCTCGGGCATCACCTGGGGGATCGACGCGATCCGGATCTATCCCCGCGATCAGCGGTATCGGCTCGGGCTCCATCCGCTGGAGCGGGGAAACAACTGCTACCTCTGCCAGGCGTCGAAGCTCGTCGGAATCGAGGGAGTGCGCCCGGCGCGCTCGATCGAGCTCGACCCGACGCTGACGAGCTCGCAGACGAGTGTCCGGAACGAGTTTCCCGACGGCGACATGGAGAGCGGCGAGACCGACACCGAGCCCGGTCTCACGGCACGGTGGGGAATCACGCCTAACAT
The DNA here is from genome assembly GCA_051305935.1 of Thermoanaerobaculia bacterium. Lineage (GTDB taxonomy): Bacteria > Acidobacteriota > Thermoanaerobaculia > Gp7-AA8 > Gp7-AA8 > JACPDH01. The sequence goes on from JBPPMG010000314.1 coordinate 21,397, forward strand.
GATGCTCAACGGCACGATCAACCCGGACTTCTCTCAGATCGAGGCCGACGCGGCCCAGCTCGACGTCAACACGCAGTTCGCGCTCTTCTACCCGGAGAAACGCCCGTTCTTCCTCGAAGGTGGCGACATCTTCGAGACGCGGTTCAACGCGATGTACAGCCGGAACATCGCCGAGCCCGACTGGGGGGTCAAGCTCACCGGGAAGACGGGAAAGAACGCCGTCGGCGTAATCGTGGCGCAGGACGCGCGAACGAACTTCCTCATTCCTTCCTCGCAGTCTTCGGCGCTCGCCTCGCTCGACGAGGAGAACATCTCGACCATGCTCCGCTACCGTCGCGATCTTTTCGGAGCGACGACCGGCGGGCTCTTCTACACGGGTCGCGAGGGCGACGAGTTTCACAACCGGCTCCTCGGCGGCGACGTTCTCTTTCGATGGAAGGACACCGAGGCCGCGCGCATCGAGATACTCGGCTCGCAGACGCTGTATCCAGAGTCGATCGCGCGGGAGTTTGGCCAGCGCACGGACGAGGCGTCGGACTTCGCCCTCCGCACCGTCTACCAGCACACGTCCCGGAACTGGATGTGGTACGTACTCTACCGGACGGTCGGTGAGGACTTTCGCGCCGACCTCGGATTCGTGCCGCAGGCGGATTTCGTCGAGCGCGGAGGAACTCTGGAGCGGGCGTGGTATCCCGACAAGGCAGGCTGGAGCCAGTGGCGCACCGGAGTGTTCGTTTCGGATTTCGAGGACCAGTCGGGCCAGCACCTGGAGCGCCAGGTCGATCTGTACACCTGGGCCCAGGGCCCGCGGCAATCGTTCGTTCAGTTGGACGTGGTCGAGGCCGACCGTTTCTACGACGGCAGGCTGTTCGACACCGACGAGGTGCGGCTCCGCGGAGAGATCCAGGCGACCGCGGGGATCTTCGCGTACGTTTCCGCCGTCGCGGGCGATCAGGTCGACTTCGCGAATGCGCAGCAGGGCACGCGTGTGAGGATCGACCCCGGCGTCCGGCTGGACCTGGGCAGACACCTCCGCCTCAATCTAGATCACAGCCGTGAAACGCTCGACGTCGACGCCGGCAAGCTCTACACGGCCAACCTCAGCCAGGTGCGCGCGACCTACCAGTTCAACGTGCGGACGCTCGTTCGGTGGGTCGGGCAGCATCTCGATGTCGAGCGCGATGCCTCTCTCTATTCGGGCGCAGTCTCTCCCCGCAGTCGCGACTTCTTCAACCAGCTGCTCTTCTCCTACAAGATCAACCCGCAGACGGTCTTCTTCGCCGGTTACTCGGACGTCTACGCCGGTGACGACCAGATCGATCTCACGCAGCAGAGCAGGACACTGTTCGTGAAGTTCGGCTACGCGTGGCTGATGTAGGCGCGACTGAGCCGGGGACGTGGCGGGGGCGTTGCGTATAATGGCGGCCGAGGCGAGGGACATGGCGCAACGCGTTCTGGTGGTCGATGACGAGGCGGCGGTACGCGAGGCGATCCGGATGACCCTCGAGTACGAGGGATTCGAGGTCGAGGAGGCTCGTTCGGGCCAGGATGCGCTCGACAAGGTCGGCCGCGGCGCTTACGACGTCGTCGTCCTCGACATCAAAATGCCGGTCCTCGACGGGATCGAGGTGCTCGACAACCTCCGCGCGCAGGGAGCCGGTGTCCCGGTCGTGATGGTTTCCGGACACGGCGACATCCAGACCGCCGTCGAGTGCACGCGCAAAGGCGCGTTCGACTTTCTCGAGAAGCCGCTCAATCGTGACCGGCTGCTCCTCTCGGTTCGGAATGCCGTCCGGCAGGCCGCGCTCGAGCGAGAGAACACCGAACTGCGCGAGAAGGAAGCGCAGCGCTACGGGATCGTCGGCGATTCGCAGGTGATCCGCGAGCTGACGATGCAGATCGAGCGTGCAGCGCCGACGCGTGCCACGGTGCTGATCTCCGGCGAGTCTGGCACCGGCAAGGAGCTCGTCGCTCGCGAGATCCATCGCCTCTCTCCCCGTGCGGCGAAGGCGTTCGTCCAGGTGAACTGCGCTGCGATCCCCGAGGAGCTGATCGAGTCGGAGCTCTTCGGCCACGAGAAGGGATCGTTCACGGGAGCCGTTCGCAAGCAGACCGGGAAGTTTCTCCAGGCCGACGGGGGGACGATCTTTCTCGACGAGATCGGGGACATGTCGCTGCGGACGCAGGCGAAGGTGCTTCGCGTGCTGCAGGAAGGGCACGTCGAGCCGGTCGGTGCCGCGGCGGTCGTGACCGTCGATGTTCGCGTGATCGCCGCGACGAACAAGAATCTCCAGGAAGAGATCAAGCACGGGCGCTTCCGCGAAGATCTCTACTACCGGTTGAACGTGATCCCGATCCGCACGCCTCCGCTGCGCGAGCGGCCCGACGACATCGCTCTTCTTTCGAATCATTTCGCCGCGGAGTTCGCGGGGCAGAACAACTACAAGACCAAGACGTTCTCGCCCGCGGCGGTGGCGGCGCTGCGCGACGCCCGCTGGCGAGGCAACGTTCGCGAGCTGCGGAACCTCATCGAGCGTCTCGTGGTGATGGTCTCCGCCGACGTGATCGACTTGCGCGATCTCCCTGCCGAGCTCTTCCACGACCAGCAGGAAGTGGTCGACGGAATCGTCCGCTTCACGACCCTGCAAGACTTCAAAGACTCGATGGAGAAGGCGTTCATTCTCGCGAAGCTGCGCGAGAACGGATGGAATGTGTCGCGCACGGCGGAAGCGATCGACACGCCGCGATCGAATCTCTACAAGAAGATCGAGCAGTACGGAATCCGCCGTGACGGAATGACGCCTCCCGAAGAGGGCGCCTGAGCCGATGGACTCGCGTCCGATCGGAGTCTTCGACAGCGGTGTCGGCGGCCTCACGGTGTTTCGCGAGATCGCGCGCGCTCTCCCGAACGAACCGCTCGTCTATCTTGGCGACTCGGCGCGTGTCCCCTACGGGACGAAGTCGCCGGAGACCGTCCAGCGCTACGCGAGGGAAGCGGCGCACTATCTTCTCGAGCACGGCGTGAAGATGCTCGTAGTCGCATGCAACACCGCGACCGCGGCAGCGCTGCCGCTTCTCGAGGCGGAGTTGCCGATCCCGGTCGTCGGCGTCGTCGCGCCGGGCGCGCGGGCCGCGGCCGTCGCGACGAGGGGGCGCGTCGGCGTCATCGCGACGGAAGGGACGGTGCGGTCGCGAGCCTACACGCGGGCGATCAACGCGATCTCGCCGGGCATCGAGGTGCTCGAGCAGCCGTGCCCGCTCTTCGTCGCACTTGCCGAGGAGGGATGGGCCGGCACGAACGTCGCGCGCGAAGTCGCCGAGGTCTATCTCGCCCCGCTGTTGAAGGAGCGGATAGACACACTCGTGCTCGGCTGCACGCACTATCCGATTCTTCGCGCGACGATCGCAGGAGTGACCGGCCCCGGCGTCACGATCGTCGATTCGGCAGAGACGACCGCGCACGCGGTCGAGGCCGCATTGCGGGAGAGCTCGCTGTGCGCCGACGACGCGGATCCGAAATACCAGTTCCTCGTGACCGACGCCGCGGAGCGTTTTCTGCGGATCGCGGAAGCGTTTCTCGATCATCCCGTCGACCACCTCGACCTCGTCGACATCGCGCACGATCGGTTGTAGGCAAGGCGCCCCGCCTTGCCCGCCAGGCGAAAGAGAATCGATTCACGCGGATCTGCGAGGGCGGGACGCCCTCGCTACAAGCGTCGACATCGCGCACGATCGGTGTAGGCAAGGCGTCCCGCCTTGCCTGCTCGGCGCAGACCGAACGATTCAGGTAATTCCGCGAAGGCGGGACGCCTTCGCTACAAACTACTCGTGGCGCAGCGCGTCCACGGGCTGCAGCCGCGCTGCGCGAGCTGACGGGATGATGCTTGCGAGCAACGAGACCACGATCGTGAACGACGCGATGACGGCGAGGTCGAGCGGCCGCGTGACGAAGGGTATCGAGCTGACGAAATAGACCTGCGCGATCTCCGGGCCGAACGACACCAGCTCGAAGCGGGTCAGGATCCAGCAGACGACGACGCCGAGCCCGATGCCGATTGCGGTCCCGCCGATCCCGACGAGCAGTCCGTACCAGACGAAGATCCTGCGAATGAGCGACCGCGTAGCCCCCATCGACGCGAGGATGCCGATCTCCCGCCGCTTCTCGTGTGCCGTCATCACGAGTGTGGAGACGATGTTGAACGTCGACACGAAGACGATCAGTCCGAGAACGATGAAGAGCACGAACTGCTGCATGCGCAGAAGCTCGAAGAGCTGGCCGTTCATCTGCTTCCACGTCGTGACCGCGAACCGTTCGCCGGTCGCGGCAGCCACTGCGGCCGCCGTCGCATCGAGATCGGCCCCGGCCGTCATGTCGATCTCGATGAGGTTCGCCGAGCCCTGCATGTCGAATAGCTCGCGTGCGGAATCGAGGTCGAGGAAGACCCACGACGCGTCGAACTCGTGAAAGCCGGTCTTGTAGACGCTTGCGACGATGAACCCGCGGCTGCTGGGCATGACACCTTCGCCGCTCTTCGTCGCGACGGTCACCGTCAGCGCGTCGCCCTGCTGTAGTCGCAGACGTCGCGCGAGGTGATGCCCGACGGCGATCCCGGGCGCGTCATCGTTCCCCGCCCCACGAAGCCCGTTGCCGATGATCCGCTGCATCATCGGCGAGCGCGCCGCGCGCGAAGGGTCGATCCCCTTCATCATCACCTGCTCGCCCCCGGGCGAGCCTTCGGAGGCGACGAGGGACTGATGGAAGATGACCGGCGACGCCGCGGCGACACCCGGGCTCTTCCGGATCGTTTCGAGCATCGATTCGAGCCCTTCGATCGGGCCGCGGAAGGAGTAGAGGAAGATCTCGGAGTTGCCCGCGCGCAGCTTCTTCTCGAGGTCGAGCCTGTAGCCGGTCATGAGCGCCATCGAGACGACCAGCGACAACACGCCGATCACGAGGCCGAGGAGCGAGGCGAGGCCGGCGGCGGATACGAGCCGGTCGGTCGGGCGCCGGAAGTAGCGCCACGCGATCATCCTCGCAAGGCTCACGCGCTGCTCGTGTTCTTGAATTTCCGGATCATGCGCAGGAACTCGTCGAACAGGTAGAACGAGTCGTGCGGGCCCGGCGCAGCCTCCGGGTGGTACTGCACAGCCATGATCGGCTCGCGGCGATGGCGGAAGCCCTCGAGCGTGCCGTCGTTGAGGTTCACATGCGTGTGCTCGATGTCGTTCGCCGACAGAGAGTCGGGGTCGACTGCGAAGCCGTGATTCTGCGCCGTAATCTCGACCCGTCCGCTGCTGAGCTCCTTGACGGGATGGTTCCCGCCGCGGTGGCCGAACTTGAGCTTGTACGTTCTCCCGCCGAGGGCGAGGCCGAGGAGCTGATGGCCGAGGCAGATGCCGAGGATCGGGATCTTCCCGACGAGCTGGCGGATGTTGTCCTGCGCGTAGGTGACCGGTTCGGGGTCGCCCGGACCGTTCGAGAGCAGGACGCCGTCGAATTTGAGGTTGAGGATTTCTTCGGGGTGCGCGGTGGCCGGATATACGACGAGATCGCAGCCGACGGCGGCGAGGCGGCGCAGGATGTCGCGCTTGACGCCGTAGTCGTAGACGGCGATTCGGAAGCGGGGCTGCGGGCCCTCGCCGTCGAACGGGTAGGCGCGCATCGTCGTCACGCTCTTGACCAGGTCGAGACCGTTCATCGACGGCGCAGCCAGGAGTGTCGTGACGATCTCCTCGACGGGAGTGGACGAGGTCGTGATCATCCCGCGCATCGCGCCGCGCGAGCGGATGTGGCGCGTGAGCGCGCGCGTGTCGACGCCTGTGATCGCGGAGATCTTCGAGTCGGAGAAGTAGTCCTGCAGCGAGCCTCGGTTTTCGTGCGTGCTGGGACGCTCGCAGAGCTCGCGGACGACGAAGCCGGCGACTTGCGGACCATCGCTCTGCTCGGCCCGCGGCTCGACGCCGTAGTTGCCGATGTGCGGATACGTCATGGTGACGATCTGGAATCGGTACGACGGGTCGGTCGCGATCTCCTGGTAGCCGGCGAGCGAGGTGTTGAATACCACCTCGCCGATCGAATCGGTGGGCGAACCGAACGACTCACCGTCGAAGACGGTGCCATCCTCGAGAACCAGACGAGCAGCGGGCATGCGGCGCTGATTATAAGCAGCACGAACCCGCGTTGCACTGAGTTAAACCCGCGTGGACTGAAACCGCGGTTTTGCTGGGATTTCGCGTCATCACGTTCGCTCGAGTCCGCTCGCGTTTTTCGGCTGGGGTGCCACTCGGGGTGCCACGCGATTCCGCGAGGTGTGAGAGGCTGCGACTCTCCGCTCCCGCATCACCGCTCACGAGCCGTGAGCTATCGCGAAAGGAAAAAGAATCTTCTCTCCTACAGCGCGCGCGTGCGTAAGACAGAGTGACACCCGTGTGGACTCCCGTGATTCCGCTTCGACGGAGTACGACTCGTGTGGACTGAGGAGGATGGATTTCGACCGGCGAGGAGCGTGCGCCCCTGGGTCGCTTCGGAGGTTCGTCCCCGAGGGCTAGACCGACGTCAGATGATTCGTGATCGCCTGGGCGAGAGCGGTTCCCGTTCTCACGCCGAACGAGTCGACAAGTTCCGAGCCTGACCCGTTGAGCCGGTTCCACAAGCTCAGCACTTCTTGTGGCGTCCGTTGAAATCGGCCGAGCACCTTGGTCCAGTCCTCGCCGCTGGCTCGCCCGGCTGTTCGCTTCACCAGCTCAGCGAGCGGATCTTCGGCTTGAGTGGCAGCGGTCGACTCATTCACCGGATGAGGACGCGCGCGCGTTCCTGCATGAGTAGACTCTCCAAGAAGAACTTCTCTCTTTGTAGATGCCTTTTCCTCTTCCTGTACAGGAGGGCGCCGGAAATCCGGTTCTGTTTGTCGGCTTTTACTGGGGCTTTCACTTGAAAGCGCATCCGCGTTTCGACCCCATTTTGAACCCGTTTTCAGACCCGGTTCCTGACCCGATCTGGAACCCTGGGCCGATCCGTTTTGTTTGCGTTCCCGCTCTGCGATGGCTCTCACGAGCTTCGAAGAGTAGAGCGTGCCATCCTCCCGACGATCGAAGATCGCGCCGCACTTCGCGAGCGTTCCTCTCAAACGACTTGGCTTTTCCCTGCACTGGCGCGCGGCCTCCACGATGATGTTGTCCGTGATATCGGGTGAGTCCGCAGCACCCATTCGAACAAGGATCGCGAGCAACCGGCCCTGATCGGAAATAGTCAAACCGGCGATGATCGGATTTCCGTAGAAGCTCTGCTCCCAGATGATCGCTCGCTTGCCCGGTTTCTGGTCGGTACTCATCGGCTCGCCTCCGGGTCGGATTTGGCGCGCCCGCTCCTCGGATGGTGCTCGGCACTCGCTGACGGGTTTTCATCGCTTGGCGACGCTGTAGCGCGGCGTGGAGCGGGATCCTCGAGACTTTCGGCCCGCTCCCGCGCGCGGCGTAGAGTTTCAACCGCTCTCGCCTTCCGCTCAGGTGAAAGAACGCGCCTCCGGTAGCAGCGAAGAAGCCCCGCGACATCGGCGAGGCGATCGGCCGGAAACCGGATCGTCAATTCAAAATCGCCGCGCTGCGTCACCCGGCCGAGCGCTTCGAGCTGTGAACGGAGAACGCGCCGCTTGCAGTAGGCGGCGAGTTCACTCGCACCAGCCGGGTAGATCGCCGATCCGCCTGGGCCGCGAAGCTCGAGGTTCCACGGATCGACGCGCGCGCCGGGAACGTGGTCCTCCGCGTAGAACGTCCGCCACGAAGTCTGGCCGGCGAGGTCGAAGCACTCGTCACGAGCATCCATTGGAGCCGCCTACGCGCGCACGGCGCGCGCGAGGTCAATCGCGACCGAGAATCCGTGCCGCTCGCGGACGAAGTCGGAGAGAGCGCTGGCGTCCTTCTCAAGGCTCTCGATTTCCCACGCGATTTCCTTGACAAGCCAAAGGGGGATCAACACGGGCTCGTGCGCTTTCTCGTCTGCGTCGATCACGTCGCCGTCGATCTCCACGGCGAGCAGTTTCGCGACGCCTCGCGGGGTCCCAACGCCCCTCGTTTGGCGAAGAAATTCGCTCACGTTCTCCCGGGAGATTCGTTCGCCTTTGCCTTTGGGGCTGGCCTCGATCAAGTCACGATTCTCCGCAAGCTGCTCGGCGACCGGCCGGCCGTCGCCCGGGAAGGCTTCGTAAAGCGAAGTCAGCTCATCCACCGTGTAGAACGCCTTGGGCTGGGTGAAGAAGCTCACCAAGAGTTTGATGTCCTTCGCATTCATCGCGTGCCTCTCTTCTTCGCGTCACTCCGTTGACGGCCGATCCACTCATCAATCGCGTCCGCGGGAATCCGAACCGCGCGGCCGATTCGCACGACGGGGAGCTCCCCCGCTGACATCAGCTCGTAAAGCTTTGATCGGCCGAGGCCGATTACTTCCATGACTTCCTTGGGGCGAAGCAGTTTCTTTTCGTTCATCTCATTCCTCCTGTTGCTGCTCTCGATTCACTCTCGCGGATTCAGCGCACGGAAAAAAGCATCAGGTCGCGTAAAACTCACTTAGCGAACGAGCGCGCGACTCAGGGGAGTCTTGCAGCGCGGAGCGAATGGCGGTAGGCTTTATTTATGGTGTCGTATCGTTCGCTCGACATTGATCTCGGGGACGCCTTTCCTTCGTGGCTGGAGGACGGACGGACACGCTGGGAACGACAGCCATCCGAACCGACGCTGAAGCGCGGGAGGCTCGTGTGGCCGGAGACCAAGTTCCACATGTTCCCGAGCTGGCACTCTGGTTCGTGGGCGAGCGGAGGCGGAGAATTCGTGACCCCGCCTCGCGACCTTCTGGCGCGATTCATTCGGCTGCGCGATGGAGACGATTCCGCCGTGCTCGAGTTCGCAAGGAAGTGGGGACCGCTCCCGTGGTGCTGGGAACACTCGCTCCCGACTCCACACTCGCGGGAGTGCCACGCTGCCCTTTGCTACGAGCGTCGATCCTATTGGGAGCCCGCGAGCGCCTATCGTGAGATCGCGAGAGACTTCGCGCGCGTTGTGACCGCAGCGGAGAGGGCATTGGTCAATCCCGATGGTGAGGCCGCGCTGCTCGCCGGCGCCGAGCTTTGGAAGATCATCATTCCCGCGATGTCCCGTTCCCAGCGTCACGCGGAGGAGAGTGCAAGGGCATGCGGGTTGAAACGGAGCATCGTACAAGTTGCCAATAGTTGGCTAATTCCGCGATTCGGAATCGCTCCTTCGCTCGCGTGGGATCAGTCATCTGACTTCGCGTCCCTGGGATTCTCTCCGCTCGACCCGTGCCTTATCACGACGCTCGCGCGGCGAGTGCTCGGCCGGTTCATGTCGCCGCTTCACCACTGCTCAGGATGTCAGCGCGAATACTCCGAAGGCGATCGGTACCGCGCACCCAAGCGAGGACAAAGGAACTTTTGTCCCGAGTGCCGCGTGAATCGCGTTCCCCAGCGATTCGCCGAACGGGAGTACCGGCTGCGACTGAAGGAAAAGAAGCCATCCGCGAAACGGGGAAAAGGAGTTCGCAATGCCGCGCGCAAAGCATGAAGGCTCGATTTTCAAGTACAACGGCCGATGGATCGGGGCGATTGACCTGGGGTATGTGGACGGGAAGCGCAAGAAGAAGCGCGTTCGAGGAGCGACACAGAAGGAAGTGCGCGACAAGCTCGCGCGTCTTGTAGAGAAACGGGACAAGGGAGTCCCGTTCGGCGACGGGCGCGTGACAGTCAGCGCGTTCCTCGATCGCTGGCTTGCCGATTACGTGAAGCCGAACCTCCGTGTGAGTACCTATCTCAGTTACGAATCGAACGTGCGGATTCACTTCAAGTCCGATGACGTTGGGAAGATCCCTCTCTCGCGGTTGACCGCGCTCGATGTCAACGCATTCCTCCACCGGATGCGCGCGAAGGGGCTCGCGCCGGGAAGCGTCGCGCTTCTGCGGATGCTCTTTCGAGCTGCAATCGGGAAGGCGTTCAAGTGGGGGCTCGTCTCCTACAACGTCGTGACGCTCTCCGATTCGGTGCGCGTTCCTCGATTCAAGGGGAACGTTCTGACGGGAGAGCAGGGAAAGGCGTTCATCGCCGCGGCCGCGGGGGAACGATTGGAGGCTCTGTTCGTCGTCGCGATTCAACTCGGGCTTCGCCAGGGCGAGGTGCTCGGGCTTCGCTGGTGTGACGTCGACTTCGACGGGAGAACGCTCCGCGTCGAGAACGCGATGCACTACACGAAGGGAGCGCTTCTTCTCGGGCCGACGAAAACAGAGAGCAGCCGCCGAACACTGCCGGTTACCGCGCTCGCGCTCGACGCGCTCAGGGCGCATCGTCGGCGACAGCAAGAGGAGCGGCTTCGAATGGGGTCGCTCTGGGAGGATCGCGATCTCGTCTTCTGCGACGAGGGCGGCGGTCCGATCGGCCGTTCGAGTCTCGTGAAGCCCTTCGCGCGGGTCCTCGAGAAGGCGAAGCTGCCGCACATGCGCTTCCACGATCTCCGCCATAGCTGCGCGACTCTGCTTCACGCGATGAAAGTTCCCGTGGCGACGGCTTCACTCATCCTCGGCCATTCGAACATCCGCACAACACTCGCGCTCTATTCGCACGTCGTCGGCGACATGCTCGAGGAGGCGAGGACAGCGATCGACTCAGCGCACGGAGTCTAATGCGGCGGGAGTGCTCGGAACGCTGCTGGCCCAGTGATGCGTCAGAAGCCCATGAGTTCTTTACGCTTCGCGAGAAAATCGTGCTCGCGTGTTCCACTGATCGGCTCGTGCTCGCCTCCCAACTCAGTCGACTTTGTTGGGTAGTCGATAACAACTTCGTTCGTCAGCGCGTTTATTAGGAAGTCTGTCTGGATCTCCCAAATCGGCTTGCCGGGAAAGGCAATGAACTGCGTCTTACGGAATGTCACGAAGCACTGCTCACCGTCCCGACTGGTTTGAAATCGGGGGCGCGTGAAATCGAACTGGTGCGCTTCGTCCTCAGCGCGGTGCGCCTCAGAGACAGCGCGATCATAGACACGCCATCCGAGTTCGGTGCACTGACGCTTCGTCTCGAAGGAAACGTCTGAGTAATCCGATGGGTCTTCGGGCTGTGTGGCCGCACTCTTCGTCTCGGCCGGCCCATAGCACGAGGCGAGTAGACTCGCGAACCCGACGAGGAACACACTGCTCATCCGAAGTTTGAACTTGCTCATGGGTTGCAGCACTTTCCCGGAACGAATCCCGCGCTGATCGCATTCTCTCGAGTTGCAAACGAGCGAGTGCAGTTCTTGCACCCGGCGTTGCGGCATGTCGAGCGATGAAACTTCAGGCTCTCGGCGTTACCCACGAAAGAGGCGGAGTTGCTCGCGACCGCACGGGGAGTCGACGGCCCACACTTCTTGCACGCCCGGTATCCCGCCTTTTCAGCTTCAGCGGCATTCGCGAATTCGGCCGTGCAATTCTTACAGTCGAAGCTCGCGCATTGCGCGAAGTGGTAGATCCTGCTCGAGGTGTTGCCGTGGATCGGTTGAGTTGCGGCGAGGGCGAGTGAGATCCCTGAAAGCAGGAGGAGGATCGCCGCAAATGCGCTTCTGAGTTTCATGGGCCGGGCTCCCACGGTCGCGCGCGCCCGCCGATCGGGCATGACACGACGACTTGTTGCGGAAATCGTAGCAGATCCGTGTCGAGCGTCGCTTTGATCGGGGGCGCAACTCAAATTTTCCTTGATCAGCCGGGCCCGCGTCCAACTCCGGAAATTGGCCGAGTACCGAGATCCAGGGCCCAACTTCGAAGGCTTCGAAGGCTGACCAGCGATCCGATAGGGGAGGGATCGGTTCACTTGCCATGTCCAACCTGTGCGAGTCGCCAGGGTCAGGGATTTCAAGAAGGCCTCACTCGACGTGTACCCTTGAGGTTCCAGCTTTCAGTGCGAGAGGATGTGACTCGTGGAGCCTGACAAGAGACTCTTGAGCTTTGTCCGCCAAGTGCGAAAAGTCCGCAGGCTCGTGGCGGAACACCCCGACGAGATGACACTCACGTTTCGCCTCGAGGTGAATCACGGGCAGGTACATGCGGAAACGGTGGGCAAAGACTCCCCTTCGAAGATCCGTCTCGCGGTCCTCACTCGGCCTCTCGTCCACCCCGAATCGGACATTTCGGTAGCGAGAGTGTGGGAGGACATGAAGACGTGCCTTCCGGTCGATCCAGTTTTCGTAAGTGACATCGAGGCTGCGATCGCTCGGGCCACAACTGGATCCGCCGAGGTCTTGCTGAACGGCGAGCGGATTCCCGCGGCGCAACTTTATGCCGCCCTCGCGGAAGGGGAGTTCTTTCAAGAATCTCCGCAGGCGTCAGAACTTCGGCGAGCGCTCAGCATCGGGCCTGGTCGCGAGAAGCTTTGGATGCATTTCTACTCGTACTGCCTAGATATGTATGACATCGCCGAAGGAATGACCGCGGCAATCTTAGAACTCCGCCGTGAGCCACCGGCCGTGGTGAACCCTCGCTGTATCTACTGCCTAAGCACGAGTGCGAGCTTCCGAACCGAAGAACACGTGGTTCCAGAGGCATTCGGGAACGACGACGCAATACTTGCCGTCGGCGACGTGTGTGACGAATGCCAGGCCACGCTCTCCCCGCTTGATCAGTTCCTCGCCGACTTCGAGGGGGTCGCCCTCTCGCGTGTAATTCACGCTCCTCATACAAAGAAGGGACGACTTCCGCGAGCGAACTTCGGTAACTTCTCGGCCGAGAAGGTTAGGCCTGGACAGATCAGGATCATTCCGAAGCGAGGTGAGGCGCCGCTCATCTTTGGCCCACGCAATGAGGATGGAACCATTCCGGTTACGCTTCACACCCGCGGAAGAAAGCCGTTGGACGCGAGGCGGCTCGGTCGAGCGCTCTACAAGATCGGACTCGCGATGATCGCGTTTCAGCTTGGGAGAGATGAGGCCTGTGACCCACGGTTCGACGCTGCACGGGCGTTCATTCTTGGGAAGCAGTCGTTTCCGAACAACCTGATCGTCCGCACTAGGGTCGAACCGCACAGCCGCCTATTTACTCGACTCTGGAATCGGTCTTCGGGCGGCGGCATGATCTTCGAGATCGACTTCTGGGGATTACCCTTCATGCTCAACGTCGCAGAGCTTCCCACGCTCAGAATTGACCCGAACGAGCCGCGGGCCTCGGTCGCTACCGCGCTCTGGTTGGGAGAGGACCTGATCGAAGGTTAGCCTGGGCAACCTCTCGAGCCCTGCGTTAAGTGCTCAAGTCGAGCACCGATCGGATTCGAGCCTTTTGCCGAAGCGCCGCGGATACAGGGAGGCTCGTTTGGCCTATCGGCGAGAGACAGTCCGCGAACCGGGAGGGACCCATCGCGAGAATGAAGGGGTCCCCCCTCTCCCCCCGGGGGGGCTTCCGGCGCGGCCGGCGCTCCGCTCTCGACGTGTCTCGAGCGCTGCTCGCGCGGGGCTCAGCGGGGGCCTGTTTTGCGCGTTTCGTACCGGCTGGGGTGCCACCTGGGGTGCCGCTGATACCCGATAAGGAATCGCGGCGGGGTGTTCACGCACCTAACCCGTTTGTTTTGTTACGCGGAGTCGTGCCGGGTTGGAGCGGCGCTGATTATAAGCAGAACCGCGCGAAGATCACGCGGAGTGCGTCAGAGGTTCGCGGTCTCGCCTACACCGTAGCGGCGGAGGAGCGCGACGACTCGGGGGACGCGCTGCTCGACTCGCACGAGGGCTCCGTGAACCCATCGATGGCGTGGGAAGAAGAACGCGCCGGCGAGGGCGAAGAAGATCCAACCCTGCAGGACGGGGAGGATGGCGCCGACCACGCCCATGAAGAGGCAGAGGACGCCGAGGCTGATGCGGATGGTGTGGATCATCGTGGTTTTCAGAATCCCTGGTCCTGGTGTTCTCCAAACGTCTTCGTCAGAGTGGATACGATCTCGCCGATCGTGGAGTTTCGCCGGACGGCTTCGACGATGGCCGGCATCAGGTTCTCACCGCTCGCGGCCTTGCGGTCAAGCTCCTCGAGCGCCCTGCGGTGCGGCTCCTGCATGATCGAAGCGTCGCGCTCCCTCCGGAATTCCACGAGGCGCGCTACCTGGTCGCGCTCGACCGATTCGTCGATCTTCAGGATTGGCAGCGTCAGCCCCTCGTTCTCGGCGAATTCGTTCACGCCGACGACGACGTCGGTGTGCTCCTCGATCGCCCGTTGCGCCTTGTACGCGGAGTCGCCGATCTCGCCCTGGACGAAGCCCGTTTCGATCGCCGCGAGCGCTCCGCCCATCTCGTCGAGCTTTCCGATCAAGGCGCGCGCTTCGCGCTCGATGTCGAGTGTCAGCGCCTCGACGGCGTAGGAACCCGCGAACGGGTCGACCGTCATCGTCACGCCCGACTCATGGGCGAGGATCTGCTGCGTGCGCAGCGCGATCCGCACGGAGTCCTCGGTCGGGAGCGCCAGCGCCTCGTCGCGCGAGTTCGTGTGGAGCGACTGGCAGCCGCCCAGCACGGCGGCGAGCGCCTGGTAGGCGACGCGAACGACGTTGTTCTCGGGCTGTTGCGCTGTGAGTGTCGAGCCCGCGGTCTGGGCGTGGAAGCGCATCGCGAGCGACTTCGGGCTCTTCGGCGCGAACCGCTCGCGCATCAGCTCGGCCCAGAGCTTTCGCGCGGCGCGGAACTTCGCCACTTCCTCGAGCAGATTGTTGTGCGCGTTGAAGAAGAACGAGATGCGCGGTGCGAAGGAGTCGACGTCGAGCCCGCGTGCGACGGCGGCGCGGACGTACTCGAGCCCGTTCGCGAGCGTGAAGGCCACCTCCTGCACGGCGGTCGAGCCCGCCTCGCGGATGTGATAGCCCGACACCGAGATCGTGTTCCAGCGCGGCACTTCCTTCGAGCAGAACTCGAAAATGTCGGTCACGAGGCGGAGCGACGGCTTCGGAGGGAAGATGTAGGTTCCGCGAGCCGCGTACTCCTTGAGGATGTCGTTCTGAATCGTCCCGTTCAGCTTGTCCCAGGCGATCCCGCGCCTCTCGGCGACGACGAGAACCATCGCCAGCAGGATCGAAGCGGGCGCGTTGATCGTCATCGACACGGAGATCTTGTCGAGCGGCAGATTGTCGAGGAGCGTCTCCATGTCCTCGACCGAGTCGATCGCGACGCCGACTTTGCCGACCTCACCGCGCGCCATCCGGTGATCGGAGTCCATGCCGATCTGTGTCGGCAGGTCGAACGCGACCGAGAGGCCGGTCGTCCCGCGCTCGAGCAGGTAGCGATAGCGCTCGTTGGATTCCTTCGCGGTCGAGAAGCCTGCGTACTGGCGCATCGTCCAGTAGCGGCCGCGGTACATCGTCGGCTGGACTCCCCGCGTGTACGGAAACGTCCCGGCGTCGCCGAGGTCACGCGCAGGGTCGAAGCCGCGGTCGCGCAGCGAGCGGTCGTCGTAGGCGACGGGGATCTCGAATCCCGAGCTGGTCGTGACAGATTTCGATTCGCCCGATTCTTTCGTCTTTTCGGCCATGGCCCTGCTCCCGGCACGTCACATGCCATCTGCATTGTATCGTCCGAGGCGATGCGCAACGCGCTGCGCTGGCGCAGCCGCGTGCGTGGCGGCAATCACATCGACCCGGGGCAAATCGCTCTTGTGATTGATAGAATCCCGAATCGCGACCATGGGAATCTCGGGCAACCTCCGCACGATGACGCCGGGCGATCTGCTCCAGTGGCTGAACTTCGCGCAAAAAACGGGGACTCTCGTGCTCTCGTCGAACGGGGTCGAGAAGAAGATCTTCCTTCGTGAGGGTCGCGTGATCTCGTCGGCATCGACCGACCCGCGCGAATATCTTGGACAGTTCCTGATGAGCCACGGCTTCATCACCGAGGAGCAGCTGACGAAGGCGATGCAGGAGCAGGCGAAGTCGAAACGTCTGCTTGGCCGGATCCTCGTCGACCTCGGCGCCGTGCCGGAAGCGGAGCTCGGCCGGTTGATGCGCGAGAAGGCGGCCGAGTCGATCTACGACATCTTCCTATGGAAGGAAGCGGAGTTTCGCTTCATCGACGACGAGCTTCCCGAGATGGAAATGGTGCCTCTGCAGGTGGACGTCACCGGGATCATCATGGAAGGCTCGCGGCGGATCGACGAGTGGAAGCGGATCAGCAGGCTGATCCCGGGGCGCGAGTCGATCCCCGTGCTGGAGTCGCCGATCGACCCGGCAACGCTGCACGACGTGCCGCGGCGCATTCTCGCGGCAGTGAACGGGCAGCGGTCGATCGAAGAGCTGATTCTCGAGAGCCGCTCGTCGTACTTCCAGGTGGCGAGGACGCTCTACGAGTTTGTCGAGTCGGGGAAGATGCGCATCGTTGCTCCATTCAGGCGGCCACCGGCGCCGACTCCGAGCTCCGAGTTGCCCGCGATCCGGACGGAAGAAGACGAGATCACCTCGCTGCTCAAACACGCGCAGGACGCGCTCAAGACGGGCGACTTCGAGAAGGTTCTTCGCATGCTGAAAGCGGCGCAGAACGTCGATCCGACGAACGCAAAGGTCACGAGCGCGCTCAAGGGCGCGACCACCTCGATCCTTCATACACTGGAAGGGGAAGGGATCCTGGCGAAGAAGGTTCCGCAGCTTGTGAAGACGTTCGAGGACATCAGCCAGATGAACTTCACGCCGAACGAGGGCTTCATGATCTCGCGCATCAACGGCGTCTGGGACATCGGCTCGATCGTGAAGATCAGCCCGCTCCGTGAGATCGATTCGCTGCTGATCTTTCGCAAACTGTGCCGCGACGGAATCGTAGAGTTGAGGTAGATCAGAGGCGAAAGGCGAAAGGCGATAAGCAGGCAACGGTCCGCCTCGGCGTTGCCTGCTTATCGCCTTTCGCCTCTCGCCTTTCGCCTGCTACTCCAGCCCGACGTTCGCGCGGATCTTCGTTTCGAGCTTGTCCATGTCGCCCGCGTCCGTCTCATGGTCGAAGCCGAGCGCGTGGATGAGCCCGTGCAGGAGCAGGTACCGGATCTCCGTCGCCAGCGAATGGCGCTGCTCCCGCGCCTGGCGTCGCGCCTGCGGGATCGAGATCACGATCTCGCCGAGTGAGTGGTCGCCGACTCCCGCGGAATCGATGTCGATTCCGGCGAAGGTGAGCACGTCGGTGGTCTTGTTTCTGCCGCGGTAGCCGCGGTTGAGCCGTCGCATCGCGGTGTCGTCGACGAGGGCGATCGAGACCTCTTCGACCGGTCTCGCGACGGCGCCCGCGGCGGCGAGCCGCGCGAGACTACGCCGAACGAACGCCTCGATCTCGCGACGTGGCAGGCCGCGCACCGCCGCGCCGTTGACGTCGACCTCAGTCAGCCACTTCGCCGTTCTGGGCTTCACGCTTCTTCTCCCTGGCCGCACTCTCATCGCGCTCGCGTTTCTCGTAGGCAGTGACGATACGGCCGACGAGCGGATGGCGGACCACGTCCTTGTCGGTGAACTGGAAGACGTGAATGCCATTCACGCCACCGAGGATCTCGACCGAGACCTGCAACCCAGACTTCTTGCCCTCGGGAAGGTCTGTCTGCGTCACGTCGCCGGTGATCACGGCCTTCGATCCGAACCCGAGGCGCGTGAGGAACATCTTCATCTGCTCCGGCGTGGTGTTCTGCGCTTCGTCGAGGATGATGAATGCGTCGCTGAGCGTGCGGCCGCGCATGAACGCGAGCGGCGCGATCTCGATGATGTTTCGCTCGAGGAGCTTCGAGACCTTCTCGAAGCCGATCAGGTCGTAGAGTGCGTCGTAGAGCGGGCGCAGGTAGGGATTGATCTTCTCGGCGAGATCGCCGGGGAGAAAGCCGAGCTTTTCGCCGGCCTCGACTGCTGGCCGGCAGAGGATGATCCGCTTGATCGTTCTGTTGTTGAGCGCCGCAGCGGCGACGGCGACCGCGAGAAAGGTCTTGCCGGTGCCCGCGGGGCCGAGCGCGAAGGTCATGTCGTGCTCTTCGATTGCCTGCATGTACATCTTCTGCGCGAGGTTTCTCGGGGTCGCGGCGCGGCGGGCGGCCGAGCGGTCCCGATCGTCGAGGAAGAAGTCGAGCAGACTGACCGACGGATCCTCGCTCACCACGCGAACGGCGGTGATCATCTCGTTCCGCGTCACGGGAAAGCCTCGCTCGATCAGCGTCTGCATCTCGCTCAGTACTTTCCCGGCAGCGAGCGAGTTGGGCTCGTCGCCACGGAGGTAGAGCTCGCTCCCTCGCGCGGAGATCCGCACTCCGAAGGCGTCCTCGACGAGGCGCAGGTTCTCGTCGTGGATTCCGAAGAGGGTGTTCGTCACCGATCCCTCTGCCAGCGTGATGCTGATGCCGCCGTTTTCCGTCGCGCGCGATTCGTTCGATCCCATTCAGTACCTCGGTGTCGTGGGGTCAACGGCGATCGACCAGTGGTCGATGCCTCCTTTGAGCGATCGCGCACGGATGCCCTCCTGCCGGAGGAACCTCGCCGCCATGAGCGATCGCATTCCATGGTGACAGTACGCGACCACATCGCGGTCGCGAGGGATTTCCATGACGCGTGCCGGGAGAGTCTGCATCGCGATCAACGTGCTTCCGCCGATTCGCGCGAGCTGGTTCTCCCAGGCCTGACGAACGTCGAGAAGGAAGATGTCGTCGCCTGCCTCGAGGAGCGCGGCCAGATCTTCGCAGCAGATCTCGATGTCGTCGTTCATGCGCCCGCCAGATCGAAAAACGCGATGGCGACATTCCCGTAGCGGGCGTCGCGCGTGAAGCGGAGCCGAGACAGCTCCAGCGCGTCGAGCGCATTCGGCCCCGCGCGGTGCTCGATCGCGACGATCGCGCCCTCGGCGAGCGGCACGGTCGAGTCGATCGCACGAAGTGTCGAGGCGTCGAGCTCCGCGTCGTAGGGCGGATCGGCATAGACGAGATCGAACGGCGTCTCGCCCGCGACCGAGTGCAACGCGGCGGGCAGGGTGCCTGCCCGCGCGTCGATCGGCAACTCCCAATCGCGCGCGATTCCCGCGAGGAGCGCGGCACCCGCGCGCGATTCGTCGATCGCGACGGCGCGCTCCGCGCCACGCGAGATCGCCTCGATCGAGAAGATTCCGGTCCCGGCGAACAGGTCGAGGAACCGTGAGCCCGCGACGCGAGCGCTCACGATGTTGAAGTAGGCTTGGCGCGCGCGATCCGACGTCGGCCGGACTTCGACGCCGCGGGGAAGCTGGACCCGCCGTCCGCGAAGCGTCCCTCCTGTCACGCGGATTCCCGCCATCGATCAGTCGACGTCCCTGCCGAGCACCGCATGAAAGTAGGTGAAGACGTCTTTGGTCGCCACGAAGATCTTCACCGGATCGCGTGTCGACGTCAGCTCGA
>JBPPMG010000324.1:0-3107 GCA_051305935.1 Thermoanaerobaculia bacterium
GTTCACGGTCTCTCGACGCGGCGTGCTCATGGCTCGCGGTGGAAGCTCGGGTCCCGGGGCTGGGCTCAGGCTTCGGCGGGCACTTCGCCCTCGGCCTTGTCTTCCGACGTGTCTTCCGACATGTCGTCCGACGTCTCTTCCGACGTCTCCTCCTTGGCCGCCTTCTTCTCGCGCGCCTTCGCGGCTTCGGCGTCCTTCAGGACCTTCTCGTTCTCGTCGAAGTCCGCGTGGACGAACGAGAGACCGATCTTGCGCTCTTCGGTGTCGACCCGGATCACGCGCACTTCGACTTTCATGCCCGGCTTGAGCACGTCTTCGACGTTCGTGATCTTCGTGTCGGAGAGCTCCGAGATGTGCAGGAGACCTTCGAGGTCCTCCTCGAGCTTCACGAACGCGCCGAAGTTCGTGATCTTCGTCACGTACCCCGAGAGCAGGTCGCCGACGTGGTAGTTCGCCGGGATCGTCTCGAGCCACGGGTCGGGGCTGAGCTGCTTCTTGCCGAGCGCGATGCGCTTCTTCTCGCGGTCGACCGAGAGCACGACGCACTGCAGCTTGTCGCCCTTCTTCACCATCTCGCTCGGGTGCGTGACCTTCTTGGTCCAGCTCATGTCCGAGACGTGCAGCAGGCCGTCGATGCCTTCTTCGATCTCGACGAACGCGCCGTACGAGGTGAGGTTGCGCACCGTGCCTTCGATGATCGTGCCGAGCGGGTAGTGCTCCTCGACGAGATCCCAGGGGTTCGCTTCGGCTTGTTTCATGCCGAGCGAGATCTCCTGCTTCGTGTGGTTGTACTCGAGCACGACCACGTGGACCTTGTCGCCGGCCTTGACCAGCTCGCTCGGGTGGTTGATGCGCTTCGTCCAGGACATCTCGGAGATGTGGACGAGGCCTTCGACACCGTCTTCGAGCTTCACGAAGGCGCCGTACGACATGATGTTGACGACTTCGCCTTCCATCTTCGTGCCGACCGGGTAGCGGCTCTCGATGCCTTCCCACGGCGAAGCTTGCTTCTGCTTGAGACCGAGCGCGATGCGTTCGCGGTCCTGGTCGACGCGCAGGACGACGACCTCGATCTCCTGATCGAGCTTGACCATCTCGCTCGGGTGATTGATGCGGCCCCACGACATGTCCGTGATGTGGAGCAGACCGTCGATGCCGCCGAGGTCGACGAACACGCCGAAGTCGGCGATGTTCTTGACGACGCCTTTGCGCACTTGGCCGTCTTTGATGTCCGTGAGGAGCAGTTCCTTCTGCTTCTGACGTTCTTCTTCGAGCAGCTTGCGGCGGCTGACGACGATGTTCATCCGCTCGGGGTCGATCTTGATGATGCGCGCGCGCACCGGCTCGTTGATGAAGTCCGAGATGTCGTGCGTGCGGCGCAGGTTGACCTGGCTCGCGGGCAGGAACACGTTGACGCCCTCGACGTCGACGAGCAGGCCGCCCTTGATCTTGCGCTGGACGATGCCCTGGATCTCGTCGCCCTCGTGGTACTTCTGGATGACGCGTTCCCACGAACGCAGGCGGTCGGCGCGGCGTTTCGAGATGTTCGCGACATCGTTGTCGTCGAGACCTTCGTAGTAGACGTCGTACTCCTCACCCATCTTCGGCAAGGTCTCGCCGAACTCGGAGATCGTGATCTGGCCTTCGGACTTGCCGCCGATGTCCATGATCACGTAGCCGGTCCGTTCGTCGACGGAGTCCACACGCGCGCGCACGATCGTGCCGGGGCGGACGTCCTTGACGGAGGCGGAGAGCTTTTCGGCGAGCTGCGCGTCGCTCACACCGCCGAGGGCTGTGGCGATCCGACGATCGAGTTCGTCGGCGCGGAGGTCGAATTGTTTGAGGAGTTTGCTGGCCGAGGCCATGCTTTAAAGGGTCGGGTACGGGGTTGAACGGGACGGGTTGACGCCTCGGAGACACGCGACGCGCGCGGTTCCAGGCACAGGTGAGTTCGCCACGCGACGCGCGCGCGGCAAGCGCGGGAGTGTAGCGAGCGAGAGACCGCCGCGCCAAGGATCGCGCGCGGAAGCCGGGCCCCGGGCGCGTGTGCGCCGACAGCGCGGCGGTCCGCATGCCGCCGCCAGCCCGCGAACCAGCGTCTCCGGCAGGCTCCGGCGCGGCCCCTCCGAATGGGCCGCCGCGACCGGTCGTGCTCGTCACCGGCGCGTCGAGCGGGCTCGGCGCGGCGCTCGCGCGCGAGTTCCTCCCCCCGCTCCTATCGGCTCGTGTCGACGGCGCGCGAGAGCTCGAACACGTGCGCGACGACGAACGACTCGCGCAGATGGACGCGAACTTCCTCGGGCCCAACGTGCGCGGGTGGGGTAACTGACGGCGCCGAGAGCGCGCGTGTTCCTGCGAATCGTCGCGCGACGAGAGCGCGAGAAAACGCGCGAAATGTCGCGTGTCGAGCGGAGTGTTCCGGCCCTTGGACCCATGCGCAGCGAACCCGCTTCGCGCTGCTCCCTGCAACACTCTCGAGGACACTGGCATGCGCTTTTTCCCGTCGCATCGTTTCGTCCCGGCTCTCACGACCTTCTCCACGGCGATCGCACTCGTCGCGCTCGGCTCGAGTTGGGGCTCGTCGCAATCGGATGCGCCCGCGCACGCACGTGCGGCGCGCGACAGCGGCGAAGGCGGTCCGCCGACGCTGCGCGGCCGCTCGCGCTACGAGAAGCCGGGCGAGCAGCCCCCGTTCTTCGATCTCGAAGTGCTCGATCAGCCGCTCGTCCAGCGCGTGTGGGTCGACTGGATCGACTCGGAGCAAGAGACCTACGGCGCCGCGATCTCGTTCAACTCGCCCGAGCCCGGCGATTGGTCCGCGCTGGACATCGAAGCGTCGGACGCGTTCATCTGGTCGCCCGAGTCGGATCCCGCGATGTTCGTGCGCGTGCGCGCGTATTTCGATGACGAAGCGCCGGTGACGGCGACGCCCGACTACGTCTTCACGGAGTTCCTCGTGTTCGACTCCGGCTGGACGAACTTCGGCTCCCCTGACGAGTGAGCGAGAGCTCGCTCGCGGCCCGGCGCGTGCCGGGTCGCGAGCCCCACTCCCACGGGTGAGAAGCCGCTCGGAACGCGCACCGCCGGACGCGGGCGCGGAGCACCGG
>JBPPMG010000342.1:0-17561 GCA_051305935.1 Thermoanaerobaculia bacterium
GAATGGGTGAGGGTGATCGCGGGATCGACCGCGCAGTCTGACGCCGAGCCGATGCCGGGAATCAGGCCGGGAGCCGCAAACAGGGTCTGCCCGATTCCGCCGTTCTGGGCGAAGTAGTTGTCGTTCGCCGTGGTCGTGATGCCAAAGGCGCCTCCGCTCACGTCGAGCGTGGGTGGCACTGCCGTGCTCGTGTAGACCACGACGCCGCCACCACCGCCTCCGCCGGGTCCGTGCCGTGCGCCCGGGAAGCCCGCGGGGGGTTCGGTAGCCCACGCGTTGCCACCCTTGCCGCCGCGCGCGCGGACGCTGAGGCCGCTCATCGTGCCCGTTGTGACGGTGACGATCACGCTGCCGCCAGCGCCGCCGCCGCCGCCGCCGTCGTTCTCGGTGCCGTCATACGCGGACGCGCCGTCGGCGCTGAGGATCGCGCCCGCGGCGACCGAGAACTGGGCCGCGCGTATGACCATCAGGCCACCGCCGGCCGCGCCGCCCGCGGCGAGTGGAAGGACCGGGCTGTTGTTTCGCGTGCCTGCGCCGCCGCCGCCGCCTAACACGAGCTTCGTGATCGCCGGAGTCACTGCCGCGCCGACGCCGCCGCGGTCGAGGTTGGTGTTCCACGAGTGTCCGCCTGTGCCGCCGGCACCGCCGTTGCTGCCGCCGCCGCCGCCCGAGTTCTGGTCGTTCGCGGCGGGATTGCCGTCGGTCGAGCCGCCGCCGGCATTGCCGGGCGCGCCGCGAGCCATCGAGCCGTTCGGGTAGCCGTCGTTAGGCTGGTTCGTGGCAAGCGGTCCGCCCGCGCTGTTCACGAACGCCGGTGTTCCCGCGTTCCCTTCGCCCTTGCTGCCGTTGGCGTTGATGGTGGAGCTAGTTCTCCAGTCGGTGTTCGCGCCCGCGCCTCCGCCGAGCTGGCGGCCGGCGCCGCCGCGGAAGCCAAGGCCATCGACCGAGGCAGCGACGCCTGAGTTGATCGTAAGCAGGCCCTGGACGTCGATCGCCAGAATTCCGCCGGTGCCGAGGCCGATCGTACCCGCGGTCGTGGTCTCCCAGGGGGCTGCCGTCACACCGTTCAGCGTGGCCGTCGTGTACTGTGGCACGCGCACGACCTGGAATCGCGCCTGTCCCTTGGTGGCACTGGCATTCGTATTGGTGTAGGCGTTGAGAAGGCCGGTCCCTGCGCCGGCACCTTGCAGATTCAGCGTTCCGCCGGCGAGTGCAACCGCGCTCGTCGCGCGCACGAACTCGTAGGCGCCCGCGTTGACGTTGATCGCTCCTGCGCCTCCTCCAACCGTGCCGTCGCCATAGCTGTCGGTGTTGGTCGAGTTGATGGTCGCGTCCTGCATCTGAATGACCATCAGCAGGTCGCCGATCGCGATCGGTATCTGGGCGCCGGGTAGCGCGCGTGCTGCTCCGAGCGTGATCGACGTGGCGCCCGCGGCGACTGTTG
The DNA here is from genome assembly GCA_051305935.1 of Thermoanaerobaculia bacterium. Taxonomy (GTDB): domain Bacteria; phylum Acidobacteriota; class Thermoanaerobaculia; order Gp7-AA8; family Gp7-AA8; genus JACPDH01. The sequence continues at coordinate 1,445 of JBPPMG010000342.1, forward strand.
CGGTGCCGGGGAAATAGGTGTTGACGACGCCACTGAGTGTGCCACCGGGCCCGAGCGGGGGCGCTGGGACGCAGACGAGCGGCAGTACTGGAGGCCCACCCGTGACCATGTGCGTGACGGCGGCGCTGTCGTTGGTCGGGATCGGGTCGTAGGTGGTCGACGTGTCGAAGCCGATGCCTGCCTGGTTGAGCTTGTTGCCCCCGGCATTGGCCGTGGCGACGATCGTGATGGTGGCAGACGCGCCGTTCGCCATGTTCCCAAGGCTGCAACTCACGACGTTCGTGCCGGAGCACGAACCGAGCGTGGTCACGGTCGAGACCCACGTCATGCCGGCGGGGAGCGGGTCGGTCACGGTGACCGCGTCCGCGGTATCGGGGCCGTTGTTGGTGACCGTCAACGTGTAGGTGACGTTCGCGCCGACCGCGACGCTTGCGGGAAGCGCCGTTTTCGTGATCGACACGTCGGCCGTGTTGATCTGGAGGATGGTCGTCCCGACGGTGGAGCTGTTGTTGGCGAGATCGGGATCGAACCCGTCCGCCGTGACCGTGCCGGTGTTGCTGATCGCGCCTAACGCTTTCGCCTTGACGGCTACGGTGACGATCGCGGTGGCACCGTTCGCGATGGTTCCCAGGTTACAGGTGACCGTCGTGGTTCCGGAGCAGGAGCCCTGCGTCGGAGTCGCCGATTGCAACTCGACGTCGACCGGGAGGATGTCGGTTGTGGTGACGTTCGTCGCCGCGGAGGGCCCGCCGTTGGTGACGTTCAGGGTGTACGTGAAGGTGTCGCCGAGGTAGACGGGAGACGTCGCCGTTTTCGTGATGGCGAGGTCGACCGAGTGGAGTTGCGCGCCGGACAGGGCGCCGGCGGAATGGTTGACGCAGTTGTCGCGGGCGAAGATGGCGTAGTGGTAGGACGTGCCGCTGGACGTGCCGCTGTCGACGAAGCTCGTGCCGTTTCCGGCGTAGACGACGGTCGAAGCGCCGATCGTGTTCCCCGCGACGTAGGTCGTACCTTCGACGGGCGTGTCGGCTACGGCCGCGCCCGTGCGGCGAAGGATCACGACCGCGGCGAAATCGGCGGTGACGGGGTTGGTCCAGTTGAGCGTGATCTGCCCGGACTCCGGAGTGATCGCTCCCCACGTCGCGCCGGCCGGCGACGCGTTGTCGACGGTGATCGTCCCGCTCGTCGTGTCATTGAATACGAGAGTATTCGTGGCCGTGTGGCCGACGGCTGTAACAAGTCCGGTCGTCGCGTAACTCGCCCCCGGAACGGCAGGCATCGCCGCATGTGTCTTCGGCGTGATGCGCACACGGTACTGTGTTGCACTCGTCGTCGCGGTGATGTTGGTCGAGAGAGCAACGACGACAGTGTTCGACCCCGGCGCGACGGATCCGTAGGTCGTCGCTCCCGTGTCGTTCGTAATCGAGACGCTCGCGATGTTGTTGAACGCGCCGGCAGGCGCGAGGGCGACGGTGACCGAGTTGATCGTGTCGGTCCCGGAACTGGTCGTGAGCGTGAAGTTGTCGAGGTTCGTGATGCCGGAGCCGGGGCAGGCCGTCGAGGCAGCCGGCTCCGCGGTGAGGTTGTTGCCGATGGTCGTCGTGGTCGGTCGGAGGGAGGCGATGGCGACTGCGGACAAATCGTCGGGACTCGAGCCAAACACGATATCGGTTGTTGCGCCGAAGTCCCCTGCCGCTCCGTGAACGCCGGTGTCAGCAACATAGCTGGTGTTACCGTTGCTCTCTTCCTCGTTCCGTTGGGTGAAGCCGGCGGGTGCTGCCATGCTCGCGCTGGCGTCACCGTTTCCGGCGAAGTAGAACGTGAACCCGCCGGCCACGAAGTCGATCTGGGATCCAAAGGTGACGTTCGGTGCGGCTGCATAGTTCGCACCTGAGTCGTTGATCGGCGTGGTCTGGTCGACACCCGAGAACGAGCCCCAACGGATATGGGCCGCGTTCAGGTCCTGGTTGTACGTGCCACTCACCACGAGAGCGTTTGCTCCGCCTGGTATCGAGGCCTCCGGCAAGTACCACACCTTCACGATCTCGAGCCCGTTTGTGGCCGAGTTGGTCACGGCCGTCAGTGGCGTCCCACCGAGCGTGGCATTGAAGTTCGTCAGAGTTCCGGAGTTCGGCGTTTCGAGAATCGCCGCCACCACGAGGATTCGCTGAGAGCCGGCCGCGACCGTAATGTTGCCTGCGTTGATCGTGAAGCTGTTGGCGTCTGGATTCGTGGAGCTCTGCATGGTCCAGGCGTTCAACTGAGCCACGGCCGCCAGGAGCGGATTGGCGATCACCAGCATGAGCAGCACGAACATGCCGGTCACGGCGCGATTCTGCGTCAGGTTTCTCCGAAGGCGCAGAGCGCTCGGCAATTTGGGCTGAATGCAGGTTACGGCCATGGGTCGAGGCGATCGGCCTGTCTCTTGGGAGCCCTCGTGAGTTTGGTAAGGGCAGCAAGGGCACTCGTCGTTCGCGACGCGAATGGTCGCCTCGCAGTTGTTCGCTCGTATCATCACTATCTCCGGCCGAGGATCTGCCGCCGCACTTGGGTGGCTCTTGCCCCGACGCAATGGGTGTAACTAAAGCTCACCAACTCAATACTGTACGCCAGCCCGGGGCAACGTCGTTGCCGTCGAAAGACAGAGGGGTCGGAGGTTCTTCCCCAGTTCTAGAGTCTGATTCAGGAGGCTTACAAATACAGCGTTTCCCGGGCGCTCAGCGACACTTCCGCGAAATCTCGAGTGGCAGTCGGGTGGCAAGGCGTTTGGCGAGGACGATCAGCCGTGCCAGACGGCGCCTGAAGCCCCAACCGAACGTAATCGCGATCCCGTCCCGCTCCACCGACTCGACCCGCCCCAGCACAGCGCCTGCACCAACCTGTTCCCTCGGCGATCCGGGGGTATCGCCCATCGTGATGAACGTCGCGACGACCATCTGGAATTCTACGACCCGGTGCGCGGTGAGCCCGCGGTCGCTCGTATAGAGGATTACGTCGCCTCGTCTCACCTCGCGAAGAGCTACCGGCGCGATGGTGACCATGTCGCCGTCAAGAATGGCGGGGCCCATGCTCGCGCCCGTAGCGCGGAATCGCACACTCTGGCCAGAACGCAGAAGCTCGGTGCATAGCAGCGGAAACGCGGAGTTGTCGATCATCGTTTCAGCTGGCGCTCTCGAGCACGAATTGCACGGCCTCGCTCGCAGGCACGAAAGGCATACGGAAACAGGGGACCTCGCTGGTGAGGGCCCCGAGGAACTCGACCGTCGAGGCCATCAGCGTCTCGTCGTAAAAAGGAACGAAGCTCCGCGCGAGGAGACCCGAGATCGCCGCCATCGTGTCGATCCTGATCAGCGCGTTGGTCGAGCCCCGTTCCAGTAGCATCATCGCCCTGAGTGGCGCGCGTGCGTTCACGGCGAGCTCGCCCTCGCCATGCCATGGGGTGCCGTACATCCACCAGGTTCCGTCGTCGTCACGTCGGACGATGATCCGGTCGTCGCTCAGCACGCTCGCGCCTGGAAGCGTCTCCCACAACCGTGCGGTCGTCGTCTTTCCGTCACCCGACTGCCCGGCGAAGATGTAGCCATCACCCGACGGAGCGACCACTCCGCACGCGTGCAGCTCGATGCCGCCGCGGGCGGCGAGCATCCGGATGCAGAGAAGCTCGTCGACGGGAAACTCGAGAGCATCGACGGGATCGCCCGGCACGAAAGCCTCGGGGTCCAGAACGATTTCGCCATGCGTGAAATCGAGATTGATTCGGGCTTCCTTGTAAGGAGCCTCTCCGAAATTTGCATCGAAGAACTGGTAGACGTACCGATCCCCGCGGGCGTAGAGGCGCCAGGTCGCACCCGAGTCGAAGATCAACTCTCCGTTAGGCTCGCGATCGAGCGCACCCCAGTGCGCGGTGAGGTTCAGATCGGGCACCGCACGGGCGGCGAGAAAGGGAGTGCAGACGTCGGACACGCAGAGGCGTAACGACGTCGACGCGGATTCGACACCGATCGTCAGGCCGCCAACCTGCATCGCAAAACGATCGTGAACGCTTGCCTCAGTCGGAGAGTGAAGAGAAGAGGGCCTGGACGGGGGAGGCACCGAGCGCCTCAGGACCCCTGAGTCGCGCACTTTCCGACGTTCGCGCACTTGCTGCCGCGCGGCCCGCTTCCGGTGTTGTTCTTGCAAAAGCCGAGGACTGCCTCTTCGGCGCGGAGGAGCACTTTCTCCACGGTAGGAGACGAGTACTGCTTCTTGAGTGGGCTCGCGGCGTCTGGTGTTCGATTCTCGTTCATACTCTCCTCAGTTTACCTTACAACTTACTCCGCAACGCGGCAGGAGCCGCAGCCGCCGCCGCTTCCGCAGCCGGTGGGTGCAGCCCCCGTGGGCGGCTCGGGGTACTGGCTGAGCTCCCAGCCACCCTGCGCCGCGCGCGCCTTCAGACCCTCGACCTCGACCAGCAAACCGTCGTGTTCTGTCCCGTCAGGGCAGAACTCGCAGGTCCCGTGCGCGGGTATCTTCCATCCGAGCAGGTGGGCCCGCAGATGAGCGACATGGCAGAGAAACTCGACCGGAGCCTCGGGGTCGCCGTTCTCCAACTCGGCGTTCGCAGGACACATCCCGCAGACGCTCTTCAGCTGGCATTTCGTGCACTTCGTCACGCGGGTGATCTGCTTGTCGCGAACCTTCGCCAGGAACGTGTTCCACCCCTCCTCGACGGAGCCATTCCGGAGGTCGTAGCCCTCCTGGTGAGAGATGACGCAGATGCTCATCTTTCCGAGCGGGTCGATCGAGCACGAGTTGATCCCGCCGCCGCAATGGTAGACGTCCTCCTCGTGGCCCGCTCGCTGCTGCGGGCCGATGAAGACTTCCGCGAACTCCTTCCATTCCTCGGTGCGACGAGGGTCGAGCAGATCGAGCTCGACGATTTCCACGGGGCTTAGGCGAACCTCGAGCGGGCTCTGGGAGCAGTCGATGCGAGGGGTCATCATCGCGTCGAACTTGAACGGAAGCTTCAACTCCTCCTCGACGAACCGCTTCATCTCCCAGATCTCGTGCCTGTTGATCGAGACCGCGACGGTCTTGATCGTGAGAGGCAGCCCACGTTCCTTCAGTAGTTGGATGCCGTTCAGGCAGCGATCATACGAGCCCGGCACACCGGTCAGACGCTCGTAGGTCTCGCGCGTCCGTCCGTAGAGCGTGATCTCGATCGCGAACGGGCGCCACTCGAGGAGTGTGTCGGCGATCTTCGGCGTGATCAGCGTGCCATTCGTGAAGAGCGTGACGAAGAAGCCCTTCTGCTTGGAGTACTTGTAAATGTCCATGAAGTCGCGGCGCGCGAAGATCTCGCCGCCCGTGAACAGCAGCCAGAGGCACCCTGCGTCGGCGAGCTGATCGAGCAGACGGTAGTGCTCTTCGGTCGAAAGCTCAGCGAGCTGCGCTGCGCGGTCGCCCATCGGGAGGTTGTTGTAGCAGTGGGAGCAGACGAGCGGGCAGCGCCTCGTGACCTCGATCGTGACGTCGACCGGCGTCCTCGTCCGCACGACCTGTTCGTGCAGCCTCGCGCTGAACTCCGTGTACGTGAGCACGCGCTCGGGCGTTTCCATCACGAGACCTGGCCTTCGACGATGCCTGCCTCGAGCAGTCTTTCGAGGAACTGCTCGACGTCGCGCAGCGCCGTTTCAGCGGAGACGTCGAACTCCGCTGCGATCGTGGCGGTGATCTCCGCCGGGCTGCGACCTTCGTCCAGCTGATTCCAGATCGCGGCGCCGACTTCGTTGAGCACGTAGACCGCATCGAGCTCTGCGGCCCGCGCGCGAATCGGCACGACGATCGTCTCGCCCGCGATCCTGCGAGTCACGAAGTTTCCTGCTTTTCGCGGGGCATTCTTCACGTTGTGGATGATACGCGTTCGCAAGCGCGATTGGATCTGCTATCCGATGGGAGCTGCTTGCGCCTTCGAACATCCAAACCGTTCACGGCTGAATAAAGTCCCTCGGGCTTCGCCGACCTACTTCACGCGCGAGTTGTAGAAGAACCTCGCGGTGACCCGCTCGCTCGCTTTCGGGAAGTTCGCGGGGAGCGGGTTGAGCGGCGAGGCGAGCTCGATGGCGCGCTTTGCGGCGTTGTCGTATGGCGGGACGCCGGAGCTCGAGATCATCTCCACGTCCGTAATCGTGCCGTCGCGCTGGATGGTGAAGCGAACCGTCACGACCCCCTTGAGCCCGGTGCGGATGATCTGCGGCATGTTGCTGTACCAGTGGTAGCGGATACGCGCGACCATGCCGGTCGCGTAATCACCCCAGTCAAACCACTGGGTTTCGAACGACATCGGGCCGGTCTCGGCGTTGCCGAGGTCGTCGCCGGCGCCTCCCTGGATCGAGCGCCAATCGCCGCTCTGCACGCCGCGTCGCGAGTTCGGCGGGTTGACGGCAGCATCCTTGATCGCGGTCTTCCAGTCGATCTGAGGGGAGGTCGAGCCGCGATACGGCTGGATCGAGTCGGCGCCGCGAGACGCATCCGCGAGCGGCTGTCCCTGGCCGGCGGCGGCTGCGGCGCGTTGCTCCTGCTGCGGCTGCATCGACTGGCCGTCGGTTCCCGATTCGGTTCCGCGTTGCGGCACCGGCTGCATCTGCGGACGGGCGTCGCCCGGCGTCAGCGTCGGCGGCCGGTCGGTCGGGTTCGGCCTGCTGGCCCTGCGGTCGGCGTCCGAGAGAGACGAATCGGGGCGAGGATTCGCCCGCTGAGGACCGGGCGCGTCGGTGATGTTCGGCTGCTGTTGCTGCTGCGCCTGCTGGGGAGGCGCAGGAACGAGCTCCACGAAGCGGGCAGGGAGCGTCGCTTCCTGCGCGGGCACCTTGAGATGGTGGGCGATCAGAAACGAGAGAACGGTGATGTGGACCGCCATCGAGAGGATGACGCCGAGAGAAAGGTCGCCCCGTTTCGGTTTGTCTTCGACGTAGTCCAGTAGGTCGTGCACACGTTCACCAGGGCAGCCGGCACCTATAAGACGATTGGCTCGCGGGTTTGTTCCGGTCGGCCAGGCACGAAGCAGAGAACTCTCGACGACGCCATGCCGCCGAGGGGGCGGAAGGCGAGAGGTGAGAGGCGAGAGGCGAAGCGATGGCCTCGCGAGGCGAGTTGGACGTGCAGGCCCGAGAGGCGAAATCACCGGGAGCGGGTCTCCTGTTCTAGAATGCAGCTCTTTACGGGAGACGCCATGAGCGACGTCAGGGAAGATCTATCCATCATCGGCCGCGAGACGGCCACGGACGTGGAGTCGCGGCCGCTCGGCGCCAACCGCTTCGAGGAGCCGCCAATGGCGCTCACCTTCGACGACGTGCTGCTGGTCCCGGGCAAGTCGGACGTCCACCCGAACTTCGTTGACGTATCCACGCGCCTCACTCGCGACATCCTGCTGAACATCCCGATCCTTTCCGCGGCGATGGACACGGTGACCGAAGCCCGCCTCGCGATCGCGATGGCGCAGCAGGGCGGTCTCGGCGTGATCCACAAGAACATGACGATCGACCAGCAGGCGGAAGAGGTCGACAAGGTCAAGCGCTCGGAGGCGGGGATGATCGTCGACCCGGTGACCATGCGCCCCTGGCAGCGGATCTCCGAAGCGCTGCAGGTGATGGAGAAGTACAAGATCTCCGGCGTGCCGGTGACGGACGAGAACGGGCGGCTGGTAGGAATCCTCACGAATCGCGATCTGCGCTTCGAGACGCGGTTCGATCTGCCGATCTCGGAGCGGATGACGAAGGACGATCTCATCACGGTGCCGGTGGGCACGACGTTGGAGCAGGCGCGAGAGGTTCTGCACACGCACCGCATCGAGAAGCTCCTCGTCGTCGACGCGAACGGCGACCTCAAGGGGCTCATCACCGTCAAGGACATCCAGAAGGCACGCCGCTATCCGAACGCGTCGAAGGATCCGCTTGGCCGCCTTCGCTGCGGTGCGGCGATCGGTGTCGGCAAGGAGAGTCTCGACCGCGCCCGCGCGCTCATTGCCGCGAAGGTCGACGTCGTCTTCATCGACTCGTCTCACGCGCACTCGGACGGCGTGATGGAGATGATCCGCCAGTTCAAGCGCTACTTCCCCGACACTGCGCTGGTCGCAGGCAACGTCGCGACGCCGGCCGCGACGCTCGATCTCATCCGCCTCGGTGTCGACGGCGTAAAGGTTGGAATCGGCCCCGGATCGATCTGCACCACGCGCGTCGTGGCGGGAGCCGGCGTGCCGCAGGTGACCGCGGTCATGGAGTGCGCGCGCGTTGCGGACGAGCACGACATCCCGATCGTGAGCGACGGCGGAATCAAGTTCTCCGGCGACATCACGAAGGCGATCGCGGCGGGCGCGAGCGCCGTCATGATCGGGTCGCTCTTCGCCGGAACGGACGAGGCACCCGGAGAGACGATTCTCTACCAGGGACGCACGTTCAAGTCGTACCGCGGCATGGGCTCGATCGCCGCGATGCAATCGGGCTCGAAGGATCGGTACTTTCAGGAAGACGAAACCGACGAGGCGAAACTCGTGCCCGAGGGAATCGAGGGAAAGGTTCCCTACAAGGGATCGCTCTCGGCGATGGTCCCGCAGATGGTCGGCGGACTCCGCTCTGGCATGGGCCTGAGTGGATCGAAGACGATCCAGGAGCTTCGCACCAACGCACGATTCGTCCGAATCTCCGCGGCCGGCCTTCGCGAGAGCCACGCCCACGACGTCATCATCACGAAGGAAGCGCCGAATTACCGGATGGAGTCGGAGTGACGCGGAACGCTTAACGCGGAACGCTTAACGCGGAATGCGGAACGGGTGTCGCGCGCCCGAAAGGGCGCGTTTTTCGTCGAAGTACGAGGAGCCACGCGCGAGCGTCGAGAGCGATCTGGTGCCGCTACGCGGCACGGATCTTTTTCGCGTCCCGTCCCCCGGTCTTCGACCGGGGGCTAAGATCGGCCGTCGCTACGCGACGCCAGCACTCATGACTCAGCACTCGCCTTCAGCTGTTTTCGCATCTGCCAGAGCAGGTGGCTGATGTAGGGACGGCGCGTTTCGCCGGTCGTGACGATCAGGAGTTTCGTGAGCTTCAGGTCGAGCGGATCGGTGTAGAGCAGGATCAGCATCTCGCGAAGGTAGCTCGTGCCGAGCGTAATGTCGTTGTCGGTGCCGACGCCGAGCTTGAGCCCTTTCTTCTCCCACCATGAGAAGGGGTGGTCCTTGTAGTCCTCGTACGCGCCGGTAAGTCGCTTGTTGGACGACGGCAGTGCGATGATCGAGAGCCGCTTGTCGATCATCCGGTTGATGACGTCATGCTGGTAGTGCTCGACTTCGCGGGCCGTGTGGAACTTTGCCTTGATGAAGCGGGTCGTCTCGAGCGCCGAGAGCCGCTCGCCCCTGAGGAGCTTGTCGCGGATCTCTTCCCGCCCGTTCCAGTCGAGCTCTGCGAGTTCGGTGGCCTCCACCGATGCTGCGCCGACGCCGCGCCCCTCGGCGTTCGCCTGGAGCAGGCGCTGCGCGAGGCGCTGGAAGTAGTAGTTCGGATTCATGCCGAGGCTCAGCCCGTGCTCGATGGCGTCGACGTGCCAGATGTTCATCGCGTTGTCGACCGCCTGGATCCCCTGGCGCAGCGAGCCCCAGGTCTCACCGTGATGGCTTCGTACCCCAAGGCCGTAGGCTTGCAGCTTCCGAAGGCCGACGCGCAGCTCCTGAAAGTGCGCCTTGCGATAGAAGCCGCGCTCGTTGCCGACGGTGTCGACCTCGGTCACGTGTTCACGCAGCTCCGGGTGGCGCGCGAGGAGGTCGATGAGCTGCCGGATCTGATCGTCGAAGTGCGCGCGGCGCGACGGGAAGCGAGCCGCGTCGTAGAAGCCCGGCTCCTTGCGAAAACAGGGAGAGAGGATGAACTCGAAGCCGGGCACCTCACTCTGGAACGCGTGGAAACCGTCGTAGAGCCCCAGCACGACGTCGTCGATCGTCAGCGCCTCGATGCCCGGAACCTGCTCGGCGGGATCGGTCGTGTTTCGCAACAGCGTGAATTTCAGCCTAACCGCGCCGACGTTCGACTCCCGCCAGAGCCTCGAGGCCATGTGATACGCCGCATCGCGGTGCGCTTCGCGCGTCGTCAGGAACAGCTTGGGCAGGTAGAGAATCCGAAGGTACCGATCGAACCGGTCGTCATCTCCGAGTCGCACGAGCCGCTCGACGTCGGCGACGCTGCGGAGCGGGAGGCTCTCCTCGCCGTACACTTCGCGGATCTTTCGCGCGCACGTCTCACCGTGGGGGCCGGCCAGCAGTTCCTGCAGCCGTGGGAACAGGAACTCGGGGGAGATCGATCCGGTCAGATGGATGTGCTCCTCCCGGTAAGGGAGCGGGAACGCCCGCAGGAACTGGCCGAGCGCGAGAGAGAACGGATGCCCGAGGAGCTGTTCGATCTGGGCGGCGCCGATCCGGAACTGATCCAGCAATTCTCGGAACTCGTGAATGAGCCGGGCAGCCTCGGGATCCCGTTCCTCGAATCGCGACTGGCAGGCGAGAGAGAGCGTGTCGTGAAGCGAAAGTCCGTTCGTCTCGCTGACCAGCTCGGCAATGAAGGTCGTCAGTCGGTCGACCGCGCTTCTGATCTTTGGTGCGGACATAGGCCATTCTACGGCGCCTCTCCGGCGAATGATCAAGCCGCTTCGGTGCCGGGGCTTCCCCGCACACCGCGTTTCGATCCAGAATGGGCGCATGAAGATCGCACACATGCTGGTCGTCCTCCTGTTGTCGTTCGCCGCACTCTCCTGCGCGAGCTCGAACATGGACGAGGGAGAGATGCTCACGGTGACGGGGTCGGTCTCGTACCTGCAGAGAATCGCTCTCGGACCCGAGTCGGTCGTGCACGTACGTCTCGTCGATCTGGAACTTGTCGACAAGCCTGGATATCTCGTGGCACAGAAGGCGATCCACACGCCGGGGCAGGTGCCGCTCGAGTTCGAGCTCTCGTACTGGGAAAGGCGTCTCGAGTCGGGCCACACCTACGCGCTCCAGGCGCGCATCGAAGACGCCGGCAGGGTGATCTTCACGACGAAGGAAGACGTCAAGTTCGACGCGACGCAGCCAGGGAGACACGAACTCGTCCTCGAACCTGCCGACTGAGGCATGCCAGCCGATGTCTGATCGAGCGGCGATCGCGGAACGGTCGATTCTCCTTCTCGGCGACCCAGGGCTCCGCGTCCGCTCGGCGGAAGTGAAAGAGTTCGATCGTCCGGAGTTCCGCGTCGCTTGCGCGGGGCTCGCTGCGACGCTCGCGTCCTTTCGCGCGCGCCACGGCTTCGGCCGCGCGATCTCCGCACCGCAGATCGGCATCGCGCTGCGTCTCATCGCAGTCAACCTGGGGGATGGGCCGTTCCTCGTCGTGAATCCGCGAATCACCGAGACGAGCGGGGAGTCGTTCACGATGTGGGACGACTGCATGAGCTTTCCGGATCTTCTCGTCCGGCTGCGAAGGGACCGGTCGATCTCTCTGCGCTACGATGACGAGACGGGGCAGGAGCGCGAATGGCCGCGGATGGAGATCGCCGCGTCGGAGCTGCTCCAGCACGAGATCGACCATCTCGATGGCGTGCTCGCGATCGACCGGGCGATCGATCGCGACTCCATCGTGCTGCGCGAAGTGTTCGAGGAGAGAAAGTCGGAGCTCCGCGCGGAGGTCGACTACGTGATCGGCGAAACGCGCTAGCCCGGACTCACTGCGACGGTCGCACAGGACGGCGTCGCACGGGCGCCTCGTCGATCCTGAGGATCGAGCCGTTGTAGTTCACGACGTAGACCTCTCCCGCCGCGTCCTGCCCGAAGCTCGAGATCGGGATCGCGGGAGTGAGGAGAATCCTGGACGACCACATCCCGGCCGCGCTGCGCGTCGCGCCCCAGATCACCCCGGTGCAGAAGTCGCCGTAGATGAACGTCCCGCGAAGCCGCCCGCTCCGTCCCTGATGGACATACCCGCCAGTCACCGAACAGCCGTCGTCATGGGAGTACTCGAGTATCGGTTTGACGAGCGACCCGCTCTCGCAGTCTGAAGGGGGGGCGAAGCAATGCGCGCCCTCCATCAATCGCCAGCCGTAGTTCTCGCCGCCACTGCTTGCCGCGGGCTGGAAGTTGATCTCCTCCCACTGGTTCTGGCCGACGTCGGCGATGAACAGGTCACCCGTCGAGGTGTCGAAGCTGAATCGCCAGGGATTTCGAAGCCCCGTTGCCCAGATCTCCGGACGACCGCTTCCGCCCGCGAATGGATTCGACGGCGGAATGGCGTAGGGTGCCACTCCGTCGACGTCGATGCGGAGCAGCTTGCCGAGGAGGAAGGCCGGATCCTGAGCTCGGTCCAGGGGATCTCCGGCGGCACCGCCGTCGCCGACTCCAATGTAGAGGTAGCCGTCGGGCCCGAACTGTAGCTGCCCGCCGTTGTGGTTCGAGAAGGGCTGTGGAATGCGGAGCAGGAGCGACTCGCTGTTCGGGTCGGCGAGGACCGGGCTGCCTGCGCTGACGCTGAATCGCGAAATGACCGTTGTCCCCGAGGTGTCGGTGTAGTTCACGTAGAAGAGACCATTTGCCTGGTACTTGGGATGGAACGCGACGCTCAGCAGTCCTCGCTCGCCGCAACAACTGACGCGGCTTCGGATGTCGAGGAATGGCGCGGGGAGAACGGTGCTCCCTTGCACCACGCGGATGCGGCCCGGCTGTTCCGTGACGAACAGGCTCGCCGCGTCGCCGGGCGCGACCGTCAGCGATACGGGCCGATCGAGTCCGGTTGCGATCGTCGAGAGGACGACTGCCGGGTCCGCGCCTCCGACCTCGGGCGAGGCGCATGAGCTTGCAAGGAGCGCCAGCGAAAGGAGAGTTCTCACGGCTCTGTCCATGGTTCAAGTGTAAACGAGCGCCATCCGTTTCTCGCCGGATACCGGCGCGCATATACTCCGCGTAACTTTTTTTCGGAGGAACCCTGCGATGGGTCAGAACGTCAAGTTTCAGTCGAACGGACATACGTGCGAGGGCTACCTTGCGCTGCCGAAGTCGAAGGGGCCTGCGGTCGTCGTGATTCAGGAGTGGTGGGGACTCGTCCCGCACATCGAGGATCTGGTCGACCGATTCGCTGCTGAGGGCTTCCTGGCGCTCGCGCCGGATCTCTATCACGGCCGGAAGACGACCTCTCCCGACACCGCGGCAAAGCTCCTGATGGAACTCGACGGAGAGCGCGCGGAGCGGGAGATTGCCGGGGCGGGCGAGTTCCTGCTCGCGCACGAGCTGTGCTCGTCGAAGAAGTTCGGCGTGGTCGGGTTCTGCATGGGCGGCGCTCTGACGCAGTTCGCGACCGCGAACAACCCGCAAGTCGGCGCCGGCGTCAGCTTCTACGGCGGCTTCAAGCAGCTTCCGATTCCATGGGAGAAGCTCGAGGCTCCGCTGCTGCTCATATACGGAGAGAACGACAAGGGCGTATCTTCCACGCTCGGCGAAGAGCTCGTCGGACGCCTGAAGGGAATGGGGAAGCCCGCCGAGATGGTCGTCTACCCGGGCGCCGATCACGCGTTCTTCAACGACACCCGGCCTGAGGTCTACAACGAGGCCGGGGCAAAGGACGCGTGGAAGCGAACTGTCGAGATGTTCAGAGCGAACCTTTGATCACGCTCGCCGGCCGTTGTCCGGCGCGATTCCAATCCACTACGGAGACTTCTCGTTGAACACATTCTTCAAGACGTGCGTAGCGCTGTCCCTTGCGGTCGGCGGGCTGACTGCCCTGTCCGAGCCTGCCGCGCCTTCCCAGAGCAGAGTGACGCAGTCCCAGATCGACACCTACAAGCGGTATGTCGAGTTTCTCGCAGACGACGCGCGTGAGGGGCGAGGCCTGGGCACGAAGGGAATCGTAGAGGCCGCCGAGATGATCGAGACACGGCTGCAGGCCGCGGACATCGAGCCCGCGTTCGGCAAGTCGTATCGACAGGCCTTCCGCGTGAAGACAGGCGTCGAGAAGGAGCCGGGCAACGTGCTCGAAGGGGTCGACGAGGGCTCGTGGACGCCTCTCGGTTTCTCCAGCAGTGGCAACTTCGCAGGTGAGCTCGCCTTCGTCGGCTACGGCGTCGATTCCGAGCCGATCGGCTTTCGCGAGTTCGAGGGCGTGGACCTGAAGGGAAAGGTTGCGCTGATCCTCCGCTACGAACCGCAGGAACGCGACGACGCCTCTCCATTCGACGGGAAGCGGCCCAGCCGCTGGTCCGCGATCCGCTACAAGGTGCTGCAGGCCCGAGAGCGCGGCGCCGTCGCTGTGATCTTCGTGACCGGACCGCTGCAGGACGAGGACAAGGACAGACTCCCGGTGCTGCGGAACGACGGCCCGGAGAGCCCGGCGGGACTTCCCGTGATCCAGTTGAAGACCTCGGTCGCGCAGAAATGGCTGGCCTCGGCGGGCGTCGATCTCAAAGCCTGGCAGCAGAGCGTGGACCGCGATCTCAAACCGCGGTCGCTCGCTGAGTCGGGCATCACGGTGAAGGGCACGGTATCCCTGCGCAACACCTGGGCCGACTCCGAGAATGTCGCCGGCGTCATTCGCGGCAAGGGAAAGCGCGCGGACGAGGTCGTCGTGATCGGCGCGCATTACGACCACCTTGGCATGGGTGGCGACGGCTCGATGGCGCCTAACGACACGGCGGTTCACAACGGCGCCGACGACAATGCCTCCGGCACCGCGGCGGTGCTCGTCGCGGCAGAGCGAATGAAGACGCTTCTCGGAGGGGTGAAGAACCACCGCACCGTGCTCTTCGCGCTCTTTTCCGCGGAGGAAGTCGGCCTCGCCGGCTCGGGACACTTTGTCGAGAACTCGCCGTTGCCGACGAAGAAGATGGTCGCCATGGTGAACCTCGACATGGTCGGCAACCTGACGAACGGCGAGCTTGCGGCGCTCGGCGCCGATTCGGCTTCGGAATGGAAGCCTGCGCTCGAGGCGGTAGGGAAGGATCTCGGCATCAAGGTCTCCGCCGCCGGGGACGGATACGGGCCGTCCGATCAGACCAGTTTCTATGCCGTCGGAGTTCCAGTCGTTCACTTCTTCACCGGAACGCACGACCGGTATCACTCGCCCGCGGATGACGCGAACACCATCAACTTCGAAGGTGGTGCGAGGATCGCCGAACTGACCGCGCGTCTCGGGGCCTCCATCGCGACGGAGAAGCTCACTCCTCTCTACGCGAAGGGTGGTACCGCTCCCGCGATGCAGGGGGACAGCCGCGGCTACGGCGCATACCTCGGCACCGTGCCCGACAACAAGGCGATGGGCGCCGCTTCGGGCGGCGTGCTTCTGTCCGACGCACGCAAGGGCGGACCTGCGGATCTCGCTGGGATTCGAGGCGGCGACACGATTATCAGGATCGCCGGAACGACGATCACGAATCTGTACGACATGACCTACGCGCTTCAGGACTCGAAGCCGGGAGAAACGGTAGACGTCGTGGTGATCCGCGACGGCAAGGACGTGACGTTGCGCGCGACGCTGGGGGAGCGCTCCGCGCGCGCCGGCGGCGCACCCGCGCAGCGTCCCGCTGCCGTGCCCGCGTCTCCCGGACCGCCGGAGCCACCGACGCACGGGGCTGCGCCTGCGGTTCCTGCCGTCCCGGCCGCCGCGCCTGCGGCGGCGCATGCTCCACCGACGCCCCCGGCAGGCGGCCCGCCCTCCGGAATGCCGCCGGGCATCATGGGCGGCGCTGCTGCTGCGCCCGACTTCTACGCGAACCGGCCCGGTGAGAACTTCGTCATTGGCGCGGGAAGGCCTTTCGAGAAGCAGTTCGAGGGAGAGAAGCGCTTGGAGGACGTTCGCCAGCTCACGTTCGGAGGGGAGAACGCCGAGGCGTACTTCAGCCCCGACGGCACGGAGCTGATCTATCAGTGGACGAAGGGCAGCGGCGAGTGCGACCAACAGTACGTGATGGATCTCTCGACCGGCTAGACGGAGCTCGTTTCGGGCGGCAAGGGGCGCACGACCTGCGGCTACTACGACTGGCCCGAGGCCGACAGAATCATCTGGGCTTCGACGGTCGCGGGAGGAGACGCGTGCCCTTCGACCCCCGACCGGTCGCGCGGCTACGTCTGGCCCGTCTATGGATC
>JBPPMG010000358.1:0-2715 GCA_051305935.1 Thermoanaerobaculia bacterium
TCGTGCGAGATGTTGGCGATCAGCTCCCGGCGCTCCTCGTCGGTCCTCCGCAGCGCCTCGACCTGCTGGACGATCCGGCCAGCCATGTCGTCGAAGGCGGCGGACAAACGGTCGACCTCGTCGCCATCGGGGCGCGCTTCCGTCACCGGAGCGGGCTCGGCGAACCCGCTCCCCTGGAAGTGATTTACGCGGCGCGTGAGGCGACGGAGCCGCCGCGTCAGCATCGCGAACACGGCGAGCGCGGCGAGCAGCGCGAACAGGACGGCGGCGCCGGCAGCGGCCGCGCTGAGCCGCAGCACGTGGCTTCCCTCGAACAGCGCGGCCGCCGAGTCGTACTCCTCCCCGGCGAGGATGATGTAGAGGTACCGTACGGGCTCGGCTCCGGGCGGTCCGATCCGCGCGGCCGAAAAGACCTTCCTCCCTCCCTCGCTCCTCGGGTCGTCGCCGCGGATCGGGAGCATTCCGGCTCCCGAGAGGAACCGGTGCACGGGGGCGAGCGACACCGAGGGGCGGACGATCTTTCCGGCGGGAGCGGAGAAGGCGACGATGCGTCCCTCGGCGTCGAGCAGGTAGAGTTCGATCGCCGGGTTGACGACCATGAGGTCGCCGAAGAGCGCCTCGAGCGCCTCGGGGTCGATCTCGCCGTTGCGCAGGATCGGGCGCTCCGCGGCGATGTTCGCGGCCAGTTCGCGATTGAGCTTCTGCGACACCTCCTGCTGGTAGAGGCGGGTGCTCGTGATCGTCAGCAGGATCTGCGCGATTCCGAGGAGAGTGAACAGAGCGAGCAGGACGAGGGCGAGCTTGGCGAACAGACTCCGCATCACTCCGTCTCGCGAGGAGAGCCGTCGGCGAATTTGTAGCCGACTCCCCAGACCGTGAGGATGTAGCTCGGATGCGCTCGGTCGGCTTCGATCTTCGCGCGCAGACGGTTGATGTGGGAATTGACGGTATGCTCGTACCCTTCGTGCTCGTATCCCCAGACGAGGTCGAGTAGCTCGGCGCGGGTGTAGACGCGGCCCGGGTTGCGGGCGAACTGCGCGAGGAGGTCGAACTCCTTGGCGGTGAGCTCGAGGTGATGGTCGCCGAGGACGGCCTCGCGACGGTCGACCGAGACCGTCAGATCGCGGACCTGGAGCGTCTCCGGCTCCGACGCGCGCGCTCGCAGCGCATCGACGCGGCGGAACAGCGCGCGGACGCGCGCGACCAGCTCCAGGATATGGAACGGCTTGGTGAGGTAGTCGTCCGCGCCGAGCTCGAGCCCGACGACGCGATCCATCTCCGTCGATCGCGCCGTCAGCATGAGGATCGGGACGTAGCGCGCCGAGGAGCGCACCCGCTGGCAGATCTGCAGCCCGTCCATTCCCGGAAGCATCACGTCGAGAATCAGCAGGTCGTAGGCGCCCGACGCGGCGCGCTCGAGCCCCCTGGCCCCGTCGTGGACCACGTCGATCTCCCATCCCAGGTCGCGCAGGTGAAGCGCCAGGAGATCGGCGATGTCCACTTCGTCTTCGACCACCAGAATCCGTTGGCGCATCGCGTCCGCCTGATTCGCGGCAGGATCCTCCGGTGCCGCGGACTCCCGATTCGATCTATAAGTCATCATGCCCGATCGTGCACCCCGCGTCTCAACCCCCGGTCACGAAAGTTTCAAAAAAGTGTAACGGACCTCCTACGGACGACCTCGTGTGACGGCTGGACATCGCCCCCCGCCCCTCCGTGATGGAAATTTGATGTTCGCGTGATCGGACCGTGATTCGCGGCGGCCATCGTGGTTCTCGACCTGGCCACCGGCGCCGGTAAACCGACAAAAAAGGAGAATCGACCGATGCAACTTCGAACCAGAACACCCATTCTCGTCCTGATCCTCGCCCTCGCCGCTCCCGCCCTTTTCGCGCAGGAGCGGGGAAAGGTCGTCGAGAACTTCTTCCATTGGGGAACGCACTATCGGGTGACCGTGAGGAACTTGACGCCGGGCCAGCCGTTTTCCCCCGCCCTGATCGTCTCCCACTCCGATGATTTCCGGCTGTTCGAGCCGGGGACGGAGGCGAGCG
This sequence comes from Thermoanaerobaculia bacterium, assembly GCA_051305935.1. Taxonomy (GTDB): domain Bacteria; phylum Acidobacteriota; class Thermoanaerobaculia; order Gp7-AA8; family Gp7-AA8; genus JACPDH01. Next base: position 2,052 of record JBPPMG010000358.1, read on the forward strand.
CCGGGGTAGCCCGGATCGCCGAGGCCGGCGACTCCTCGGTGGCGCTGGCGGACAACGCCGGGAACACCGCGATCCGCGACCTGCTCGTCGCAGGCGACGCTCCGTTCTTTCTCGGCAGCAGCGTCAGCGCGGACGTGAACGCGGGATTCCCACGCTTTCTCCTGTCGATCGCCGGGATGCTGGGGTCGACCAACGACGCGTTCTACGGCCTCGATTCGTACGCGATTCCGCCGATGCGGGTCGGAGAGACGATCGAGCTCCTTCTTCCCGCGTACGACGCCGGTTCCGAGCGCAACTCGGAGTCGTGCGAGTTCGTTCCGGGGCCGCCCTGCGGAGGCTCCGCGCACGACCCGGCCGAAGCCGAAGGATCCATCGCGGTCCACAACGGCATCCACGGCCACGGGAACCTCGATCCGGCGATACTCGGCTGGCTCAATCCGGTCGCGAAGGTGACGATCGAGCGGATGCAGTAAGCGATGATGGCGGAACGGGCGCGCCGGGGCGTGCGCTCGTTCGCGCTGCATTCTCCCGATCAGCCCGCTTGGAATCAAGCGAGTGGACGTCGAGAGATTCATGTTGAATGTCGCATGAGGATCGTGCAGACAATCCAGAGCTTCTTCGAGTACAGGCAGCAATTCCTTCGAAGATCGCGCGGCGAGCGCGC
>JBPPMG010000417.1:0-16442 GCA_051305935.1 Thermoanaerobaculia bacterium
CTCGGTGTCCGCCTTGTCGTTCTGGACGCGATCCATGTTGTAGATGCGCCAGACGGCCCACGGATGAACGGGAGGATTGAGGTCGGAGAACTCCCACTCGTACGCGGGGATCTGCCCGTTCGGATGCTGGAACTGCTCGAACAGCATGAGCCAGAGTTGATCCTTCGCAAACTCGGAGTCGACGCGCGCGAACGGAATCATGTGGAACGCGAGATCCCAGGCAGCGAACCAGGGGTACTCCCACTTGTCCGGCATCGACAGCACGCGCATCGAGTTGAGATGGCGCCAGTGCTTGTTCCGCACGTTCTTGCGCGATTCCGGAGGAGGGATCGCAGGATTGTCGCCGTCGAGCCAGCTGTCGACGTCGAACAGGTAGCTCTGCTTCGACCAGATCATCCCGGCGAACGCCTGGCGCTGGACCAGCTTCTCCTGCGCGGTCGCCTTCGCAGGCTGCACCGCCGCGTAGAAATCGTCCGCTTCCTTCTTTCGTGCGGCGATCACCGTGTCGACCGAATCGAGCGGTGTCCAGGGAGTCGTGCCCGGCGTGAGCCTCATGTGCATGACCGCGGACTCGCCCGGCGGCACCATGAAGCGCATGTGCGCGCACGACTTCGTGCCGCGCTGTTCCGGGTTCGTCGCTTCGCTCTCGCCGTTGACGATCCTTCGGTGGAACGCATCCTTGACGTATGGGCTGCGCGGCTGCGACCACGGCCCGTAGACCCGCGGGCCGTTCGTGTCGTTGTTCGTGAAGAGCAGTTCCGCGTCGGCCGGAATGTCGAGGCGATGCGGGCCCAGCCGGGAGTCGGCGAGAAGGCCGTCGAGCGGAGGCGCGTTCGAATCGTCCGCGAGCAGCGACCGCTGCCCGCCGGGCAGCTCGAGTACGGAGATCGAGGGTTCGGGACGCGGCTCCTGCTTCCATGCCCAGACGTTGCGGAACCAGAGGTTCGGCACGAGGTGAATCGGCGCGGGGTCAGGGCCTCGATTGTGCGCCGTCACGCGGAAGACCACGGTGTCGGGTCCGTCCTTCGCGATCTCGATCTCGATGTCGAAGTAGCGGTTCTCGTCGAAAGTCCCCGTGTCGATAAGCTCGAACTCGGGGCCGCTACCGTCACGCCTCCGGTTCTCGTCGATCAGCCACGCGTAGGGGTACTCCTGGTGCGGATACTTGTAGATCATCCGCATGTAGGAGTGGCTCGGCAGCGCGTCGACGTAGAAGTAGTACTCCTTAACGTCCTCGCCGTGGTTCCCCTCCGTGGGAACGACGCCGAAGTAGCGCTCCTTCAGGATCGGATCGCGCTCGTTCCAGAGCCCGAGGCCCCAGTTGAGGATCTGGTAGCGGTCGCACCAGCCCGCGATGCCGTCGTCGCCCCATCGGAACGCCTTCGAGCGAGCGAGGTCGTGCGGCAGATGGCTCCAGGCGTCGCCATTCTCGCTGTAGTCCTCGCGCACGGTTCCCCACGCGCGGTCGGAAAGATATGGGCCCCATTTGCGCCAGCGCGATACTTCGGGCCCGTGAATGCGAAGGTACTCGGCAGTCGAGTGCTCGTTCTGCGTCATCGTCATCTTTTTGTAAAGCGGAAGTGGAGATATTACACGAAGCGGCGAATCTGGGAAGGCGGAAAAAGGCAGGTCAAAGGTCATAGGTCAGAAGTCAGAGCAGGCAGAGTGTGGCGCAGGCACTCTTGCCTGCGCGTCGCCGAAGGCGACCACTTCGTTCAGGGCGCGGCGTTGCGAGCCTGCGCCAATGTGTCGACGCATGAATCCTGCGACGCTTCGCGCCGCGCGCAGACAGGAGTGTCTGCGTCACCACGGCCCTCCGCGTGATTTGACCTCTTGCCGTCGACCTCTGAGCTGGCCTTTGACCTGCCTCCAGGCAGTCGCTCCTCGGTTATGATCGCGGCTTCGCGGCCAGGCCGCGCGGAGGACAGGCATGCACATCGACTCAACCATCGGCTTCGTCGGCGCCGGCAACATGGCCGAGGCTCTCATCCGAGGATTGCTCAAGGGAGGCCACGTCGACGCGTCGAAGATCTCCGCGTCGGGGCCGCGAACCGAGCGCATGGAAGAGTTGAGTGAGCGGTTCGGAATCCAGACGACGACCGACAACCGCGAAGTCGTGGCGCGGTCGGGCATCCTCGTACTCTCGGTGAAGCCCCAGATCATGCGCCGCGTGCTGACGGAGATCGCCGAGACGCTTCGGGACGACGTGCTGGTCATCTCGATCGCGGCTGGCGTGCCGATCTCCACGATCGAAGCACGCCTCCGGCGTGAGGTCCGGATCATCCGCGCGATGCCGAACACCCCCGCGCTCGTCGACGCGGGCGCGACCGCGATTGCGAAGGGCGCACACGCGACCGCGGACGACGTCGCGCTCGCGACCCGGATCTTCGACGCCGTCGGAATTACCGTCGTCCTCGAGGAGATCCACCTCGACGCGGTGACCGGGCTTTCCGGTTCGGGTCCCGCCTACATGTTCCTCATCCTCGAGGCGCTCAGCGACGCGGGAGTGAAAGTCGGGCTCTCGCGCCGCAACGCCCAGTTGCTCGCGGCGCAGACCGTTCTCGGGTCGGCAAAGCTGTTGCTCGAGACGAACTACCATCCTGGCCTGCTCAAGGACATGGTGACCTCGCCCGGCGGCACCGCGATCGCGGGACTGCACACGCTCGAAGCCGGCGGCCTCCGCACGACGCTCATGAACGCCGTCGAAGTCGCCACGAACCGTTCGAAGGAGTTGGGAAAGGCGATGCTGCAGTCGGAGCAGTGAGGGGCGGGGGCGCGGGAGGAGTTGTTAGTTGTTAGACAGTCGTCGTTAGTTGTCGGTGCCTGGTTACTGGCGTGTGGCAGTAGATGGATCGTTGAGAGTCTGGCCGTGGAAATTCGAAGTTCGAATCGGCTGCGCTGCTTGTCTAACAACTAACAACTAATAACTCCCCCACGGATGGCACGATGAGCGACATGACCACAGAAGGTATCCACATCCACGTCGACGCCACCTACGTCGAAGAGCGGAGCAATCCGCGCGACGACTACTACTTCTTCGCCTACCACGTCACGATCTCGAACGTCGGAGAGCGCCCTGCCCGCCTGGTCAGTCGCATCTGGATCATCACCGACGCCGACGGCGAGGAAGAGAGAGTCGAAGGCCCCGGAGTGGTCGGCGAAACTCCCCTGCTCGCCCCGGGCCAAGCGTTCGAGTACACGTCGTTCTGCCCGCTGCGCACCTCGTTCGGAACGATGCACGGGACCTACCGCATGGTCCGTCCCGACGGCACGAGCTTCGACGCCGTCATCGCACCGTTCTCGCTCGCGATGCCGAATGCCGTAAATTGAAACGTAGGCGGGAGGCGAAAGGCGAGAGGCGAACGGCCAAAGGCCAGAGGCCAGAGGCCAAAGCAGTCAACCCCGACGGAGAGGCCAACCCGGCACGGGCAATCTATGCGTAGACTGCTCTGGCCTATGGCCTTTGGCCTTTGGCCTACGGCCTAGGGCCGTCCCATCGTCCGCCACCCCACCGCCCCGAGCACGATGAGGCCACCGGCGATCGCCTGGGGGCTGGGGCGTTCGGCTAACAGCAGCAGGACCCAGACCGGGTTCGTCACCGGTTCGAGCATGCCGAGCAGCGACGCCTGCACCGCGGGGACCGACTTGATGCCGCGGACGAAGAGTGCGTAAGGCACCGCGATCTGGAAAACACCAAGGAAGAGCAGGACGGCAGCGGATTTCGTGTCGACCTCGATTCCGGGAAGTGCGAATGGTGCGAGCGCGGCGGCGGCGAGCACGTTGCCCCAGCAGACCACGGCCTCTGCTCCGTTGTCGCGTTCGCGCCGAAGGCCGAGATAGATGCCGGCGAAGAACAGTGACGAGAGGAGCGCGACGAGATTCCCCGCCATGCCGCGCGCATCGACCTCTCCTGCGAAGAACAGCGCCATTCCTCCGAACGCGACGACGGCCGCGGCGAGATCGCTCCGGCGTAGCTTCTCGCCCAGCAGGCGGGGCGCCATGAGGATCACCCAGACGATGCCGCTGTACTGAATGAAGATCGCGTTCGCCGCAGTCGTCCACTTCGTCGCGGTGACGAAGCAGATCAGGCACCCGGCGTAGCTGACGAGCGTGACGAAAAATGCTGGAGTGAGCTTCGGAACGCGCGGGCGAAAAATTGCGAACAACGCGACGGCCGCGACGACCGACCGCAGACACGCCACCTCGAGCGGCCCGTTCGACACCGCCTTGATGCCGATCCCTCCGGTCGACCAGAGGATCGCCGCGGCGATGATCATCCAGCGGCCGGCCCGGCCGGCACGTTCGGCGCGTTCGTGCGTGTCGTCCATCGTTGTGGGGGAGTTGTTAGTTGTTAGTTGTTAGACATGTTGGGTGCTGAGTGCGCATGGTCCGGAGCGGTTCGGTGTCAATCTCTTGGGTTGTCTCGGTGTTCGCGGGCGACAGCCGAGACAGAAAGCTCAACCGCGGCATCGCCATGCTCGTCTAACAACTAAAAACTAACAACTAACAACCCGCACCACCACACCGGTGCCTCCACGCGACCTCAGTGTCCCCCCTCCCACCGCTTCTCCCCTGCCTCGATCGCGATCGGGAGCTTGTTCTGCTTCGGTGGAAGCGGACAGGTAGCGAACGGGGAAAAGACGCACGGCGGGTTATACGCCTTGTTGAAGTCGAGGATCACCTTGCCGTCAGGGCCGGGCGGGGCGGTGTACAGGAAGCGTCCCGCGCCGTAAGTCGTCGTCCGGTTTGTGGTGTCGCCGAAGATCACGAAGAAATCGGGATCGTCCCCTTCGAGTATCGGCTCGAGGCGGTATTCCTTTCCGTCGACGTCGAAGACGATCGCGCCAGGGCACGGCTGCGGCTCCGTCTGGCCAAGGACGTTCGTGATCGGGATCTGCCTGGGCGGATCGTATTTCTCGAAGCGCGCCTCGAAGCGCCACTTCGGATCGATCGGATAGCTCTCGATCCCCGTGAAGCTCTTCTTCGCCGCGCTCTCGCTGTCTTTGACGCGAACACCGAGTTTCCCACCCCGCTCGATGACGTAGAAACGAACCGGCCCGCTGAAAAGCACGGTGGGGGCACCAGACGTGTCGGGCTTCATCTCGACCACCGAGGTCAGCGGCTTCCCGTCGAGAGTCAGGCCGGAGTCGGTCGCGGGATGAAACGTCGCGACTCCCTTCGCGAGCCGGATCGTCCCGACGCTCGCCGCGGCCTTCCCTTCAGGCAGCGCCACGACGCTCTTCGAATCCGAGCCGACGCTGTTGTCACCTTCACCGAGCCAGGCGAGCCCCACGAGCGTGAGCCAGCTGTCGTCCTTCGACAGGCTTGCGAACCTTCTATCGCGCCACGCCTTCACTTCCTCTTCCGGGGTGAGCGGAGCGGCTGCCACGGTTTCGGTGGGCGGCGAAGAGGTTCCGGCCGCCGGAGCGGGCGCCTCCTGTTTCGCGCAGGCGAAGGTGAGTGCGGCCGCAATCGCGAGTGTCGTGATTCGTTTCATCGTCGATCCTTCGTTCAGGCGCCCCTCCGGGGCGCGCATTGTTTCTTCGTCGCCGTCGATTCCCCCGGTCTTCGACCGGGGGCTAAGTTCGGCCGTCGCTAGGCGACGCATTTCGAGGCTCGAAACCCATTCCCCCGTCTTCGACCAGGCACTAAACTCGGCCGTCGCTACGCGTAGCCGCCTAACCCCCAAGCGCGCAATCAACCCCGCCTCCAGCTTGCTATGACCTTTGACCTTTGGCCCTTGGCCTTTGACCTGCTTCCCGCCTTTGACCTGCTTCCCGCCTTTGCCCTGCTTCACCTTCTGCTCATCGACGCGAGGCGCGTTCGGTTGCCTCCGCTTTCTCGCGCGAGCCTCAGCGCCTCGGTCACGGCGGCAAGGAGTTGCTCGGCGCTCGCGTCGATGTCGTCCGAAGAGGAACCGACCGCGATCGTGATCGTGGCACGCACAGGGCCTGACGACGTCTCGACGCGAGAAAGCGCGCGCGCCTGCCGGATCCTCTCCGCCGCGACTGCCGCGCGTGCGAGATCAGCGCCGGGAAGCACGACCAGAAACTCGTTCTCTCCCCAGCGCCCGAGCGAGTCGTACGGCCTCACGGCCATCCTGACCGCGTGAGAGACCTCCGAGAGCACCAGGTCTCCTCGAATCCGTCCCTGCCTGACCGCTGTGCGCTCGGCACCGTCGATGCCGACCAGCATCAGCCCCACGGGCAGCTTCTCGTGCTTCGCCCTGGAAATTTCGCGATCGAGAACTTCGCGGATCGCCGCCGCGCGCCAGAAGCGCGTGACCGAATCGACCCTCGGGTGAGCTTCGAGCCTCTCCCGCTCGAAGACCACCTCGAGTTGGGAGCTCCTCGATCGCGGGAGGAGCAGTTCGGTCTGCGCCCATCCGGAAAGGTCGCAGAACGTCTGGACGTCGGCCGCCGAAACCGAATGCGGTCGATAGTCGACCACACACAGGCTCCCGACCCGCCGCCCGTCGGCGGCGTGGATCGCCTGACCCATGTAAAAGCGGATATGCGGCTCACCACGGACCGTCGGAAACTCCGCCCAGAGCGGATCGGTCCTCGTGTCAGGAACCACGAGAGGCTCGTCGCCCAGAATCGTGTGCGCGCAGAACGATCCGTCGCGTGTCACCTCGCGCAACGCGAACCCGTGTACCGACTTGAACCAGAGCCGTTCCGCATCGACGAATCCGAGGGTCGAGACCGGGGCGTCGAACACGCGGCAGGCAAGCCTCGTGATGCGGTCGAATCGATCTTCGCGTGCGGTGTCGAGCACCCGAAGCTGGTGGAGGGACTTCAGCCTTTCGGTTTCATCGTCGGGACGCGGAGCGATCATAGACAAGGTCGGGCCGATCGAATGATACATGAGGCCGAGTTACCAGCCTCGGCAGGGACGCCACTCCTCATCGATCGTCCCGTCCTCGAGAACGTGATAGCGGTCGTAAAGCGCCGCGGTGAGGCAGGAGTGGTTGGGGACGATGCGCAACCTGTCCCCGATCGCGGCGCCGACGGTCCGATCCTTCCAGCGAACGATGCCGTGCTCCTGCGAGAGCGAAACGAGGCGCGCCGGCAACGGGACGCCGTCGAGGCGGCAGACGACGCCATACCCGAACTCGGCATCGACGTGGACCGGCCCCTGGTCCTTCGACAGCGCCAGCGCGCCCGCGTCGACGAGACACTCGCCGCGCACGCTGCTGACTCCGATTACCGTCGTCACTACGAACGCGGCGCAATCCGAGAGCCGGCACGATCCGATCGCCGCCTGGAACGCGTCGTAGAAAACATAGTTGCCGGGGCGGATCTCGTCGACTCCTTCGATCGGCGCCACCGACATCGTCGGCGTCGAGCCGACGCTCCGGAGAAGCCCGTTGATCCCCTCCCCCTCGAGCGTGGCGGCGAGACGGCGCACCGCGCTGGCTTCGTCGAGCGCGATCCGCCTGATCCCCTCCTCGTTCCGCGCGCCGTACGAGTGTCCGGCGTGGGTCAGCAGCCCGCGAAGGCGAAGTCGCGGCGCGCGCGCGATCGAGAGCGCGAGCGCAACGCTCTCCGCCGCGTCGGGATCGACGCCCGCGCGGTGATAGCCGCAGTCGACCTTGAGCATCACGTCGAGATCGACCTGATTCGACGCCGCGAACTCCGAAAGCGCGGCAACCGCGGAGGGGTGATCGACGAGCAGGATGAGACGCGCCCGCTTCGCGATCGCGAGGCAGCGCTGGAGCTTCGCCGACGCCACGGGAACGGCCCAGGTGATGTCGTCGAAGCCGCCTTTCGCAAAAAACTCTGCTTCGGCGAGTGTCGAGACGGTGATCGGCCCTTCGGACGCTCCGTGCTGCAGGCGCGCGCCCTCGATCGTCTTGTGCGTCTTCACGTGGGGACGGAAGACGACCCCGGCGAGCAGGGCCTTCGCACGCATCCGGTCACAGTTCGCTTTCGCGATTCCTCGATCGACGATGAACGCGGGAGTCGGAATCATGGATAGCGCGGACATCGCCTCGGGACCTTTCGGAAAGGATACATTAGCGCAGGTCAGACCATGATCGATCGGTACGAGGAGACGGAGGCATCGCCGCCGACGCGGAAGATCCTCCACGTCGACATGGACGCGTTCTACGCGTCGGTCGAGCAGCGCGACGACCCGTTGCTCCGCGGCCGTCCGGTGATCGTCGCCTGGGAGGGGCCGCGCAGTGTCGTCTGCGCGGCGTCGTACGAGGCGAGGCGCTTCGGTGTCCGCTCGGCGATCCCCGCGCTCCGCGCGCGCAAGCTCTGCCCCGAGGGCGTCTTCGTGAAGCCGAACTTCGAGAAGTACCGCACCGTATCGACGCAGGTCGGCGAGATCTTCCGCCGGCACACGTCGCTCGTCGAGTTTCTCTCGCTCGACGAGGCCTACCTCGACGTCACCGTCGAGCTCACCGGTATCCCCACCGCCACGGAGACCGCCAAGGCGATTCGCGGGGAAATCCGCGACGAGACCGGTCTCACCGCGTCGGCAGGAGTCGCTCCGAACAAGTTCCTCGCCAAGATTGCATCGGATTGGAAAAAGCCCGACGGTCTCTTCGTCATTCGTCCTTCTCAGGTCGACGCGTTTCTGGTTCCGCTCCCGGTCGGAAAGATCCCCGGGGTCGGCCCGGCCACGGAGTCGGTCCTCACGGAGATGGGAATCGCGACGATCGGAGACGTTCGCACGCGGAGTGAGGAAGAGCTCGTTCGCCGCCTCGGAGCGTTCGGCCACCGGCTGCGCGAGCTCGCGCAGGGAATCGACAACAGTCCCGTCATCGCCGAGCACGAAACGAAGTCTGTCTCGATCGAAAACACCTTTGCTCGAGACCTGACCCTCGAAGAGATCGCGAGCGAGCTACACACGGCCGTTCCTCGCTTCTGGGAGCGGCTGGACCGGAAGGGGCTCGCGGGGCGCACAGTCACCGTCAAGCTGCGCGCCGCGGACTTCCGCACCGCGACGCGCCGGACGACACTCGCAGTGCCTCCGGCGTCGGCCGAGGAGTTGTTCGCCGTGGCACGGGAACTGCTCGACCGGTTCGAGTTCGGCGAGGGAACACGCTATCGCCTCGTCGGCGTCGGCCTGTCGAACTTCGGCGCCAGCGAGGAGCCGCCGCAGAGGGAGCTGTTTTCTTAGTGGGGAGCGTTGTTAGTTGTTAGTTGTTAGTTGTTAGTTGTTAGACGAGTACTGAGTACTGAGTGTGAGCGATCGCTGGCGACGCGAGGTGCTTCCCTCCGCGGCCGCGGTAGCGGCCGCATTCTGGATAGCCCAGCGCGTTAGCGCTGGGGAACGGACGGCGCAAATTCGCAGAGCCGCGTGAGCGGCGACAGGGTTGGCGATGGCGTCACCCCGCCCTCACATCTTCGCGGCTCCCCTGGTGAGCAGCGCCATCCGGATCTCGCCGATGAGCTCGCCGGCGTCGATCTCCATCGCTTCGGCGATCTGGATCAGCTCGATCACGTCAAGACGCCGCGAACCGCTCTCCACCTTGGAAAGCCACGATGCCGGCACTCCGAGCTTCGCCGCGATGTCGCTCTGCTTGATCCCCGAACGCTCCCGCGCAATTACCAGCACCGTGCCGAGAATCACCAACTCGTCCGCGAGTTTCGCCTTCGTGGATACCCTTCCCTGGCCACCGTATCTCGTCGCCATCGTTTCTCCGCCTTCCATCACTCTCGTGCTTCGATGATACCCTCGCCAGCCCCCATCCGCGTTTCCCGCCGCAGTGTCCGTCGCCGTCGACCTCGCCGAACGAGGCAAGCACGCTCGGAGCGCCGCGTGCTTCAGGGAGCCGGCGTCGTACCTCGCCCTGCTCCCGCCCACGCGGGACTGTGATCCGGATCGCGTCCATGCACGGCAATCCCCGCTAGAATCTCCGACCGGAGACTCGATATGCACCATCACATGCAGACCATCTCGGTCGCGCAGTACGGCATCGGACCGATCGGCGCGGAAATTCTTCGCCTCATGCTGGAGAAGCCCTGGATCACGGTGGTTGGCGCGGTCGACAACGACCCTGCGAAGATCGGGCACGACGTCGGCGAGTTGATCGGCCTGGGCAGACTCGCGGGAATCGCCGTCACACCCGAGCTCGCAGGACGCCCCGAAGTCGTCTGTCACACGACCGGCTCCCACCTGATCGCGGTCGAGCCGCAGTTGCGCGCGCTGATGGAGCGCGGCTGCCACGTCATCTCGACCTGCGAGGAGCTCTCCTTCCCACTCGACCCCGAGATCCGCGAGTCGCTCCAGCTCGCGGCGCGATCTCACGGCGTCGCGCTCCTCGGCACCGGCGTGAATCCCGGGTTCGTGATGGACAAACTGCCCCTGACGCTCAGCGCCGCCTGCCAGACAGTGAGCTCGATCGAGGTGAGGCGCGTGGTGAACGCGTCCCTTCGGCGCGAGCCGCTGCAACGCAAGATCGGCGCGGGGCTTTCACGAGAACAATTCAAGAAGGGCGTCGTGGAAGGGAACATCCGGCACATGGGCCTTCGCGAGTCGCTGACGATGCTCGCCAATGGCATGAACCTCGACCTCGCACGAATTTCCGAGGAGACGATCGAGCCGGTCGTCGCCGAGGAGCGCGTGCTGACCGATTTCCTGACCGTCGAGCCCGGGGAAATCGCCGGCATCGACCAGTCGATCACCGCCACGTCGACTTCAGGCGTCGAGCTCCGGCTCGAAATCCGAATGTACGTCGGCGCGAAGGACCCCGCCGACACGATCGAGATCCACGGTCTCCCCGACGTCTCCGCGACGATTCGCAGCGGCATTCACGGCGACCGCGCGACCGCGGCAATGGTCGTGAACGCAATTCCCCGAATCCTCTTCGCCCGCCCGGGCCTCCTGTCGATGGACGACATCGCCGTCGGGTTTCGAGAGTGATGGGGGAGTTGTTGGTTGTTAGTTGTTAGTCGTTCGTTGTTGGTTGTTAGGCGAGTGTAATGATTGCTCGGTATTGAACATTCGGCTTCTTCGGCGCGTAGCGCCGAAGGATCGGTAGCCCCCGGCTTCAGCCGGGGGTAGCGCGGTCCGCGATCGATGAGACGCGCCGCATGGCGGCGCAAGATCGGCACGACGGTGATCGCGAAGGCCGGGCGCGCGAATCGCATCCTGCGCCGCTACGCGGCGCGGCACATCTCTCCCGTGGCCTCACCCCCGGCTGAAGCCGGGGGCTACCGATCCTGCGTCGCTTCGCGACGCCGCGCGGATCTCGTCGGACGGCCCTCGCCTGCTCATCGCCTCTCGCCTCTCCCGCCTGCTTTGACCTTTGACCTCTGGCCTGCCTCTCGCCTCCCTCACTTCGATTCATCTGGCGGCGTCGGAATTACGAGCGGCTTTCGCGGTGACTTCGCGAGCTCTTCGAGCAGCACTTCGACCGCTTTCTCGAGCGACGGATCGCCGCCCTTCACGACCAGTTCCGGTAGATCGACGACCTCGATATCGGGCTCGACACCGTAATTCTCGACCGCCCACATCCCCTCGGTATCGAAGAAACGGAACTCGGGAACGCTAATCCCGCCTCCGTCGACGAAGTCGGGATTGCCGGAGAGACCGATCAGCCCGCCCCACGTCCGCGTGCCGATCAGCCTCCCCAGGCCACGCTTCTTGAAGTAGTACGGGAAAGCGTCGCCACCCGAGGCCGAGTAGCCGTTCATCAGCGTGACCTTCGGCCCCTGATGGGCGAACCCAGGCGTCTGGTCGGGCTGCACGCCGCGGCGTGCCCAGTAGCTGAGCACCGGGCGGTCAAGCAGCTCGATCATCCGGTCGGGGATGAATCCGCCACCGTTGTACCGGTCGTCGATGATGAGTGCTTCCTTCCCGGCCTGCGGGTAGAAGTGCTTGAACAGCTCGCGGTTCCCTTCGACGGCGGTGTTGGGAAGGTGGATGTAGCCGATGCGTCCGTTCGACGCCTTCTCGACCATCGCGCGGCGCGACTGCACCCAGTCGAGATAACGGAGATTCGTCTCCCGCGTGATCGTGCGAACTTTCTCCTGACGCGCTCCCGAGGGGTCAGGTCTGCTGTTTACCAGGAGCGTCACGACCTGGCCGCCCTTGTTCTCCAGCAGGCGGTAGACGTTGTCGACTCCCTTCGTGCTCACTCCATCGATCGCGAGGATGTAGTCGCCGCTGGCGACCGACACGCCGGGCTCGGTGAGCGGCGAGCGGAAGCCCTCGTGCCAGTTCTCTCCCGGGAAGATCTTTCCGATCCTGAAATGGCCCGACGGATCACCGGTGACCTCCGCGCCGAGCAATCCGCCGTCGCGGCGCGTCGGCTTCGGGAAATCTCCCCACGCCACGTAAACATGTCCCGCGTTGAGCTCGCCGCCGAGCTCGCCGAAGATGAAGTCGAGGTCGGCACGGTGCGCGACATGCGGGACGAGCGCGCCGTAGCGCTCGCGCATCAGGTTCCAGTCGAGCCCGTGCATCTTCGGGTCGTAGAACCAGTCGCGAAGAAGGCGCCAGCCGTCGGTGAAGATCTGGGCCCACTCCTCGCGCGGCACGATCTTCATCTCGAGGCGCTCGAGGGCAAGTTTTGTCCCGCTCTGTCCCCCTTTCGCCTCCGCAATTCCGTATTCGGTCCCTTTCCGGTAGGCGAGCTTGTCTCCCTTCGACGAGAGCGCGTAGCCGTTGACGCCATCGAGTACCGTTTCTTCCTTGCGCTGCTCGAAGTTGTAGAGCGCAAGGCGGCGCGAGCCCTGGTCGCCAGCGAGATAGAGTGGCCCGTCGGCCGTCGCCGAGAGTTGCGCGTAATTCCCCGAGGAACCGGGCACCGCCTTCACGCGCGCCTCGAAGCCGTCGAAGTCGATCGCGACGTTCGCCGCGCCGGAGGGTTGGGCGTCCTTCGTCTCCTTGTCGCCGGGCTTCCCGTCGTCTTTCTTCGTCTCCGCGGCCGCGGCTGCCTCCTCGTCGCTCTTCGGCAGGAGCGGTGCCGGAGTCTTCTTCGTAAGCAGCGCGAAGTAGACGCGTGTCGCGTCGGCATAGTGGTAGTCGAATTCGTAGCTGCTGAACCGCAGGTTGAAGTCGCGATCCGACAGGAAATAGAGATAGCGCCCCTTCGGGTCGAACACCGGTTCGCGGTCGTTCGTGGAGCCCGACGTCAGCCGCGTCGTCTTCGCGGACGCCAGCTCGTGGACAAAGAGTGCCGAAAGCCGCGTCTCGACTTCCTTCGAGTAGGCGATCCACCGTCCGTCCGGCGACCAACGATAGTGCGTGATGTTCCCGTAGCTTCCCCTGTCGACGTCCGTCGTTTTTCCTGTCGCGACAACGACGATGCGAAGCCTAAGGTCCTTGTCGGCATACGCGAGTTTCGTGCCGTCGGGCGACCAGCGGGGCGCGAATCGCCAGATGCTGCCGTCCGTCGTCACTCGACGCTCGCTGCCGCTTCCGTCCGCCGGCCGCACGAAAATCTCGTACTCGCCCGTCCGATCGCTCAGGTAGGCGATCCACTTGCCGTCGGGAGACCACGACGCATCGCGCTCGCGAACCCCTGACGACTGCGTGACGTTTCGGATGTTTCCGTCTTTCGCCGGAACGGTAAATACCTCGCCTCGCGCGACGACGATCGCGCGCGCGCCGCTCGGCGAAACGTCGAACGACTCGATGTCACCAACAACGTTCTTGAAGTACGGGATCGTTGCCTCGAAGTCACCGAACACGCGGATTGGAACGCGAGCCGACGATCCCGATGCCGGATCGAACCGGTAGATGTATCCGCCGCACTCGTAGACCACGCCGCCTCGGCCGCCGCTCGGCCAGAGCACGTCGTAGTCGGCGTGGCTCGTCAACTTGCGCGTCTGCTTCGACTTCGTGTCGTACGCGAAGAGATTGAGCGTTCGCTCGCGGTCGGAGGTGAAGTAGATCGTATCGTCGAGCCAGACCGGCATGTTGTCGGTCCCGAGCCAGTCGGTGATCTTCTCCGAAGCATGTTTCGTGAAGTCGTAGATCCAGACATCCTGCGCGCGTCCGCCGCGATAGCGCTTCCAGGTGCGAAACTCGCGCTCGATGGGCGTGTAGACGTACCTCGTCCCGTCTGGCGAAAACGTCCCGCTCCCTCCCTCCGGAATCTCGAGTGGAGTCTCCATGCCTCCCGCGACCGGCACGATGTAAGGCCTCCCCATCCGTTCGCTCCACGGCAACCTGTTCGCGTTGAACAGGATGTTCTTCCCGTCGGGAGTCCAACCGAGAACGCGATGGTCGAACCCGCCGCGCGGCGGCATCGCACCGACGTCGTTGTAGAAGGTCAACTGGCGCGGCTCGCCGCCATCGGCGCTGATCACGTGGACCTGGCGCGTTCCGCCGTACTCGCCCGAAAAGGCGATCCAGCGCCCGTCCGGAGAGAACTTCGGGAAGAGCTCCATCCCCTCGTGGGAGGTCAGCCTCCTCGCCACTCCGCCAGTCGCGTCGACGACCCAGATGTCGCCCGCGTAGACGAACGCGATCCGAGTGCCGCCGATATCGGGCTGGCGCAGAAGCCGGGCGAGCGGTTCTTCGGCAGCGGCAAAGGCAGCGCACAGAGACAGCGTGAATGAGAGAAGGAGCGCACGGACGAGCATGACAGACCTCCGGCGCGAGATTGTACGCGAGCGGGTTCCGGTCGCCGGTTACGAGCCGGTGTCCGGCTCGAACACCAGAGGCTCGGGGCCGCGGAAACGGACACTGCGGCACAACCGGTCGTCGCCGCCGTCGAGCGCGGGGCGGAAGGTCATTGCAGAACGGCTACTGTTTAGCCCTGCCCCCCACCGTGATTCCCGCCGCCGTCAGGCTCGCACGGAGCGCATCGCGTTCGCGCGTGATCCGATCGAGCAGCGCCATGAACCGCGCATCACCCCGGAGCCCGGCGAGAAACCAGTCGTGCCGCGCGAGGAACTCGCTGGCCAGGAATCCTCGGTCGACGGCGTTCTCGAGCCACTCGATCGCCGTGTCGTTCTCACGCAGCATCGCGTAGCCTTCGGCCACCTGCATCGAGTATTGGAGATCGTGACGCGCCCCTTCCTCCAGACGCGGCACAATCGCGAGCGCGTCATCGCGGCGTCCCTCGAGCGAGCTCCTGAGAAACCGGTAGAGATCGAGGAAGAAGGCGTTCGAGTCGGACCGATCGAGAAGCGTCGCTACGAGAGCTGCCTCGTCCGGGCGGCGCGCGAGCGTGCACAAGGCCCAGAGATGCGTGCTCGTGACGAGCTCCTGTCCCATGATCTCCGCGGCTTTCCGGGTCAATTGCGCAGCCGCCTCGAACTCGCCGCCGAACCAGCATTCGAAAATCGGGGGCCACTGGCTCAGTGCTCCGAGCGGATCGATCTCTGCAAGGTGCTTCACATGCGGCCTGGCGAAGTCGTTCAGCCCGGACAGCGTATACATGCTGGCGAGCCACACGCGCGCCTCGGTGTCATTCGGATGGCGCTCGACGACCGTGGCCAGGTGGCGGAGCGATCCCTCGATATTGCCGCGCGCGCCGGCCACGAACCCGAGAACTCTATGGCCATGGTGCGAGTCGGCATCGAGCTCGAAAATTCGAGCCGCGATCGCCTCCGCCCTCTGCAGGTTCTCTTCGACTGGACGTATCCCTGCATTGAAGTACTGCCACCATGCAGTCGCGAGCGCCGCGAGAAGCAGAACGTTGTCGGGCGCCCGCTCGAGCCCGCTCTCGAGCTCGAAGACCGCACGGTCGAGCCCCTCCTCGCTGAAGGTCCAGATCCGGTCGCGTGCGCGAAGATAGAGCTCGTACACGATCGGGTCATCGATCGGACGTTCGGCGAGTCCCGCTGCTTCCCCTGCGCTGAGCTCGATTGCAAGTTGCTCTGCGATCGTCTTCGCGATCTGTTCCTGGATGTCGAAGATGTCGTCGAGCGTCCCCTTGAATTTCTCCGACCAGACGATCGATTCGGAGCTCCCTTCGACAAGATTCGCGGTGACGCGAAGCTGGTTGCCGGCCTTGCGAACGCTCCCCGTGAGCACGTAGGCGACGCCGAGCTCGAGCGCGACGGGACGGCACGACTGAGCGCCCTTGAATCGCATGACCGAGCCGCGCGCGATCACGCGCAGCGACTTGATCCTGCCGAGGTCGCCGATGATCTCCTCGGCGAGCCCGACCGCGAAGGAGTCGTCGTCGCCGCCGCTGAGGTCTTCGAACGGGAGGACCGCAATCGAGGCGACGGACTTCTCCCGGTCGCTCGAGCTGCGCTTCGGTGTGCGCGCCGAGGCCGTCGACGGTGGCGACTGCGCGCTCACGGAGCCCGGGAGCGAATCGAGGAGTTGATGCGCCGATCGAGGTCGTTCGGCGGGCGGCTCGGAGAGGCACTCGAGAATCAGCGTCTCGACCATCGGGTCGAGATCGCTTGCGAAGAACGAGGGACGGCCTTTGGGGGCCCCGTGCTGCCGGCGAAGCTCGTCGAGGGTCGCTCCGTCGAAGAGTCTCCGGCCTGTCACGATCTCCCAGAGAACGAGGCCTA